>NZ_AP021861.1:920000-1226666 GCF_009177095.1 Lacipirellula parvula
GTTGTTTCAGGTGATGCCGAACTTCGCAGTGACGCTCACCGTCAATCGCGCGACGGGGGCGATGACGCTCGTCAACGAGACGGGTGCTGTCACGGGGATTCGTTCGTACTCAATTTCGTCGGATGTGGGGGCAATCAATGCCGCTAGCCTCCAGACGATAGCGGGGAATTTTGATGCGCCACCTGGCGGCAACGGCTCGATCGATCCAAACGACGATTGGCAGGTGACGTCGGCCGCTGGGAATCGTGGTTTCTTCCGCGAAGCGTCGCTCGGCGACGGCGGCACGCTTGGCGTGGGCGCCCAACTCAATCTCAGCGGCAGCGGCGGGTGGATTCGCTCGCCGGTGGAAGATTTGGCGCTGTCGATCACGCTGGCCGACGGCAGCATCGTCGCAGGAACTGTCGCGTACGTCGGCAACGGCGGGCAGCCGTTGGGCCGGAGCGATCTCAACTTCGACGGCCAGCTGACGCTCGCGGACTGGAGTGTGTTTCGCAGCTTTAACTTGACGAATCTCGCGGGGTTGAGCGACGCCGAGCAATATGGCCGCGGCGATCTTGATGGCGACGGGCTCAACAATTTTAAGGACTTTAGACTGTTTCAGGCGGACTACGATGCGGCTAATGGCGCTGGGGCCTTCGCGGCGGCGACCGGCGTGCCGGAGCCGGGCGGATTGTTGTTATGCTGCTTGGGATTGTCGGCGCTGGCGATGCTGCGGCGAGTTAGGGCTACTGGACCGCGAAGCCAATTCAGTAGCTGTTAGCCACCAAGAAAACAAAACTCTGAGGTCCCCTCCCCTTGAGGGGGAGGGTTAGGGAGGGGTGGATGCAACGGGTACCAGGATTCCACCCCCTCCCCAGCCCTCCCCTCAAGGGGGAGGGAGCCAGAACATTCAGAGAAGGCAAGCTCTCTAGCAAACTACACGGCATCACGCAGTTAAAGCTACATTGACGACCGCGATCCCTCTCACTAGTTCCTCACAGCTTGATGCATAATACGACGCGGCTACTTGCCACTATTCTGTTTGCGTTGGCCTTCATTTGCACCACCGCAGCGCATGCCGCCGAGGGTTCTTTCCCCGTCGAAATCCGCGTCGACGCCGCCGCCACGCGCGGCCCGCTGCGCCCCATCTGGCGGTTCTTCGGCGGGGACGAACCGAACTACACCTACATGAAAGATGGCGAGCGGCTCCTTGCGCAACTCGGCGAACTGAAGCCCCGCGAGGTTTATTTTCGTACGCACAATTTGCTCACCTCCGGCGACGGGACGCCGGCACTGAAGTGGGGCAGCACCAACGCCTACACCGAGAGCGCGGCTGGCGAACCGATCTACTACTGGACGATCACCGACCGCATCTTCGACACGCTCCTCGAACGAGGCGTGCGGCCATACGTGCAAATCGGGTTCATGCCCGAGGCCCTCTCGACGCATCCGCAACCATATCGGCACGAATGGCGGCCGGGGTTGCCGTACAACACGATTAGCACTGGTTGGCGGTACCCGCCGAAAGACTACGACAAGTGGCGGGAATTGGTCTACCAGTGGACGCGGCATTGCATCGAACGCTATGGCGTCGACGAGGTGAATGGCTGGTATTGGGAAACGTGGAACGAAGCGAACAGCCTCCCCGACGGCTACTGGGGCGGGACGCGCGAGGAGTTTTTTAAGCTGCACGACTACGCCGTCGACGGCGTGCGGCGGGCACTGCCGACGGCTCGCGTTGGCGGGCCCCATTCGGCGGGCGACGGGGGCGATTTTACGCGAGCGTTTCTGGAGCATTCGATGCGCGGCAAGAACTTCGCCACCGGCGAACGCGGCACGCCGCTCGATTTCGTCGCTTTCCACGCCAAGGGCGCCCCGACGCATGTCGATGGCCATGTGCGGATGGGGATTGCCGCGCAACTCGCGACGATCGACCGCGGGTTCGGCATCGTCGCCTCGTTTCCCGAACTGAAGCAGACGCCGATCGTCATTGGCGAGTCGGATCCTGAGGGGTGCGCCGCTTGCCAGGGGCCGATGTTCAGCTACCGCAACGGTACGGTCTACTCCAGCTACACCGCGGCAAGCTTCGCACGGAAGCATGACCTGGCCGACAAGCATGGCGTGGCATTCGACGGCGCCGTCACGTGGGCGTTCGAGTTCGAAGATCAGCCCTACTTTGCCGGCTTCCGGCAACTGGCGAGCAACGGCATTCCGCTGCCGGTACTGAATATCTTTCGGATGTTCAGCCGGATGGGGGGCGATCGACTGGCCGTGACGAGCAGCGGCGAGATTCCGCTCCAGGAGATGATCGAGCGCGGCGTCCGCGACCGGCCCGACGTGGCGGCGCTTGCCAGCCGCGCGGGGGACGAGGTGGCGATTCTCGCGTGGCACTACCATGACGACGACGTCGCCGGCCCCGATGCGGAGGTTGCGCTGACAATCGACCAACTACCCGCTGAGTGGGCGGCGGCTGAAGTCCGTCACTACCGCATCGACGATCTGCACAGCAACGCCTATGCCGCATGGCGACGAATGGGCTCGCCGATCGCGCCGAGCCAAGAGCAGTATCGCGAACTGCAAGCAGCGTCCGAGCTGACGCTGCTGGAGGACCCGGCAGCGATCGAACTCGCGAAGCAGGCTGGGCGACTGGCATTCCGCCTGCCGCGGCAAGGCGTTTCGCTGCTTCTCATGCGGCCGAAGGCTTCGCCCTAACGGCGAGAAGTCGAGAAATGGCATTGCGCGAAGTCTAAAACTTTCTACGCAATTCTAGATGGGGCGCACTCCTTTCATCTGCCATAATGCGAGGGCGACGCAAGAGGAATCGTGACGAAGCATCACGCCGTTCGTTGCTCGCAACTCATCACGCGACTTGTCCTGGGCGCCTGCCGTCGGCTCGCATCGACTGGTTGAGGCGACGCTAATTCTAACTGCAGGTGGTTCTGTGGTCATGCGATTTGTATCGCTGCTTGCGCTGATCGCGACGTTCTGCTGGTGCACCGGCTGCGGCGGCAGATCATCGACCGGGAATACGGCGCATCTCCAAGGCCAAGTCACGATCGGCGGCCAGCCATTGCCTGCCGGAGCAGATGGAGCGATTACTTTCCGTACGACCGCCGGCGGCGCCGTCACGGTGCCGATCGCAGAGGGGAAGTACGATTCTCCCGCGACGCCGAGGGGCGCCGTGAAGGCGTACTTCAGCATCAACAAGCCGACCGGCAAGACATACAAGAGCGCGCGAACTGGGACCGACGTCGCGGAGACGGTCAGCATCGTTCCGGCCAGCGTGAGCAACGGGGTCGAAGTCGAGGTGTCCGGCGATAAGGCGGACCAGAATTTCGATCTCGGGAGTTAGCATGTTCGAGCGAGGCGAGTTGCGTCGCCGAAGCGCGGTGCTTCAGCGAGATGACTCAAGGAGATTTCGATGGTTCACGATCGTCAACGCAGTGCGGGATTCACGTTAGTGGAGCTGCTGGTGGTCATTGCGATCATCGGCGTGTTGGTGGCGCTGCTGCTGCCCGCCGTGCAAGCGGCCCGTGAGGCGGCGCGACGCGGGCAATGTCTCAACAATCAGAAACAATTGTCGCTGGCGTTCTTGAACTACGAGAGCAGCAAGAAGGGGCTGCCGCCGATGGCGAAGTTTTGGTGGAACACGGCCACCCCGGGACAAGAGAAAGGGTATCTGGACGTATTTCCCGCCGGACCCGGCGGTTGGTACGACGACCATGGCTGGTACTTGCCGGTGATGCCCTACATGGAGCAGGCGGGGCTTTCGAAGCTCGCCAGCCCGAGCAAGTCGTTCAGTGATGCGTCGAACCTGGCCGCGCGCACGGCGTTTGTGCCGATGCACCAGTGCCCCAGCGATATTGGCCTCCAGCGCAACGAATGGGACGTCCCCACCTGGGCGCGCGTGCGGTCGAACTACGTTGTCAACGCCGGCAACACGGTGTACGGCCAACACGATTTGTCGACGGTCAACGTGATCTTCGCGGGAGCGCCGTTCCGGCCGCGGATCGACACGCCGCTCAGCATGATTTCCGACGGAACGTCGAACACGCTGATGACCTCTGAGGTGAAAGTGCTTCCTGAGTCGGCGGCGTGGGGTGGGCCTTACTCGGATGCTCAAACGGCTCTCGGCGGGCAGATCTTCACGGGTTGGAACACGCCGAATTCAGCTGCGGCGGACGCCCTCTGCCGGCAAGGGGAATGGTTGGCCAACGTCGAGACCGGATTTGCTCAACAGGGGGTCCCGAAACCGCTGACGGCGACGGTTAGCGCGGCAGGCGATGTGACACTCGGCCGGCTGGCGGGAGAAGCCATTCAAGATAGCAACGGCCATAAGCAGCAACACATCGCCGCGCGGAGCCAGCATGCCGGCGGCGTGAACGCTTCGCGTTGCGACGGCTCGGTGAAGTACTACGCCGACGGGATCGATCCGCTGTTGTGGCGAGCCCTCACCTCCGCCGCGGGCGATGAAACCTTGAGCGACGCGCCGTGATGCCACAGAGATCCAGGTTGATGTACTGCTGCAAGCGGGGCATTGTTCGTCGATTGGCGGTTGCCGTGGCGCTGTTGGTTGGCGTCGTGGTATCTGCTAGAGCTGGCGAAGTCCGCGTCCGCGATCGCGTCGATCCTAGAATTAAACTGCTGGCTCAATCGTTCGAGCCGGGCGACGTCAAACTCCTGCCCGGCCCCTATCGTCACGCGATGGAGCTCGACGCCAAGTTCCTGCTCAGTCTCGACGCCGATCGTTTGCTCAGTTGGTACCGCAAAGAGGCCGGTCTGCCGGAGAAGGCGCCGAACTACGAGGGGTGGGAAGCGCAGGGGATCGCCGGACATTCGCTCGGACATTATCTCTCGGCCTGCGCGCGGATGAGCCGTGCCGCCGACGACCCGCAGTTTTGCGCGCGGGTGGCGCACGTCGTGGCAGAACTTGCCGAGTGCCAGGCGGCCAACGGCGACGGGTTCCTCGGGGCGATGCCGAACGGCAAGCAGGTCTTCAGCGAAGTCGCGCGCGGCGAGATTCGCTCGGCCGGCTTCGATCTCAATGGTTCGTGGGTTCCCTGGTATAACCTCCACAAACTATTCGCCGGCCTGATCGACGCCCACCGCTACTGCGGCAACGAGCAAGCATTGCAAGTCGCTTGCGGCTTAGCCGATTGGGCGGGTCACGTTACCGCCAAGCTCACGCCGGAGCAGTGGCAGCAGATGCTCGCCTGCGAGCACGGCGGTATGAACGAATCGCTGGCCGAACTTTACACGCTCACCGGCAACGAGGCTTACCTCGACCTAGCGAAGAAGTTTTATCACACGCAAGTGCTCGACCCGCTCGCTGCGGAACGCGACGAACTCGCCGGCAAGCATGCGAACACGCAGGTGCCGAAGGCAATTGGCGTCGAGCGGATTTACGAGCTGACGGGCGACGAGCGGTTTGCGCGGATCGCTCCCTTCTTCTGGCGGACGGTGACCGAGAATCACACCTACGCCAACGGCGGCAACAGCGATAGCGAGCATTTTGGCCCGCCGCGTCGGTTGAGCGACCGGCTCGGCCATGCCACCAGCGAAACGTGCAACACCTACAACATGCTCAAGCTGTCGTCGGCCCTCTTCTGCCGCGAGCCACAGGCGGCGTACGCCGACTACATGGAGCGGGCGCTCTGGAACCACATCCTTGCTTCACAACATCCGGAGACGGGGCAGGTTTGCTATTATGTGTCGCTCCGTTCGGGCGATTTTAAGAAGTTCATGGGGCTGCTCGACTTCACCTGCTGCAACGGCAGCGGCATGGAGAACCATTCCCGCTACGGCGACGTCATCTATTTTCACTCCGGCGGCGACGAGCTGTGGGTGAACCAGTTCATTGCGGCAGAACTCGACTGGCAAGATGCCGGCGTGCGTGTGACTCAAGAGACGGAGTTTCCTCGCGGTGACACGGTGCGGTTGAAATTCGCCGCCGATCAGCCTAAGCGGTTCATTCTCAACCTACGACGCCCGCCATGGGTGGCAGGCGAGTTGGCGGTGGCGCTCAACGGCGAACCTGTGGAAGCGAACGCTTCCGCCGGCGGTTATGCGACGATTGATCGCGAGTGGCAAGACGGCGACGTGATCGAGTTTCGATTGCCGATGTCGCTGCGCAGTGAGCCAATGCCCGATCGAGCCAATCGCGTCGCCGCATTCTACGGTCCGATCTTGTTGGCGGGCGACATGGGTACGGCGGAGAGCCGGCCCGAGACGCCGATCATCGTCAGTACGAGCGAGGCGGCCGGCGATTGGATCGCCGCGGAGAACGCCACGGTGCAGGGTGCAAATCAATCGCTCCGCTTCCGCACGCACGAAGCGAGCCAGCCCGAGGATGTGTTACTGAAACCCTTTTACGACACGTATGATCATCGCCACCTTGTCTACTGGGATCGCCTCACGCCGCCGGAGTGGGAAGTCCGCCGCGCCGAGATTGCCGCCGAGCACGCGCGGCTGCAGGAGCTTGAGGCGCGGACGATCGACCAGTTCGCGATCGGCGAGATGCAGGCCGAACGCGATCATCAACTCACCGGTGAAAAGTCGACGCCGCACGAATTCAACGGCCGCAAGCTGCGGCACGCCGTCGATGGCGGCTGGTTCGCATTCGACATGGCGGTGTCGCCCGACGCAGCGACCAATCTCGTCGCCACCTACTGGGGCAGCGAGTCTGGGCCGCGGGAGTTCGACGTGCTCGTCGACGGCGAGCGTGTCGCCACGCAATCGCTCCATCAAGATCGGCCCGAACGGTTCTGGGATCAAACGTACAAACTGCCGCAGAAACTGACCGCGGGCAAACAGAGCGTCAACGTCCGCTTCGCCGCGAAGCCCGGCAACTACGCCGGCGGCGTGTTCGGCATCCGCACCGTCCGCCGCGAATCGACAGGCGCATCCAATCCACAGTAGTACTTAGTCGACCAACTACCTCTTTCTCCCATCTAGAGATACGCCATGAGAACCTCACCCGCCTTCGCGTTCGCCGTGGCGGCGATTCTTTGTTCCTCGCCTATCGCACGGCTCGATGCCGCCGATGCCGTGTCTGAACCCGCAGCGTCAGCGCCTAAGACTGCGACAACGGTGAAGATCAACGCCGCTGAGCGCCGTCCCGATATCAATCCCTTCATCTACGCTCAATTCATCGAGCACCTCGGCCGCTGCATTTACGGCGGCATCTGGGCCGAGATGCTCGAAGACCGCAAGTTTTACTTCCCGATCACCGAGAACTACGCTCCCTACAAGTCGCTGGAGAAGACCGAGTTTCCCGTCGTCGGCGCCTCGCCGTGGCAAATCATCGGCTCCGCCGATGGCGTCGCGATGACGAAAGAAAAGCCGTTCGTCGGCGAGCAGACGCCGCAAATCGCCGCGGGACACGGCATTCGCCAGCGCGATCTCGGCGTGGTGCAGGGGAAGAAGTACATCGGCTACGCGTGGCTAAAATCGGCAGGCGACAAGCCGGCTGCCGTGGAAGTGGTGCTCAAGACGAGCGACGACGCCAAGCCGACCGCGCACAAAATTGCCAAGCTGACCGGCGACTATCAAAAGTATCCCTTCGAGTTCACCGCTGATGCGACGACTGATCACGCGAATCTCGAACTCAACGCCGTCGGTGAAGGGAACGTCCTCGTCGGCACGATTTCGCTGATGCCGGCCGACAACGTGAAGGGAATGCGGGCCGACACGCTCGCGCTGCTGAAAGAACTTGACGCCCCCATGTATCGCTGGCCGGGCGGCAACTTCGTGAGCGGGTACGACTGGCGCGACGGCATCGGCGATCGCGATCGTCGTCCGCCACGTAAGAATCCGGCCTGGACAGGCGTCGAGCACAACGACGTCGGTCTCGACGAGTTCCTCGTCTTCTGCCAAGAGGTTGGCGCCGAGCCGCTGATCGCTGTGAACACCGGCTTTGGCGACGATTACTCCGCCGCTCAAGAAGTCGACTACTGCAACGGCGCCGCCGACACGATCGGCGGCGAGTGGCGCGTGAAGAACGGCCGCGTCGAACCCTACGGCGTGAAGTATTGGTGCGTCGGCAACGAGATGTTCGGCAACTGGCAGCTCGGTTACATGGCCCTGCCACAGTACGCCCAGAAGCACAATCTCGTCGCGAAGGCGATGCTCAAGGCTGATCCGACGATCGAACTGATCGGCGTCGGCAACTTCGATCCGAAGGACAACGCCAAGTGGTCGGAGGGGATGCTCAAGGATTGCCACGAGCATATGGATTACATTTCCGAGCATTTCTACCGCGGCCGGACGCCGTGGGGCGAAAAAACCCCCGACGACGTCGCCCAGCATGTGGCGATGCTCAAGGAAGAGGTGAAGAAAAAGGCCGACGGCCATCGCGACATCCAGAAGCGGCAAGGGCTGCTACCCGATCGCACGATCCCGATTGTGATGGACGAGTGGAACTACTGGCACAACGACTACGTCTACGGCGAACTTGGCTGCGCGTACGACTTGGCTGATGCACTTGGCGTCGCCGCGGGCCTCCACGAGTTCTTCCGCAATACCGACATCATCCGGATGGCGCACTACGCTCAGACGGTGAACGTCATCGGCTGCATTAAGACGACAAAAACCGATGCGTTCCTCGACACAACCGCGTATCCGCTGATGCTCTACCGCAAGCACTTTGGTACGCAACCGGTGGCGGTCGACTACGAGGCGGGCGAGCAGAATCTCGACGTCGCCGCGGCGCTCAGCGAAGACGGCAAGACGCTAGCGATCGGCGTCGTGAACCCCTCGAATAAACCCGCGCAGCTGAAGTTCGACGTCGCCGATCTGAAGCCGAGCCAAGCGGCAACGCAATGGATCGTCGCCGGCAAAGATCCCCGCGCGACGAACGACGCCGACAACGATCGAATCAAAGACGTGCAGAGCGACGTCGAGTTCGACGGCAACTGGGAAGTCCCCGGCTTCGCCTTCGGTATCTTGAGCATTCCGCTGCAATAGCATGACCGTTTGAAAGACGCCGGGCCAGCTCCCCACGTTGGCCCGGCGTTGTGCATTTTCTCGCAGAGAGCAGGCAACATGATTTTCTATCGATCGATTGGTCGGCGTACCCTCGCGGGCGCGCTGTTGACGTTGGCGTTCATTTGCGGTGCCTCCCCTGCCCTGGCGGCTGACCCGACCGGGTACGTTTACGCCTACTTCAAAGGGGGCTGGCCGACCGGCGGATCGAGCGGCGTCTTCCTTAGCTTCAGCACCGACGGGCTGAACTTCACGCCGCTGAACAACGACCAGGCGGTCATCACGCCGCCGCGGGCGCCTGCGTTCCCCGCCGGCGAAAACCAAATGCGCGATCCGTCGGTCGTCCGCGGGCCCGACGGCAAGTTCCACATGGTGTGGACCACCGGCATTACGACGAAGACGATCGGCTACTCATCGTCAGACGATCTCGTCACCTGGTCGACGCCGAAGCGAATCGAGGTGTGGGGCGCCGGCGTCAACGTCGCCAACACCTGGGCGCCGGAACTTTACTACGACGAAGAGCAGGAGAAATATCTCGTCGTCTGGGCGTCGAACCTCAACAACGGACCGCACAAGCTTTACTCGTTCACGACGACCGACTTCGATACGTTCAGCCAGCCGAAGGAATTTTACTACGCTGGTCAAACGGTGATCGACGGGATGATCGCTCGTGACGAAGCGAACGATCGCTACCTGATGGCCGTGAAGGACGAGCTAAACGGTTTCAAGAATGTTTGGCTGGCGACGAGCGACGAGGCTCAAGGGCCTTATGTGCGCGGCGCGGCGCCGATCATTGGGCCTGGCTCGGCAATCGAACCAAATGCGGTCGAAGGTCCGTCGATCATCAAAGTTGGCGACACTTGGCAGTTGCACTACGACGCCTACGGCGCTGGCTACCTCGGCGTGGCGACTTCCACTGATTTGCAAACATGGGTCAATCGCACAGCCGAAGCGAAGCTGCCGAACACGGGCAACCCGCACCATGGCACGGTCTTCGCCACGCCGATTTCGGCGATCGGCTTCGACCTGCCGTTTGAAAAAAGCGATCTCAACGGCGACGGCGCCATCAACCTGCAGGATTGGTCAGTGTTCCGTGCGAATCACCTCGTTGACCTGAGCGGATTGACGCCGGCGCAACGCGCGGCTCGCGGCGATCTCGACGGCAACGGCCGCATCGGCTTCGCCGACTTCCGGCAATTTCAGGCAGACTACAACTTCCTGAACGGCGCCGGCGCCTTCGCGGCGATGCTGGCGAGCGTGCCGGAACCGGCGTCGGCCCCGATGCTGGTAGGCGGGCTGGTGCTGGCCGGTTGGCATGCGCGGTTGCGGCAGTAGGTGATCATTTCATGTTGAATTGGCGATCACTCCTGCTCGTAGCGCTCTCGACTGTCGCTCTCCTCAGCGGAGAGCGCACGGTCATGGCAGTCTATTGGAACGCCGATCCAGCGTTTGGTTCAGCGTCGGTCGGCGGCCTAACGAACCGCCCGCTCTGGTTCGAGAACGTCCACGTCATCAACAACGGGACGAACAACACCCGCGGCACGGCGATGTTGCTCGATTCGCAGTGGGCCCTCACCGTGCGGCACGTCGTGCAGAACGGCGGCAACTACGGGGCGATCGCTCCGGCGGGGCAAATCTCGGTCAACGTCCTCGGCACGATCTACACGGGGAGCCAAGTCTTCACGCCCGACGGCGGTTCAGAGATGGCGCTCGTGCGTCTCTCGGCGAACGTCCCCGGCGTGCAGCCTGCGGCGCACCTGTTGAACTCGACCTTCGACGAGCCGGGCCGCATTCTGAACATCGGCGGCTACGGCCAGTGGGGGACGATCAACACGACCAACGCCGGCGGTACGGTCGCGGGGACGAGCAGCAGTGCGGTGAGCTTTCATCATGCCTACAACACCGGCACGATCGCCGGCAACGGGCAGATTCAGATCGTTGCGAACGGCGAGCCGCTGCTGTCGACCAATCGGCTCGTCGAAGGATTGGCAGGCCCTGGCGACAGCGGCGGCCCGATGTTCGGTTTTTACGGCACGAACTTCGGGACGCAAGCAAGCGATCCCAATCAGTGGCGGATCGTGGGGCTGACAGCGACGAGCAGCAACCCGACGGCATGGGGCGGCGCTTCGCACTACACGCGCGTCGCCGCCTATCGGAACTGGTTGGTAAGCACGATCACCTCGCGCAGTGATCTGAACAACGATCGCTTCGTCAACGGCGCCGATTGGGAGCGGTTCAAACTCTACAACCTGACGGATCTCAGTGGACTTACGCTGGCCGAGCGTGCCGCCCGCGGCGATCTCACCGGCGATGGGTTCAACAATTTCGCCGACTTCCGCATGTTCCAACGTGATTTCAATCTCGTGCATGGCGAAGGAGCGTTCGCTGCATTCTTGGCGAGCGTGCCTGAACCGAGCGGCGCAGCGTTGCTTGCCGTTGCATTGGCCTGCTTCGGCCGCCGTCGTCGTTTTAGCAGACTTAAGGCGTTGCGTTGCACTTTGCTCACCACGTTACTCATCGCGATGGCGACGTGCGTTGCGAAGATGGATGCGACGCAGGCCGATCCGCCCGGCGCCGGCTGGCATCTCATCCATGCAGACGAGTTCTCGACGGCGACGGTCGATCCGGTGAAGTGGGACACCGACTACGCCTGGGGCCGTACGCACAACCACGACGCTTACATGCTCGACTCGAACGTGACTCAATCAGGCGGGGTCCTCAGCCTCACCGCGACGCGCGAGGCGACGGGTGGCAAGGGGTTTAGCTCCGGCGTCATCAGTTCGCACAACGACTTCCGCTACACTTACGGCTACGCCGAGATGCGGATCAAGATGCCGAGCAAACGCGGTTCGTGGCCCGCCTTCTGGATGCTCGACGCCGGCTGGCCGCCGGAGATCGACATCATGGAATACGTGCTGTTCACCAATGAAACGATCAACGATCAGTACTACGCGAACAGCCATTGGTCGACCAGCTCGGGGAACGCGTCGAACGGTCAGTGGATCGACCGCAACGTCGATCTCGGCGCCGCGTTCCACACCTACGGGCTCGAGTGGACTAGCACGCAGCTGAAGTACTACTTCGACGGCGTGCTGGTGAAGACGGCGTCGAATCAAGCGTCGTTTCAGAACATGTACACGATCCTTAATTACGCGGTCGACGGCTGGCCCGGCGCCCCGTCGCTCGCGCAGTGGGCGGCCGGTTCGAGCGACGTAACGCAAGCCGATTGGTTTCGCGTGTGGCAGAAGCCGGCGAGCGTTCCGAACACGGCTTGGACGCTCGCGACGGGCACGACGGGCGCGTGGGACGCCGACGCCAATTGGTCGAATGGCCGCGCTCGCTACGAACGCCAGCGGGCTTCCTTCGGGACGACAGCTGCGCGGCGGATGCTCGTCACCTGGAGCGGTAGCCGCACTGTCGGCGAGATTCATCTCGATGGCGCGACGGCCTATGTGCTAGGCGAAGCGGGGGGCGCCGTCGAGAGTCTCATGTTCGCCGATGCTCCCGACGGTTGGTCGTTGCTCGCGGTGGATGGTGGCTCGGCGGGCCATTTCATCAACAGTCGGCTCGACGTCTGGTCGAATCTGGAAATCCGCCACAACGGCGCGGCGCCATTGCGGCTGCAGGGCGACCTCATCGGCCAAGCCCGACCAAACGGCGACTCGTCGACCGGCGGCATTGTCCTCTTCACCGGAGCCGGGCAAACCGTGTTTGCCGGCAACGCCAGCTCGCAGCGGGATACGCGGTTGGAGAATGGCGCCAACGTGCAAGTCACGGGACGGCTCTACCAGGAGAACACTGTGCAGCGCGGCACGGCCGTGAGGATTAGCGGCGGCTCGCGGCTTGAGTTGCGCAACCTCAACGACAACGGCGTAGCAGGCGCGGCGCTGGGATTCTTGCCGAATGGTTCGAGTTCAATCTTCATCAACGACGGCACACTCGCGATCACCGAGAATTCGCAATCGACGCGATCGCTCACGATCCTCGCGGGCGGCGCGACGGTGGAGGCGAATGCGACGTTCGAGTGGAACGACTCTGGCGCCGCCGACTTAGTCTCGTTCGAAGGCGGGCGGCTTACGCTTTCCGGCAGTGGCAACGGCGTGTTGAACAAGCAACTGAACGGCACGGGCGGCCTGACAAAGCGCGGCAACGGCCGCTGGGAACTTCGCAAAGGAAATCTGTACCAAGGGACGACGCTTGTCGACGCCGGCGCGCTGGAAGTGACCGGCGCCACCGGCGCGGGTAGCGTGAGCGTCGCGGCGGGCGCCACGCTGAGCGGTACGGGGCAGATCGCCGGGCCGCTGGCTATCTCGGGAACGCTCGCGCCGGGAACTGCGGCGGACTTTGCACCATTGCACGCGGGCGATGTCGCGATCGAGACCGGCGGCGAACTGCGCATTGAGATCGAGACGACGACGGCGTTCGATACACTTGCCGCGATGGGGACGCTGACAATCGTCCCCGACGCCAAACTGCACGTCGCTTTCGCCGCTAGTTCGACGTACGTTCCGACGGCTGGCGACGAGTTCATCATCGCCACTGCCATTGGCGGCGTGGCGGGCGGCTTCGATCAACTAGAGCTGCCGAGCGTCGACGGACTCGCGTGGAACCTTGTGACCGCCGAGAACAGCCTCACGCTCGAACTGGTCGCGGCGATTTCTGCTGACTTTAACCTCGACGGCGTCGTCGACGGCGCCGACTTTCTTGTCTGGCAGCGCGGCGCGAATATCGCGAGCGGTGCAGAGCCTAGTGACGGCGACGCCAACGGCGACGGCCGAGTTAACGGCGAAGACCTGCAAATTTGGCGAGAGCAATTCGGCGCCGTCGCAAATCTCGCAGCCTCGCCAACGGCTGGCGTTCCCGAACCGGGCGGAATGGTGCTGTTGGGCTTAGCCATCGTCGTCGCTGCTCCGGTCCGTGCGAGGTTGCGAGGCAATCGCTACAATGTCCGTTCTTAATGGACACTGTCTCCTCAGCGATCATCGACCATGGCTTCTCGCGAAGTGCTGCTGTTGGCCAGCGGCGACCAACGACTCTCCGCTAATCAAAACTGCTGGGCCGCTCAGCACGAGATGGAAGAGCGACTCGGCCAGGCCGTCGCAGCGCTCGGCTACACGCTGCGGCGGGCTCACCCTTACAAGGAGACGGAAGGCCATGGCTTTCTCGCCAGCCAACGCGAAGGGATGGAAACGTTCCGCTCAATTCCCCCCGACGCGCCTCTCATCGTCGCCGAGGCGGTGTGGCAATACTCGCATCACGTCCTCGCCGGCCTGACGACCCATCGCGGGCCAATCCTCACCGTGGCGAATTGGTCGGGCCAATGGCCCGGGCTCGTCGGGATGCTCAACCTCAACGCCTCGCTCACGAAGGCGGGCGTGCGGTACTCGACGCTCTGGAGCGAAGACTTCACCGACGACTATTTTACCAGTCGCCTGAAGTCGTGGCTGGAGACTGGACGATGCGACCACCGAGTTGACCACGTCCACCCGCTGCTAGCGGCCGGTCTGAAGAGCGACGCCGCCGATGCGGGACGCGGTCTCGCCGAGGAACTCCAGCGCGACAAAGCGATTATGGGAGTGTTCGACGAAGGCTGCATGGGGATGTTCAACGCGATCATTCCCGATCATCTCCTTCACCGCACTGGAGTGTTCAAGGAACGCCTCAGCCAGTCGGCCCTCTACTATGAATCCCTCCAAGTCGCACCGGTCGACGCAAAGGCGGTCTACGACTGGATCCGCGAGCGCGGCATGCGGTTCCATTTCGGCGTCGATGGCGCTTCCGAATTGACCCAAGAGCAAGTCTTCCGCCAGTGCCGGATGTATGTCGCGGCGGTCCGACTCGCCGACGATTTTGGCTGCAGCCTCATCGGCATCCAATATCAGCAGGGGTTGAAGGATTTGTTGCCCGCGAGCGACCTCGTCGAGGGGATGCTCAACAACGCCGATCGGCCGCCGGTGCGCAGTCGCGACGGCAGCCGCGAACTATTCGCAGGCGAACCGGTCGTCCACTTCAACGAGGTCGACGAGTGCGCCGGGCTCGACGGCCTCATCACCTACCGCGTGCAGCGCGCGCTTGGCCAACCAGTCGAAAGCACGCTCCACGACATTCGCTGGGGCGACGTCGATCGCAGCGGCACGGTCGACGGCTACGTCTGGGTGCTGCTCATCAGCGGCGCCGCGCCGCCGGCGCACTTCATCGATGGCTGGGCCGGCGCCGAAGGGTTCCGCCAGCCGGCGATGTACTTCCCCAGCGGCGGCAGCACGCTCCGCGGGGTCTCACGGCCGGGCGAAATCGTCTGGTCGCGGATTTACGTTGCTGACGATGCGCTCCACATGGACCTCGGCCGCGGCACAGTCGTCGCATTGCCTGACGAAGAAACCGAACGTCGTTGGCAAGCCACGACCTACCAGTGGCCGATCATGCACGCCCAGCTGCATGGCGTGAGTCGCGATCAACTGATGGCAAAGCACCAGTCGAATCACATCCAGGTTGTTTACAGCGACGAAGCCTTGGCGGCTGATCAAACGCTGCAGGCGAAAGCGGCGATGGCCCTCGCCCTCGGAATCCGCGTGAACCTGTGCGGCGTCACGTTATAGCGACTCGCGATTTGGAACCGCCGATGAATTTAGATAAACGCAGATAGGGATAAAGCCAAGGGAAGTCGTCCCTTACCGCTACTCCTTGGCTGCGTTCATCTGCGGTTGCACTTCTCAGCTTCCTGGCTTTCTGTCCGCTGAGATGCCGAGTTCGATCGAGATGGCGATCAGCTGAGGGAACGTATCGGCGCCAAGCTTCGACATGATCTTCGAGCGGCGGTTTTCGACGGTGCGCCGGCTGACGTTCAGATCGTCGGCGATCTGCTTGTGATCGCATCCCTGGATGATCAGTTCCAGGATATGCCGCTCGCGCAGGCTTAGTTCGCTATACCGCGCGAGCAGCGCTTGGCGGCGTTCGTAGGCGGCGCGTTGCACCGCGTCGCGAGCAAAGGCGGCGTGGATCGCTTCCCACAACGACGTTTCCGAGAAACAGTGCCGCTGCAGGTAGGCCGCAACGCCAAGCTGCACCGCCCGAACCGCGGGCGGCACAGAATTGCAATCGGTGACGACGATAATCGGCAACGCGTCGGGTAGCGTCGCCAACTGCTCCAGTACGCCGAGGCCAGTGTACGCAGGCGCGGGCAGCGACAGAATCAGGCAGCCGCGTCGCCCTTGCGCCGCTCCTTCGAGAAATTCCGCGGGCGACGCGAACGTCACGGCGACGAAACCCATCGAGGCAACGAGCTTCTGCAACGAGTGACGTGAATCATCGTTGCTATCGACAATGTGAGCGGCAGGCTGAAAATCCACCAACGATGTCCTGTGAATGCTGAACGCCATGCGGCGCTGGCGGCGTGAAACGACCTCGCGAGGTCGGCCCGCGAGAGCTTCGATTCTATAGACAGTGGAGAAGAGCAGAGTGAATGCTCACGCGCATGCGCCCGGGCGCCCGTCGCCGGGGCGCGTCGTGACATCGGCATGCGGGAGCCTTCGCTCTCCCTTTTCCGACGGATCAATGCCGCCATGGTAGACGGCGGAGGTTGGGAAAAGGAATAGCCATCTCCACGGGTGGGACGTGTTTTTCCACTTGCCGCCGGCGAATGCAACGCAGCGGTTCGAAGACCTAGCGAAGACGCTCAAAAAACGCAGGGCTTTCCGGTGATTCGCGTCCACGGCGGCAAGCGCCCTACTTCAGATGTGCGAGCCGGCCTCTAGGGAGATGCGCACCAAGTCGGCAAGCGTGTCGACCTCCAACTTCATCATGATCCGGGCGCGCCGGTCCTCCACCGTCCGGCGACTTACCCCCAGATTGGCGGCGATCGACTTATTCGCTTCGCCTTGCAGCACCTGATCGAGAACCGCACGCTCGGCCGCCGTGAGTTGTGCGAACCGCCGATCGATGGCTTCCTTGCGGAAATACGCAGCGCGGGTGCGGGAGTCCTGCTCTAAGGCCCGTTGGATCGCGTCATACAGTTCCGACTCCTGGAAGGTCTTCTGCAGGAAATCGACAGCGCCCATCCGCATGGCCCGCAGTGCCGTGGGAACCTCGGCATGGCCGGTCATGATGATGACCGGAGGGCTCAACGGCAGGCTGGCTAGCCGCTCTTGGAGTGCTAGGCCGCTCGTCCGTTGCATGCGGACGTCGAGGATCAAGCAGCCGGGAATTAGCGGATCGAACTGCTCGACGTAAGCGTCGGCGGAGGGAAACGTCTGCGCACGAACGCCCATCGATTGAACTAAAACCGCGAGTGAATTCGCGAACTCTGCGTCGTCGTCGATGATGCAAACCAATGGTTCAACGGCCATAGGGCGGCGCCGGTCTTCCGTGTCGAACTGGTAGAAGCGTGAGAAAAGCCGCGGCGAGCCGTTTGAACCCGCCGGGGTGCTGCTGAGTCTGATGATCGCATGCGGTAGAAAAATGTCCAGCCAAGTTTCTGCTAGAGGACTGGTGGGATTCGACTACGGCGAACCGCGTGACCGCTGCGATCGCCCTCGCGTATTTGCGGGCTTGGCTTGGCGGCTAGCGCGGAATTAACGGTCCGTCTAAGTGGCTGCTGCCTCGGCATTCGTCGCCAAGGGCGGAACGCCCCGAGCAACTGTTTCACAGCGACCATCCGCGGGTGAAAGGGAAAATTTGAGCTGATGACTGCATGAACGCGGGGCGTTTCATTGAGTGTGTTGCCGGACGCACAAGTCCGTCTGCGGGACGACGAGGCGGCGGTTTAGGTCTCGCTGGGGCGTTCGCACCACGGCTTACTACAAAACTAGCGTGCCGAATTCCGCACTCGCGCGGTATTTAGGCGAGTCCTGTCGGAATTCGTGCGCGATCGCGCACGCGGCGCGATGCACAACTCCGCGAGCCGAACGCAGCGACCGGCGTCTTGTATCAGCTATGCGGAGGAGCGTTGGCTGCGATCCCAGGCGCACGGGAACCCACAAATTAAATATCAGGGGTGCATTCGGGATTCCGTTAGCAATGTGAGCCTTATGTTTCGACAGGCAAGCGAGAAGTCGATGCACGCTTCGACGTTTTGCCGCAGCGCACGGAAACCGCAGACGCCGACTAGCCGGCGAGGCGAAGGATGTGCGCGATCATCGAACGGCGGTTGCTGGCCATTGACGCAGGCAACCAACCAACACAGGGGCGAAACATGTCGAACAGCGAAGTCAAACTTGCGCCGCAAAGCCAACGGCAGGCGGATGCGGGGACGATTCAGGTCGTCAGCTTCAGATTGGCGAACGAAGAGTACGGAATCGAAATCACCAAGGTGCAGGAAATCATCCTGGTGGGAGAAATCACGCGCGTGCCGCAGACGTCTCCTTACATCAAAGGACTGATCAACTTGCGAAGCACCGTCATCCCGATCGTCGACCTGCGTCTGCGATTCGGCATGCCCGAAGAAGCGGCGACCGATGAAACGCGGATCATGGTGATGAACGTCGGCGACAAAACGACGGGTATCATCGTCGACGCAGTAAGCGAGGTGCTGCGGATTTCCCGAGAACAGATGGCGCCTCCCCCGCCGACCGTCTCGGGTCTCGGCCGCGACTATTTGACCGGCTTGGCGAAGCTTGAGAAGCGGCTATTGATCTTGCTCGACGTCGACCGCTTGCTCTCGGAAGTCACCGCCGCGACGTCGACTGCTGCCTAGCTCGCCTCGCAGGGCTGAAAAGATCGCATCCTGGGGCAGGCGTCCTTGGCTGCAATACTCCGCCCCTTCAGGGGCTTTTACAAAAAGCTCAACCAACCAAATCCAGGAAACTCACATGGTCGCTACTGCCAAAGCCCTCCGCAACGGGAAACCGGTCGCCTCGAAGTCAACGAAGGCCAACGCCTCGAACTCGATCGAAGCTCTGCGCGAACAACTTACGCTCAACCGCGCGATGGCCGAGAACTCGCCGATCAACATCCTCCTCGCCGACCGCGATCTGAAGATCATCTATGCCAACCCGGCGAGCCTGAAGACGCTTAAGACGATTGAAAAGTACTTGCCGGTGCGAGCAGAAGAAGTGGTCGGCCAATCGGTCGACGTCTTCCACAAGCAGCCGGAACACCAACGCCGGATTCTCAGCACCGACCGCAACCTGCCGCACCGTGCCGTGATCGCAATCGGCCCGGAGAAGGCCGACCTGCTCGTGTCGCCGATCTACGATGAGGCAGGCGAGTACCTCGGTCCGATGGTGACGTGGGAAGTGGTGACCGAAAAGCTCGCCATGGAAGAGCGAAGCCTCGACTACACCAACCAGATCGCGGCGATCAGCGCGGCTCAAGCGGTGATTGAATTCCAGTTGGACGGAACGATCGTCACCGCCAACGACAACTTCTTGAAGGCAGTCGGCTACAGCCTCGACGAAATCAAGGGCAAGCATCACCGGATGTTCGTCGATCCGAACTACGCGCGTACGGTCGAGTACTCGCAATTTTGGGAGAAGCTGAACCGCGGCGAGTCGGACGCTGGGCAGTATCAACGCTTCGGCAAGAACGGTAAGGAAGTTTGGATCCAAGCCCGTTACAGCGCGCTGCTGAACGCCGAAGGCAAGCCCTACAAGGTCGTGAAGTACGCCTCGGACATCACCGAGCAAATTCGCTTGCAGGAAGCCCAGAAGGAGCAAGAGCAGCGCGAACGCGAAGTCCAGGCCGAGCTCCGCCGCAAGGTCGACGAGATCCTCGTCGTCGTGAATGCCGCCTCGCAGGGCGACCTGACGAAGCCGCTGACCGTGGATGGCAACGACGCCGTCGGCGAACTCGCCAACGGATTGCGGAAGATGACAACCGACCTGCGGGGCGTGATCACCCAGGTGATCGAAGGCGCCGCTCAGTTCACCGAAGGCGCCCGCGTCGTGTCGGAAAGTGCTCAAACGCTCGCCCACGGCGCCCAAACGCAAAGCGCCTCGGTCGAGGAGATGAGTGCGACGATCGAAGAGCTGACCCGCAGCATTGAAGCAGTGAAGGAGAACGCGACCGGCGCCAGCGGCGTCGCTCAGCAAACGAGCGCTCTCGCCGGCGACGGCGGCGCCGCGGTTCGCAAGAGCGTCGAAGCGATGGAGCGGATCAAGACCTCCTCGACGCAGATCTCTGAGATCATCCAGGTGATCTCGGAAATCGCCAGTCAAACGAACTTGCTCGCTCTCAACGCTGCGATCGAAGCGGCCCGTGCCGGCGAACATGGCCTTGGGTTCGCGGTCGTCGCCGACGAAGTCCGCAAGCTGGCCGAGCGTTCGAGCGAAGCCGCCAAGGAGATTTCGGCCTTGATCAAGGAATCGACCCAACGGGTGAGCGAAGGCGCCACGCTGAGTGCTCAGACCGGCGAGGCCTTGGCCAAGATCATCGATAGCGCCGAGTCGACCGCCAAGAAGATCACCGAGATTGCGACGGCCGCCGTTGAGCAAGCTCAGAGCGCCGTCGAAGTCTCGAAGGCGATTCAGATGATCTCGCAGGTGACTGAGCAATCGGCCGCCGGGAGCGAAGAGATGGCTTCGAGCAGCGAAGAACTCGGCGCCCAAGCCGCTTCGCTTCGCGAGCTTGTCTCGGGCTTCAAGGTGAACTAGTAGCGAGTTCCGAGTAACGAGTTGCGAGAACATCTGAGCAGCGGGCAAAGGTTGGACCTTTGCTCGCTACTCACGACTCGCCGCTCGAAACCTTCCTCTGGAATTTAATAATGCTTTCGACCCCCGCCAACCCAGCTCCGCCGACGTTGTCGACGGTCGTCGACGTAACGCCCAAGCAGCTGGAAAACTACGCGAAGCTGATCTACGAAAAGATCGGCGTCACGATCTCGCCTCAAAAGACGACGCTGCTGTCGAACCGGTTGCGGCGTCGGCTGCGGGCGCGGGGGCTCGCTTCGTACGACGACTACTTCAAGCTGTTGAAGAGTGCGCCAACGAGCGATCCCGAGTGGGAAGCGTTTCTGCAGGAAGTGACGACTCACGAAACGTATCTGTTTCGCGACGAGAACCATTGGAACTGGCTGCGTGACAAATTTGTGCCCGAAATGATCGCTGAGCAAAAGGCGGGCAAGCGCCGCCCTGCCCTGCGAGTTTGGTCGGCAGCGTGCAGCACCGGCGACGAAGCGACGACCATCGCCTGCTGCCTGATGGATCGCCTTCCCGCGGCGCCGGCGTGGCAGGTCGAGATTCTCGGCACCGACGTCGGCGCCGGGGCTGTTGCTCAGGCTCGACTCGGCGCGTTCAGCGAGCGTGCGATGCGGCTCGTTCCCAAAGCCTACCGGCAGCGTTTTTTCGAGGCGGGCACAGGCGGAGCGTGTGCCACGATGAAGGCTGCTTACCGAAAGATGCTGCGATTTGAGACGCACAATCTGCTTGAGCCGCTCAAAGAAATGCCGTTCGACCTCGTGGTGCTCAAGAACGTGCTGATTTACTTCGACGCCGAATCGAAGAAGCGCGTGCTGTCGCAGATCAAGCGAGTGCTGCGGCCAGGCGGGTACCTGATCACCGGCGCCGCCGAGGGAGTGTCGGAGTTGGTCGGCGAATTTGAATCGACTTGCGGCTGGTTGCACCGGTGGCCGGGATCGAAGTAACGCGAACAAGACGAGCGAACCGCAATCACGGCGAGCGATATGAGCAACAACGATCAAATGATGGACGAGATCCTCGGTGACTTCCTCGACGAGTCGACCGAGCTGTTGCAGACGCTCAACGCGCGGCTGTTGCAGCTGGATGAGTTCACGCAAATCCCCGATGCGTCGCGGCCCGCCTACCCCTGCCCCGACCTGCTCAACGAGATGTTCCGCGCGGCCCACAGCCTCAAAGGGCTGTCGGGCATGCTGCGGCTCGACAACGTGAACGGCCTCACCCACCGCATGGAGAATCTGCTCGATGCGGCCCGTAATTCCGAACTGACGGTAACGGCCGAGACAGTCGACGTCTTCTTTAAAGCGGTCGATCGGCTCGAAGGGATGATCGAAGCGCTCCGCGCCGAGGAAGAGGACGGCGGCGATTCGCAGGAAGTGATTGAATCGATCGAACGTCTGCTGGCCCGCGAAGGCGTGCTCAAGGAACTCGCATCCGCCGCGGAAATCGAGCGTCGCTTCGCCCAAGGCATGGCCGAGGCGGCTGAGGCGACCAGCGTCGTCGTCACCGAAGGCGAGATTGAAATCGACGGAGGCGTCGCTCGCGTGAGCGTGACGCAAGTCGCGACGCTGCCGGTCATTGACAACAGCGATGATCCGCTTGCCGACGTTCGTGACGACGAAGATATTCCGCCGAAGTACCTGGCGATCTTCCTCGATGAGAGCGAACTGACGCTTGACGATTTGTCGGAGGTTCTCGTCGGCGGGCCAGACGTTGCCGCGAACGAGATGCTGCTGGTCAATTGCCATCGCATCAAAGGCTCGGCGTCTTCGATCGGACTCCATCGCGTGGCGCGGCTTGCCCACCGCATGGAGGACATCGTTCAAGACTGCCGCCGTCAGCAACGCCCCGTGCCAGGCGAATCGGTCGATGCGATGCTCCGCTGCGCGGATGCGATTCGCGCGTTCACCGGCGGCCTGCGGACGGGCGTTGCGACTGATTGGTTGAGCAGCGCCTATCAACTCCTCATGTCAAGCGGCGGAGCAGGCTACGCCGACGGCGCCGCGTGCGAGATCACGCTCGCCCCGTGCAACGAATGCGGCGACGCCCATTTGCCGCTGGCACGCGCGGCCTTCCCACGCAACGGTCAGGGCTTCGTGGGCCATGTGAAATTCGAAAGCGATTTGCCGCTGAGCGAACTGAAGGCCATTCTGCTCGTCGATCGACTCCGCAGCCTTGGCTCATTCTGCTACTGCCATCCCGACGAAGCCGACATGGTGCGGATGAACGGCGTGGCTTGCCTAACGTTCGGCCTGTCGACGACCGAGTCACTCGAAGAGATGCGCCGCACGCTGACCGTCGACGGCGTCACCGAAGTGAAGCTGGCCGCCGTCATCGACTTGGCGAAGGCTTGCGAAACGACCGCCTTCGCCGTCGAAACCGACCGCTCCAGCGATGACGCCGTCGTAACGTCGCGAGATCTCACCCCGTCGCGTGGCCCCGCGGCCGAAGGCGGTAGCGACGCCGGCGACGGCGAGTCTCGCTCCAGCGGCAAGTCGAAGCCAGTTGAAACGCTCCGCGTCGATATCGACCGCCTCGATCAACTGATGAACCTGGCGGGCCAGTTGGTGATTAATCGCGCTCGCTTCGGGCAGATTGGCGCCAAGCTCAAAGGCTTCTCGACGATCAAGTCGACGCTGAACACAGTCGCCTCGGCTCATCGCTCGGCATTGCGGTTGACTAGCGGCTTTGACGAGTACTACGGCTCGCAGACCTCGCCCGAGATCGACGAACTGCGAATGATCGCCAGCCAGATGCGCGACGATCTTGAGTCGCTGCAGCATGACTTGGGCCAGTTAACGCAAATGCGGACGGCTCTTAACGATCTGTCGGAAGCGGTTCACCAACTCGATCGCGTCTCCGACGGCATCCAGAACACGGTGATGGACACCCGCATGGTGCCGATCGGGCCGCTGTTTATGCGGTTCAAGCGGGTCGTCCGCGACCTTACCCGCACGAGCAACAAGCAGATCGAGCTCGTGATTATGGGCGAGTCGACGGAGCTCGACAAGCGGATGATCGACGAACTCGGCGATCCGCTAATTCACTTGATTCGCAACTCGGCCGACCACGGCATCGAGAGCCTCGAGGCGCGGATCGCCGCTGGCAAGAACCCGCAAGGGACGATCACCCTCAACGCCTTCCACCGCGGCAATCGCATCGTCATTCAGATCACCGACGACGGCAAAGGCCTCGACGCCGAACGCATCCTCGCGAAGGGTATTGCCAAAGGATTGGTAAAGGAAAGCGACGCCGAGCGGATGACGCCGCAGCAGATTTACCAATTGATTTGGAACCCTGGTTTCAGCACCGCGGAGAAGGTGACGGAAGTTTCGGGCCGCGGCATGGGGATGGACATCGTCCTCTCGAAAGTCGAAGGGCTCAACGGCGCCATCGAGCTACGCAGCGAGCCTGGCAAGGGCACGACGTTCGAAATCAAACTGCCGCTGACGATGGCGATCTTGCCGAGCTTGTTGACCGTCATCGACGGCGACGTCTTCGCGATCCCGGTCGAATCGGTCGTCGAGATCGTCCGCGTTGGCGCCAGCGAGGTCGGCACCGTCCACGGTCAACGGACTGCGCGGGTCCGCGATCGCGTGATTTCCGTCATCGAACTAAATGAAGTCTTCGTCTGGAACCAGCCGGCGCCGAGCGAACTGGGCGCTGCCGAGCAGTCGACCAGCGACGATCAAACATTGGTGATCGTCGGCGTCGAAGGGAGCGAGCTAGGGTTGCGCGTCGACGCGCTTCTCGGCGAGCAAGACGTCGTCATCAAATCACTGGAAGAGAACTTCGAGAACGTCGGCGGCGTGGCGGGGGCGAGCATCCTGGGCGATGGTCGCGTCTCGCTCATCCTCGACGTCGGCTCGCTCCTGGCCATGTCTCAGCAGGGGCAGCGGGCACTCGAAGCGGAAGAAGCACTCAGCGTCTAACTGAGATTTACCCAAAGAAACGGCAGGAAGAGAATCGTGACCGCGAACGTCATCAACAACGCGCATGCGAAACGGGCCTGGGAGCAGGTCTTCGCACCGGCGATCGAAAAAGCCTCGTCCGCGATGAGCGCCTGGACTCACGGCGAAGTAACGCTCGCGCTCGACGAGGTCCGCGAAGCCGCGGTCGAAGAGGTTGCAGTGACGCTCGACCTGACCGATGAGCTATCGACCCTGGTCATGCTGGCCGTCGGCGGCGATCTAGGAGGGCAACTGATCCTCACGTTCGATCGCGTCAACGCCTGCCGCTTGATCGAGTCGCTGCTTGGTCGCGACATCGACGCGACGTCGGCTTGGAGCGAACTTGAGATTTCCGCCTTGCAAGAAACGGGAAACATCCTCGGTTCGGCTTACCTCAACGCGATGACCGCGCTGACTGGCCGCCGCTTCTGGCCGTCGCCGCCGCTAGTGACGGAAGATTACGCGATGAGCGTCGTCCAGCAGGCGGTAATGTCGCAAGCGATGACCGAAGATCGCGTCCTCTTGTGTCGCACAAGATTTTCGCGACTGGGGCAGCGAGTGGAGTGGAACTTAATTTTCGTTCCGTCGCCAGAATTATTGGAGCTACTTCGAGAGACTGCAGAAGGGCTTTGAAGAATGTCAGTGGTCCGTCGTCAGTTGTCAGTTGTCAGTTGCGAAACAATTATCCAACTACCGTCTTCCCAGTAACTGACCACGGACCACTGACAACTGACGTCAAGAAAAGAAACGCAACAGAGCAGAGACCCAATCAAAAATGTCCGCCACGCTCACAATTCGACGCCCCGAAACCATGGTCGGCATGGGCCAGATCGCCGTGTTGATCGGCGAGGAACGGGCCAGCGCCGTTCTCGGGTCGTGCGTCGGCGTGGCGCTATACGACGAGAAACGCAAACTCGGCACGCTTGCTCACATCGTGTTGCCGACCTCGGCCGGCCGACCGGGACTGCCGGGGAAGTTCGTCGACACGGCGATCGTTTGGATGCTCAACGAACTCAAATCGCGCGGCGCCGACCCGCGGCGGTTGACGTGCAAACTGACTGGCGGGGCGACGATGTTCGCCTCCAACGGCCCGTTCCAGATCGGCCAACAGAACATCGACGCGACGCGGCAAACGCTGCAAGCGGCGAACGTCAGAATCGTGGCGGAACACCTAGGCGGCTCCAAAGGTCGCCGCATCACCTTTGACTGCGAATCGTTCGCCGTCGTCGTCGAAACGGCGGGCGAAGCGAGTGCAACGCTGTAGCGCCGTTGCGCTGCGAGTTAGATCGAGGAATGAAATCATGAGCCATACGTTGCTGGTGACCGACGATTCAATGATCGTCCGCGAGATGATCAAGGATCTGGCGATCGAAGCCGGCTGGACTGTCGTCGGCGAGGCCGTGAACGGCCAGCAGGCGATCGAGAAGTATCACGAGCTGCGCCCCGATGCGATGACGCTCGACTTGGTGATGCCGGAGTACGACGGCCTGCACGCCCTCCGCGGCGTTCGGGCTCTCGATCCGCGGGCGAAGATTCTGGTCGTCAGCGCGATCGACCAGACCGACGTGCTCCAAGAGGCGCTCAAGCTCGGCGCCGCCGATTTCATCGTGAAGCCATTCGCCAAGGATCGCGCACAACGCGCCCTGGCGACGTTGTTCGGCGAGAAGCCGATCTTGATTCATGAAACGGCGGTCTCCGCCGGAGGTGCGAAATGAATTGGTCCCACTCCCTCCCCTCTGAAAACGCCATTCTGCTGCAGAGCGGGACGAACGAAGTCGAAGTGCTCGTCTTTCGCGTCGGCGGATTCACGCTCGGCATCAACGTGGCCAAGGTCCGCGAGGTGCTGACCTCGCCGCGCACCACCGCCCTCCCCGACTCGCATCCTTCGATCTGCGGCTGCTTCCGGCTGCGCGACTCGGTAATTCCCTGCCTGTCGCTGCACCAGCACCTGAACGAGCCGCCGTCGTGCGCTCCGGAAGAAGCCGTCGTCATTCTCACCGAATTCAACCAGCATCAAATCGGCTTCCTTGTCGACGTCGTCGAACGGATCCACCGTATCAGCTGGACGCAGGTGTTGGCGTCGCCGGCGATCATCGCTCAATCGAAGGCGCCGGTGACGGCCGTCAGTCAGATTGACGGGCGACTCGTGCTGATGCTCGATTTCGAAATGATTGCCGAGCAGGTCGCTCTGGGAGAGTCGGTCGGCAGCGTGATCGCCAACGATCTTGGCGTGGAGCGCGAGAGTAAGAAGGTCGTTGTCGCCGACGATTCCACCACAGCCCGAAATGCGGTGGAGAACACGCTGCGGCAAAGCGGTTACCAAGACATCCATTTGTTCGTCAACGGAGCCGAGGCCTGGAATTGGCTCGCGGCGTCGGCCGACTCCCGCGGCGATCAACCGCCGGTCGATCTGGTGATCAGCGACGTCGAGATGCCGCAAATCGACGGCTTTCACCTAACAAAACGCATCAAGGACCATCCGCAACTGCGCGACGTGCCGGTACTGCTCTATTCCTCGATTCTCACGCCCGACAACGCGAAGAAGGGTAAGGCCGTTGCGGCTGACGCGCAGATTGCGAAGCCGGAACTCCATCGCGTCGTTGAGATGGCGGACAAGTTGATTTTCGCGGCACAAGAAAAGCGGACTGCTCCGCAGGCCGCCGCGAAGAAGCCCGAGCTTGCGACAGTCTGACCGTAGTTCTCTATGAGCGGCTGAACCGCGGTCCGAGAAGGTGAACATGGCACGAAAACCGATTCGAGTGCTGGTGATCGACGACTCGCGACTTGTACGCGAGTTGATCGTCGACTTGCTCTCGTTGCACGCCGACCTGACGATCGCCGGTACGGCGAGCGACGGCGACGAAGGTTTGCGTGCTCTCGAAGAGCTTCAGCCAGACGTGCTCACGCTCGATCTGCAAATGCCGCGGCGGGACGGGCTTGCGACGCTCGACGCGATTCTCGAACGCCGGCCGACGCCGGTCATTGTCGTCAGCTCGCTGACGCAACGTTCGGCCGAGTCGGCAGTCGAAGCGCTCGAACGAGGCGCGATGGACTATCTCGCGAAGCCCGAAGGCCTTGCCGCGATGCGGCAAGCGTTCGGAGAAGAACTGCCGACCAAGATTCGCAACATGGCGGGCATCGACGTCGGGCACGTCCTGCATGTGAGGAAGGCCCGCCAGCAGCGCCGGGCCGCGATGGCCGCCGCTCCTGCCAGAAAGCAAGACGAAGGCGCCATTGCTCGCAACGCCGCCGGCTGCATCGCGATCGGCGTCTCGACCGGCGGGCCGCCGGCGCTGACGCGGTTGTTTCAAAGTCTCGAACCTCCGTTGCCGCCGATCGTCGTCGTGCAACACATGCCCGAAACGTTCACCAGTACCTTCGCCAAGCGGCTCGACGGTCTGTCGAAGCTGAGCGTCAAAGAAGCCGCCGACGGCGACGTGCTGCAACCAAACTGCGTCTATGTCGCCCCCGGCGGTCGGCAACTTGCCGTGCGACGCCGCGGCGAGAACGGCGTCATCGAAGTCCGCGACGGCGAGTACGTCAGCGGCCACAAGCCGTCGGTTGACGTCATGATGCGCAGCGTTTCGATGATCTACGGCAATCGCGCGATTGGCGTCATCATGACCGGCATGGGGCGCGACGGCGCCGAGGGCTGCCGGGCGATTCGCGACGGCGGCGGGTTTGTACTCGGGCAGGACGAAGAATCTTCCGATGTTTACGGCATGAACAAAGCGGCTTGGGCCGAGGGGGGCGTCGATCTGCAGGCGCCGCTTGATCGCTTGGCCGAGGCGATCGTCGTCCGCGTTGGTCAGCTGCCGGGGCATCGGCGGGCCGCGACCGCACAGTTGACGCCGCTCGGTGCATAGCGAATCGGCTGACGGCCGGTCGTGCCGATCGTAGCGATTGGGAAATAGCACGCTAAAAATGTGACTTGCCGCCGCAGAGCGACCTATTGTTACGCGTCGCATCACGGCGCCGCGGGGCGCCGGATTTGTAGGCTTTCATTTACCGAGAAATGTCGCAGCCCGGCGTCGAACGCCGGCTGTGGAGACTCACATGAGCTACCAGCCAATTAAAGTCGAGTTCGTCAACCCATTTCTCGATGCGACGAGCGCGGTGTTCAAGACGATGCTCAACACCGAGCTGAAGCGAGGCCAACTCTATCTACGGCAGGGCGTGCCGCAATCACACGAGATTAGCGGCATCATCGGCCTCTCCGGCAAGGCAAAAGGAACTGTGCTGATCGGCATGAGCTCCGACTTTGCGATCGCGGCGACCAACCGACTCTTAGGCGAACAGGCCGACGGTCTCACGCCCGAAGTGATCGACGCGGTCGGCGAACTCGCGAACATGATCGCCGGCGGAGCGAAGACGCGACTCGAAGAACTGAACATGAGCATTAGCTTGCCGAGCGTGATCGCCGGCAAGAATCACTCGGTATCATTCCCGTCAGGCGCCGTGCCGATTGGAATTCCCTTCGAATCCGAACTTGGCTCGTTTGCGGTTGAGGTCAGTCTGGTTGAAGTGACTTAAGCCGAAGCTTGCTTCATTCAGCTACGCTGAATTCCACGACAAACTCGCGGGCGAGTTCGTCAAGCCCGGCTTCGTCCTCGGCCGAATGTTCGGCAGACTCCGTTGCGCTAAATCGCGCTGCCCAGCCTTGCGCGGTTGGCGTTGACGCCAACGGCCGCTGTGCCGCCCAACTCTGCAGACCGGCGAATGCAGCATCGACTGCATCGTGCTTCCGGCCGGTAGAACGCTTTGGCAAAACCGTGCTGAGACTTGCCGACGACGCGGACGCAAATGCCCCGCGATCACTCGCCAGCGCGCCATACCAGGGCTGCGCGGGATCAGCGAGCTTAGCGCTAGCCGCTGCATCGCTGGCTGCACGTTGCTCTTCTTCAGCGACGAGCGCAGCCACGGCGAACGGCGCAGCAGTCGCGCTTAATGCGGCAGCCGCTTCCGCCGGAGGGACGGCCGGCGTCACGCGTCCGAAGTTCGACCTCCATACCGCCAGATCATCGCCATCGACGTCGCCGTCGCGATTTCCGTCGGCGTCACTGCCGACTGGCTCAACCGACTGCCCGAACCCACGCTGCCATGCGAGGAAGTCAGCGCCGTCGACAATCCCGTCGCTGTTGTAATCGCCCGAGAGTTCTTCGGTAATAATCGTCGTAACGGCCAGAGCTGTTCCAATCGAGTAGCCAGCCAGCGGTTGAATCGTCAGCGCCACCGCTTCGTTCATTTCTTTCACCGCATCGTCGATAGGCGTGACGATCACCTCGACGACGTCGACGCCGTCAGCGAACGTGATCGTCCCGCTTGTCGCGTCGAAACTTGCGGCGCCCGTCACGGCGTAGTCGACGCCGAACCTCGCCGCGCCGCCGACGGCGAACGGAACCGTGATTTCCCCAGTTAGGTTGCCGGTGCGCGTAAAGGTGAAGACGATGCTCTCGCCGTTCGCCTCGCGCACTTCAGCAGGAGCGGCAGTCACGGAGACCTGGCGATCGGTTAGCTCGTGCCAGGCAAGGCCGTAGTTCATTATGCCGTCGCGCGACGAGATGTTCGTCACGAGGTCGAGCTTGCCGTCGCCGTTCATGTCGGCGAGCGAGGCTAGTCCTCCTTCGTTCATGACGAGGTGCTTCACGAAGGCCTCCGAGCCGTCGTTTTCAAACCAAGCCGTTTCAGTAGAGCTGGACGTCAACACGTCGAGGTCGCCATCGCCGTCGACGTCGGCTGCGATGAGGGCGTAGGGTTGACTCTGAGAGCCGGCGTCAATGACTCGGCGCGTGTAGCCCATGCGCCCGTCGTTCTCCATCCAGACGAGGCCCTCCGTGGCGTTGGAGACGTTCAAGATGAGGTCGAGATCGCCGTCTTGGTCGAGATCGGCGGCGGCGACGTATCGAATGACCTCGTTGAAGCCGGGCAGGACGTTCGGTTGAGTGAAGCCGTTGATCACAAATTGGGCGGAACCAAGGTTGAAGTCGCTCGAAAAACGATTGCTTATAAGGACATCGAGAAACCCGTTGCGATCGACGTCGGCGAAGGCGGTTGCGTACGTCGAGTTGCCATATGAATAGAATGGTAGTGAGCCGCTCGACGTGGTGGCAAGATTAGGAGACCATTGCCCTGCCCCCAGTAAGTCGACGTCGCCGTCTCCCTCGACGTCAGCGAGCACGAAGTCGCGCAGATTGGGGTCGGCAGAGTAGCCTCGAACAACGCGTGGGGTGAAGACTTGCGAGCCGTCATTGGCAAACCAATTCACTGAATAGCCGCTGACGTCTCGAGCGACCAAGTCGACGTCTCCGTCCAGATCGACGTCGGCGGCTTTGAGCGTGACGAGTGAAGTGATCACGCCTGTCGTACCTTGCAGCGTGCGAGCAGTAAACTGCCCGGCGCCGTTGTTGTCGTACCACACCAAGCCATTGGCGGCGTACGAATGCACCACGACGTCGTTGTCGCCGTCGCCGTCGAGATCGACGATGACGCTGGCGTTCCGATAGCCAAGGTACGACTCGTCGATCGCATGCAGCTCGAAGAAGGGGCCGGTCGCCGCCGTCGGCGGGCTGATCACGACGGCGTGGTCTTCGACTTCGCCATCGATTGCCGCGCCGATGTAGCCGAGTCCCCCGATCGTGCTGACACGGAAGCGAGCGTAACTGGCGCCTGCCATCGCCCAGGCGGGGACGTCGAACGCGATGACATTATCGCCCTCGGCGAGGGCGAGGCTAGCAGCAATTCGCTCTTCGGCCCGGCTCCAGTTGCCGTCGCCGTCAAAGTCAATCCACGCGTCGAGCTTCGCGCCCGCCGGCGCGTTTTGGAGGTTGACCGTCAGCGTGGCGCCAAATTGCCCGACGCGGAACGGGGTGATCGTCACGCCGTCATCGTCTGGGCCGTCTCCGGCGCCAGTGGGCGAATTATCCGCCGCCTGTTCTACATCACGGTCATTTCCCAGTCGTGGCCCAGTCGCAAGGTGAGTTGGACCATTCGCGCTTGCTGTCACAGGATACGGAAATGGAGCGTCGCCATAGTCAGCCGTCGCGGCGGCGATTTGCCTGACCCAGCCCACGGCAGAAGTGAGTTGCGACGCAAACGCCACGTCGAGATCAGAATCGCCGTCGAAGTCGCCGAGCGCGATACCCGTCGGGAAATTGCCTACTCTCGTCAAGTCGGCAGTAACTAGCCGAGCGATAAACAGACCGTTGCCGACATTCTCATGCCAATAGACGCGCTCGTAGGCGAGGTAAGACGTGACGAAATCAAAGTCCCCGTCCCCATCCACGTCGGCAACGACGGTTTGCCGGGATTGCCCCAGCCCTTCGGCCGCAAGGCGATAGTCGACTTCGCCATTGCCGCGGTTCTCGTACCAGCCAACGCTGCGGTCGTAGCCCGCGTAATCTGCGAACGTCATGGCGAGATCGACGTCGCCGTCGCCGTCGAAATCGATCGGCGCCAGCATGCGAGTTCGATCGCTGTTGCTAAACGCGCTGCTGACAATCACTGTTCCCGAGAACGTCCCGTTGCCGGCGTTGCGGTACAGCATGAGTTGCGTCGTGTAATGATCAGGCGCCAAGTAAACGTCTAGGAGTCCGTCGCTGTCAGCGTCGGCCACGGCGACCGCCGTGACGCGGCTAAAGTTAACTCCCGTTCCGAAGGCGAAGAGTTGCCGCGCGGCAAACGTTCGGCCTCCAACGTTCTCAATAATCTGCACGCCTTGATTCGAAGACCCGGCGAGGACGATGTCGACGTCTCCGTCGCGATCGAAGTCGACGACAATCGGCTGTAATGCGCCCGATACGGCCGTGGAAAGTTGCGTGGAGCGGAACGTTTGGTTACCAAGATTTTCGTACCAGGCCAAAATGTTCGGCGTCTTTATAAGAAAATCGAGGTCTCCGTCGCCATCGAGGTCCGCAACTTGAAGGCTTTCGGCTAGGCCATAGCTGGTGAGAGTGATACTCTGACGCACGAATTCGCCATTGCCGGTGTTTCGATACCAGTTGGTTGGACTAGTGCCCGACAAGATGTCTAGCTTTCCGTCGCGATCCAGATCAACGGCAACGACAATCGTCCCGCTAGTTCCGGCCGTCAGCGACGTGCGAGAACCAAAGAGTCCGCCGTCGCTGCCAGGCGGGCTGATCGTCACCGCATAGTCTTCGACCTCGCCGTCAACTGCTGCGCCGAGCGGGCCGAGAGTGCCGCCAGCGCGAGTGAGACGAAAGCGAGCGTAGGTCGACCCCGAGGCAGCGTCGGCGGGAATCGCGAACATCATCGCGTTATCCCCCTCCGTCACCACGCGACTCGTCGCGATCCGCTCGTTCGTCCCGTTGAACGTGCCGTCTCCGTCGAAGTCGATCCAGGCGTCGAGCTGCGCACCGGCCGGGGCATTCTGCACCTTGACGATGATCGACGCGGCGCTGTCGCCGACTTGCAACTCGCCCAACGTCACCCCGTCTTCGTCGGCTCCGTCTTCGGCCGACGGCGAACCGCCGTCGATTTCGGCGTCGCGTCCAGCGCCAAGCATCGGGCCGACGGGATAGTGTCGAGCGCCGTTTTGGGCGAGCGTCGTTCCATAGCTGGCGGGGGCGTCGCCGAAATCAAGGGTTGCCTGCCGCCGCAGCAGCGCCAAGTAACCAGTTCCGTTCGCCGTTCCGCTTGAGCCGCCGACGGCAATCTCTAGGATGCCGTCGCCGTCGAAGTCGCCGGCAGCGATTGTTTGAATCCCCACGAGCGAAGAAGTCGGTAACGTGCTTTCCGCGAACGCCTGTTGCCCGTCGTTCGTGAGCAGTTTGGCTCCCGCCGCTCCCGCCGCAACAAGCAGGTCAAAATCACCGTCGCCGTCAACGTCGGCGTGGTTGAGTTCAACGACGCCGGAGATCGTCGCCAGCAGGTGACGCGTGAAGCTTTGGGCGCCGTTGTTTTCAAACCACTCGATTTCACCGTCGCCCGCGGCGTAAGTGAGGACGTCCAGGTCGCCGTCGTGGTCGAAATCAACGAGCGACGCACTGGAAACCCCCGAGACGTCGGTCGAAATGACCCGCCGTGCGTATCCCGCTTGAGCGCTGAGGTACTCATACCACGCGATCGTGTTATCGCCCGCCGTGCCGCCGATGAAATCAATGTCGCCGTCGCCGTCAACGTCAGCCGCGTCAACAGCGGTGGCCGGCGTCGTCCCTGTTGCAGCGTTCGTCGGCGAAACGGTGCTGGAATCGCGGAGAATACGGAATGTCTGCGGATTGGCGCCAGCGACCAACACGTCGAGTCGCCCGTCTTTCGCCATGTCCGCGGGGACCGCGGCGCGACCGTCGATCAGCGAGGTTTGTGCGTACACGCCGCTGGTCGTCTTCCAGACCCAAGTGGCCGTCGACCCTGACCTGACAACCAAAATATCCATCTGGCCGTCTGAGTTGCAGTCGGCCGCTAAGACTCTTGAGTTGAGTCCATTGGCGTTGGTGGTTAGCTGAGTAAACTTCCCGCCATCATTCCTGTGCCAAGTGATCTGACGTAAATCGACGTCGTTGACGACTAGATCGAGGTCGCCGTCGCGATCCATATCGACCGGATACAACGACGAAGCCCCTTTGTTGCCGTTGACGATCAGTTGCTCTAAAAAATTTCCAGAGCCGGCGTTTGGCGCCTGAATCTGAACGGCATAGTCTTCGACTTCGCCCAAGCCGCCGTTGCCGCGCGGACCGGTGGAGCCGGTGGATGAAAGCCGGAATCGCGCGTAGGTCGCCCCTTGAGCGGCGTCTGCCGGGATATTGAATTGCAGGAGGTTCTGCCCAGCTGATACGGCGACGCCCGTAGCGATGCGTTCGAGAGCGCCGCTGAATGTGCTGTCGCCGTCGAAGTCGATCCAGGCATCGAGTTTTAGGACCGGCGGATTACTCGACGAGGGTTGTGTGACGAACACTCGCGCGACTGCTTCGACGCCCGCCCGCAGCGGGCTGAACGTCACGCCGTCTTCATCGGCGCCGTCGCCGTCAGCGAAGGCGGTCGGAGCGCCATCAGCTTCCGTGTCCCTCGTCGCTCCCAGGAACCACGTCGCCGATTCATGATACGCTCCGCCTGCCGCGATCGACGTGCCGTAAGTATCGGGCGCGTCGCCATAGTCTGCGGCCAAGAGCAGCCGACATTCCAACTGCTCAATGCCAAGTCGCGTTGCACAAGTGCGTCCGAGCGTTCGATTGGCGGAAGCGTGAGCCGTGGAGCGATGGCGATGCGATGAGCGTGAGCGGCGCGACATTGATGCTGGCGTCAAAGAAGGAAAGGCGTGGGGAGGCGACGGCTGCGCTGCCGATCGCGAATTCCCATTGTAGCCGATCCTGCCAAGCTTCAAAATCGAATTGAATGCCCGAAATAGAGGGAAATTTGACGCGGTTTCCGCCGGCTCGTCTCCGCGACCTCCCGTTGCTTAGCCCAACTAGAAGGGCCGGTTTACTGGCTGAGCATGTGCCGACGAGCGAGGTAAATCAACAACGAAGGTGCGAGTAGAAGCCCACTCGTCGGTTCGGGAACGGCTGTTGTCGGCGCTGTGGGCGTCGCATGGCGTTGCCAGATGAGAAAGTCGGCGCCGTCGCTTCGCTCGTCGCCGTTGGCGTCGCCTGCCGTTGTGCTGGCGTTGAACGCCCCTTTCCAAATCTCTAGATCAAGCTGCCCGACCGCGCCATCGCCGTCGAAGTCGCCGGGAACTGCGCTGAGGCTTTGGTTTGTCTCGTAAGCCCGCCGCAGCATTGAGTTCGCGCTAGTTGGCGCCAAGTCTTGCGCTAGTTCCCAGATGATGAGGTGCTGCAGGCCCGCTGCATGTGCCGCTTCAACGCGATCCTCAACCATGTCGAGGCTCGGAATCCAGACGTTGGAGCCGTTGTAAACATAATCGCTGCCGTTCGTCGTCGTGCCGCTCGTCGCCAGATCGCGATAGGTCACGGCCACGTCGGCGCTCGAACCGTTGAACCCGCGCCCATAAAACGGCAACCCTGCTCCGAGTTTCGCCGCAGCAACGCCACGGCCCCAGGTTCCGAACACCCAAGGCCGTTGATTGGGCGAACCCGGCGCGTCTGTCCACGCTTTCACCGAAGCGTCGACATACTCTTGCAGCGAGTGCTGTCCCAAATTTTGATCGGCCGGATCGCCGGCCCACCAACTAAGGTCGTAGGTCATCAGCGAGACGCCGTCGATGGCGTTGGCGCCGGTAAGCGTGCTCGCGGGAATCATTACTGTCGGGTCGACCGTGGCGTAGACGCGACGGTTGGCGCCAAGCTCTTGCTTGGTACGCGTCAGCATCGCAGGAAACTGCGTGTTGCGTTGGACGCCCGCCGAGGGGTGTTCCCAGTCTAGGTCGACTGCCGAAGCGCCAGTCTGGTTCAGCAGCGCGTTGAGATTGATTGCGAACTGATCGCGGAGCGTCGAACTCGCCGCGACTGGCCCGAACCCGTCCGAGGTCCCTGCCCCGCCGATCGTGATCCCCAGGCGCGGCCGCTGCGCCGCTGGCAGCGCATCGATTGCCGACTTGATCGATTGCAGGTTGCTGAGATCGGCCGCCGTCGTCGTGAGCGTGCCGTTGCCGTTGACAGTGATTCCGAAGTAACGGATCTCGTCGAGCATCGCCAACTGCCCGGGAAGCGTGTTGGCGATGTAATTGGCGTTGATGCGATAGTTCGGCAGATAGCCGATTAAGTCGAGAGCGACGGCATCGTGCGCGTGAAACGTGCAAGCGACGACTGCCATTAGGATGCAGCATGCTCGCAACGGCCGACGTAGTTGATGATGGACCATGCTTCGATGATACCCCGCGAGTCGGCGGAAACGCAAAAAAAGCGTGGCGTGGTTCGACCGGGCGAACCACGCCACGCGGTAGTACTCATGGGATTCGCGGAACTGCTAGCTCTTGCGACGCATGGCGAGGAGCGCTACGCCGCCGAGCGACAACATCGCAACGCTCGCCGGCTCGGGAACGAGATTGGTGCGAATATTATCGATGTAGAACGTCAACGGTGCGTCGTTCGATTTGCTGACGAAAATCTGGAAGCCGGTCGGGATCTGCACGTTCGGCCCATCGCCGACTTGGCCGAAGATCTGGTTGAAGGATTGGCCAGTCGAGAAGTCGACTTGGTTCGTCGCCGAAGCGAGGTCGATTTGCACGGTGTAGGTGCCGGCCGCTTTGCCGCCGAGGCTTTCATAATCTGCGAACTGGGCCTGCAGCCCGAATAGTTGCGAGGGGAGATGATCTGGCTGCGAGGCGCCAAAGATCGTGACGCCGATATCGGCGAAAGCGCCAGCGTATGCCGTGGGGAGCGTGACGTCGAAGTAGATCGTCGTGACGCCGGGAGGATCGTTGATCGGCGCTGCAACCGTTCCTGACAACGCGCCAACGAATGTCGCCCCGCCGACGACGGCAACCTTCAACGAGCCTGTTCCATTGGTGGCGCCAATCGTATCGCCGGTCACCGTAACGCCGCCGCCGTTCGGGCCGAAGCCGTCAGTACTCCCCTCGAAAGAGTAAGCCAGCGCTGCATGCGCTGCGTTGCCGTTGCAAGCCATCGCCGTTGCGGCAAGTAGACCAAAGAATGTGCTTCTCATCATTAGTTCTCTCCAAGTTGATTAACGCGATACGAATCAACGATCAGGGAACGCCTACTTTGTTTCAATGCTACGACTCTCTGCAGGCTGGGCGTCGAAGCCCGCAGCGTCGGTTAGTGCTTGCAAGTGACGCGGCGGCGGATTGCAACGAGCATCGCAGCCGCGGCGCCGCCGAGCGAAAGCGTCGTCGGCTCGGGAACGGCGCCAAGCGGGCCGGCCGTCGGCGTAAACTGTCGCTGCCAAATCAGGAAGTCGGCGCCATCGCTGCGCAGGTCGCCGTTGGCGTCGCCTGCTACTGTGCTGCCGTAGGCGCCTTTCCAAATTCCAAGGTCGAGCGCATTGACGAATCCGTCGTCGTTAAAGTCAGCGTCGACAGGCGGCGGCAACATGCCGACGCGAATGTTGTCGATGTATCCCGTCCATGCCGCCGTCGAGGATTTGTTGATGTAGATCTGGAATCCCGTCGGGATGACGTCGTTGATCCCAGTACCCAAACCGCCGAAGATTTGGTTAAACGTCTGATTAGTATCGAACGTCAACGGGTGAACGGCGTGCAACAGCGGCATCGTGATCGTATGGGTGCCAGGCGCTAACCCGCCGAGCGAGACTTGGTCTGCCTGAAATTGTACGCCCAGTCCTTCAAGCTGGCCGCCCGGGAGGTCGGGTTGGCTTGAACCGAAGAACGTGATCCCTGCATCGACGAAGTTGCCGAGCTCCGTCGGAAACTGCTGCGTAATCGTCAGGTCGAAGACGATCGCGTCCATTCCTGGCGGATCGCCGACCTCTGGCTTCAAATTGCCTGTGAGCGCGCCGACAAACGTCGCCCCTTGCACGATCTGCATCCGCAGCGAACCTGTTCCTACGGTGGCGCCAATCGTGTCGCGAGCGATCGTCACGCCGCCCCCGTTAGGACCGAAGCCTTCGGCGTCCTCTTCGAAAGAATAGGCGAGCGTCAACTCAGCGAATGCGCGACTTGGACTCACGAGCGCGAGCATCGTCGCCAGCAGGCAAAACGAAACAAAGCAAGGCACAGGCTGCACACGCATAGATGCTCCTCATGCTCATTCGTCGGGCGGGAGTTTTCGGCGACTGCGGGCACGAAGCGGCGTCGCAAAAACCGGGGCTCAGTATAGCGGCGTTGCTAGAGAATCAAGAAAAAAATGGCAAAGTAGCTCCGCAAACGATCTCGCTAATTCAAGTAACTTGTTTCTCGTTGTTGAGTGATATGGTACGCCGCTGCGGGCTCGCGATGACTTGCTGGCGCTGATTGCGTTGAATCAACGTTCGCGTCGACGAACTCGCGCCAGATTTTATTGACAGAACGCCGCAATCGCAGTCTTATTGCACTCAGCGCACGTCCGTCGCAAGCGGACGAGCGCGGCCGAGTTACCAAAAAAGGGATCGAGAAGTGTGGAAATGCGCATTCGCGGCATTGGTCTTGGCAATCGGATGCGGTCCGAAGACTGACCGGCTCCCGCTCAGCGGAACGATCACGCTCGACGGCGCTCCGCTCGACAAGGGAAAGATTGAGTTCGCTTCGATCGGTGATGCACCGCTGCAATCGACGGGAGCCGTCATTCGCGCCGGCTCGTACGAGATCCCAGCAGAGAAAGGCTTGCTCCCAGGGACTTTCCACGTCGAGATCAGCTCGCCAGATACCGAAGCCAAGCCGGTCAAAGTTAGTGGATATCCCGGTGGGCCGACGATCTCCGTGGCGCCCGACCGAATTCCCCCTGAATTCAATGTGGATAGCGAGAAGCGAGTCGACGTGACGCGGGAAGGCGACAATGTCTTCGACTTCGACGTCACAAGTGCAAAGAAATAGCGAATAGTTTCAGCTAGGCGGCAAGCGTCCCAACGAGAGGCATCGCATGTCCGTTAGAAGTCGAAGCGGTTTTACGCTGGTCGAACTGCTAGTGGTGATCGCCATCATTGGCGTCTTGGTGTCGTTGCTGCTGCCGGCCGTGCAGGCGGCGCGCGAATCTTCGCGGCGCAGTCAGTGCATCAACGGCCTGCGGCAGCTCGGTATCGGCATGCAGAATTACCATGACTCCAAGAAGCAGCTTCCAGCCGGCAACTTCAGCTGCTGCTGGGGGACGTGGCAGATGCTGATCCTTCCTTACATCGAACAGCAGCAGCTCGGTGCGCTCTACACGTTTCTGCCGAAGAGCGCGACGTCGCCGGGAGACTACAGCTATTCATACTATGCGAGCGCGCCCACGGCTAACCCGCCAATCAACAACTTACAGGTTGTGCAAACTCGCATCGCCATGCTGACGTGTCCCAGCGACGAACCTCAGATCGATGCTCAAAAGGTCACGTTCCACAACTACGTCGTAAACTACGGGAACACGAACCACATCGGATGGGACCATCGTCTCCCCACTTCGCCGGCTTACGTTCGGTACGAGAAGGGGCCATTCGTCGGCGACGACTGGAATGCCCACCCGAAGATCGAGCGGAATTTTAAAGAGATTACGGACGGCTTGAGCAACACGATGCTCGCTTCGGAGACAGTGCAAGGCCAAGACGTCGTCGATCCTGTTAATCCAGTCGCAAACGCACGCGATCTGCGTGGCTTGACCTGGTGGGGATGGTCTGCCGGCTTTGAAACTCGCAACGGCCCCAATACATCCTCCGCGGATACGATGCAGCAGAAAGAGTACTGCTCAAGCGCTCCGCCCAACCCCCCCTGCGATTCGCCCTCCTCAGCGGCCAGCTACCACTGGGCCGCTGCCCGCAGCCGCCATCCCGGCGGCGTCAACGCGGCGATGTGCGACGCTTCAGTGCAATTCGTCACCGACGGCGTCGACCTAGCGGCCTGGCGCGCCGCGAGCACGATGCAAGCCGAAGAGGCTTACGGCAGTCTGGGGCCGTAGGCAGCCACGGAGAGGACTCTAAGTCCGAACGGCGTCAATTCAAAGAGACTGCTGACGGATTGAGCAAAGTCTCGCTCACGTCGGGGGTAACTTGAGGTCGCGATGGCGACTACTGCGGGCGGAGTTGGCGGGATTGAGAACTGCTTTTGAAGCCTACGACTTGCCCGGCTCTACCGAGACGCTGATTGGCGGGCGAGGGCGAGCAGGAAGACGAGCGTTTGGATAAGGCCGCTTGGCTCAGGTACTGAATGCAGCCGGCCGCTCGTACCGAGAAGCGTTGCCTGGTAAGCACTCCGCCAAGCGTTCAGATCGCTGGCGTCGACGACCCCGTCGCCATTGTCGTCAGCTTTGCTTAGCGGCTGCACCGTTGCGCCGTACGACCGCTGCCACTCCAAGAAGTCGGCGCCGTCGACGACGCCGTCATCGTTGAAGTCGCCGCGTTTGGCGAGCGTCGCCGCCGCGTCGTCGAAGACGACGGCGCCCTGCCGGAGAATGCCGTCATCGGCGAGGTAACTAAGTTGCAAGTCCAGCGATCTACTCGCATTCCACACGACGCCGAGGCTCGTCTTGGCATGCGGCGCAAGCTTCATGACGCTCAGCGGATTCAGTTCGCTGAGATCGTACGAAGTCGGGTTGGCCTCGTGCCAAGCACTGTTGCCGCGATCGCTGAAGCTTTCCCAACTTGTGTCGAGCGCTCCACTGTCCGAGTGAATTGTGAAGCTGACAAGCTGGAGCGTTTCGTTGGAATGATTTTGCAGTACGCCGCGACCGGTGGCGAGATCGACGACGAGCGTGAGTCCCGTGTCGGCGTTCAGATTCCAACGGATCGCCGGCGTCACCAGTTGCTGGTAGCCTGCGAAGTCAGGATGCGTTCCGTCGGCCACGTACTTCTGGAAATCCGCCGGTGCTTTCTGCTGCAGTTTCATCCACACAGCGTTGTGGTCGATGAGCGTTAGGCCGCGATCAGCGGCGACTTCTCGATAGCCCTGATAATACTGCGCAAGTTGCGGGCGTTTCGTCGCGGAGCCGTTGCCGTTGGGGGCGTTCCACGAGGGATTCATCGTTTGCAGGATCACTTGCGCGTTTGGGTTCTGCGACATAATCGCATCGATCATTGCATTGAGGTTCGCCTTCGACTCCGCCTGAGTAATGTCGTAGTCGACCTCGCTCGGCTCGTACGCCGTGAATGCGTCGTTCATCGCAAACTCAATGAAGACGGCGTCGGGGTTCTTCGCGAGGACTGTCGAGTTGAGCGCTGCGACGCCGGTGGCCGACGCTTTGCCGCTTTGGCCTGCGTTGATCCAAGTGAGTTGACCGGGATAGGCAGCATTCAGCGAAGCGGAGAGTTGCGAAACCCATGCGCCGCCGGCAGTGAGACTGGTCCCGTAGACGACGACTGTTTGATGTTGTCCCGCTTCCAGTCGGTCGATGAGCGGCGAACTCAGCGCAACGTTCAGGCATGAACTGCCGAATGCGATCGCGATGAGCGCAAGTTGCAGCACAATGCGGCGCTCTCTGCGACGGCATCGAATTGGAATCAGCATTTAACGGTAAGCAAAAGAGGAACTCGGAGGCCTCAGCGACTGGGGCGATTAGCCTCCAATGATTGCTCGAAGTGGCGAAAGGCTCGTGACGAAACACTTGTTGGTCAGCGAGAGGCTCGCCGACGGCGCATGGCGACGCCGGCGAGCGCTCCCACGGCCAGCGCCCCCGTGGCCGGTTCGGGCACCGAGGCGGCCGCGACGGCGGCGCCTGGATTGGTTCCGAATTGCGTTTTCCAAATCGTCAGATCCGCGGCGTTGACGGCGCCGTCTCCGTTAGCGTCGCCCGTCGATTTATTTGGTTGGCCCGTCAGACCAAAGCCTCGCTGCCACGTGAGAAAGTCGGTCCCGTCGACGATGCCGTTGCCGTTGAAGTCGGCGTTGTTCGCCGGAACGATCACCGCTTTATCGCCGAAGGAAACGACGCCGTCGTGCAAGACGCCATCGGCGGTTTGATAGCTGAAAGTCAGATCGCGCTGATTTCCTGCCGTTTGCCAGAGGGCGCCAAGCGAAAATTCGGCGCCAACGGCCAGCGGCGTCGCGGCGCCTGTGTTCAACTCCGACACGTGAGTCGCGGTTGGATTTGCTTTGAACCAGTTGGCGACCGGCAGCCCCTGCATACCCGCGAACGTCGATTTCAAGGAGCCGGCTTCCGAAGAGATCGTATAGCCGATCATGTCGAGGTTCTGCATCGACTGGTTTTGGATCAACGCGGAGCCGGTGCTCGGATTGACGACGAGCGTCAGATTATTGGCGCGACCCACCGGCTCAATCACCGCGTTGATAAGTTGGCCTGTCGGCGATTGATATTGGAACGAGACGTCGGCGGTGTTCACTGGATTCGTGCCGAAAGGAACGCTGGGGTTCGCGTTGATCGGCGTTCCCAGGTCGCGGCTTTGCCCCGAGTTGAGCGCGAGCGAGCTCAGCGGGTTGAGTTCCGACAGTTGCGTGCCCGTGGGATTCGCTTCGAACCAACCGGCGACGCCGCCGTCCTCAAGCGAGTTCCACCGACCATTGGCTCCGCTGACGCCGTTGGCGACTGAGGTCAGCGTGTAGCTGATCATCGGAATGCTCACGGCGTGGCCGCTGGGATTCACCAGTTTGGTCGCGCCTGTGAAGCGATCGACCTGCAGGACGAGCCGCTGCTCGACGTTCACTGTGAGGGTGTTCCCGCTTTTCGACGCGGTAAAGACCTGGCCGGCATTTCCGCGGAGCGCCGGATCGACGGAGATCGCGTCGAAAGAGCCGGTTACCGGAGCGCCCTGCATGATTGTCCACGAGTTGCCGGCGGCGGCGACAAAGCTACTGCCGGGACTGCGCTCGATGCGCAGCGTCCCGTCGATGGCGACGGAGGTCGACGCCGTGATGTGATTGGCGAACGTCCCGGCGCCTGACAGTTGCGTGACGAGCGTCGAAGCGGCGTTCTGCGTGTAACGCTCGATCGAGACCACGCCCATGTTGTCGCGGAGCGTCAGCGTTCCGTAACCCGCGCCGCCGTTGGCTAGCGTGCCCGAGCCGGCTGAGCCTGTTTGGATGTTGATGGTTCCGCCATTGCGAATCGCCAGCGCGCCGGTGAAACCCGCGAGTTCGCCGATGCGCAGGTCGGCCGGCGAGACCGCGATGGCGCTATCGATGACCGCGATGCCGCCGTTAGAGATCGAGCCGTACTCGCCAAACGTCCGATCAGGCTGCAGGCTTGCCGCGGGCGGCCCGGGATTGAGCCAATTGACGGCTTCGCCGGCGCCGAGGTCGCCTTGCTTGTAGTTCGCTTCGACGCCGACGGGCCCGACCCAGTCGTACCGCGTCTGCGCGAGGGCATCGCGGTTAGCGCTCGCTAATGTTACGGCGAGCGCCGCAACAAACGAAATTCGAGGGAGAAGTTTCATTGTCTTGAGAGGCTCCGAGTTGACGCCGTGAGACCCGAACGGCCGGCGACAGCTTGAGTGGATAAGTGAAGCTTGCGTGGAGAGAGACGAGTTGCTCGGCTCGCGAAGTCGCATCGAGCGTCGCTAGCGACGGCGAACCAGGCCGATGCCGTAAGCCATCAAACCGAGCGAGCCGGCGATTGCTGCGCTGCTCGGTTCCGGAATCGACAGCGACAAGCCTTCGAGGCTGCCGCCGGCGGTGACGAACGCCGTTCGCCAGAGGAAGAAGTCGGCATGGTCGACCTTGCCGTCGTAGTTAGCATCGCCCTGAGCAAGCGCCGTCCCGGTGAGAAAGTTCGACTTCAACACATTGAAGTCGTCGATCGTCACCGAACCAGAGTTGTTGAAGTCGGCGTTTGGCGCGAGGAAGGGCGCCACGTCGGCGAATGTGTCGCCGATGCGAATATCGTCGAACGAGTAATCGATGGCGTTCTGGCCGGCGAAACGAATCTTATTGAAGTTCGTCATCGTGATATTGCGGCCAGCGCTTGCCGCGGCGGGCAGGCCCTGCCCTGCCGTTGGATTGACGTAGAGGTAGACCGCGCTCGTGCCGGTTCCACCGAGGTTGGGGTCGGCCACGTTCCAGACGATGCGTGCGACCAAGAAATGAACGGCGTTGGGCGTGATCGCAACGGCAGACTCCGACGCCGTCGATCCGCCAAGATCCAGAACGCGCCAGACGGGAGTTGCGCTGTTGACGCTGCTCGCGAAGCTCACTTCGCCGTCGGCCGTTGCCGTGCCGTTGGTGTTGTAAAACGACACGCCCGCAAACAGGTTCGATGCGGTCGTTCCGTTGCGACGACCGAGAAAGCTGACCCACGTTTCAGTTTCGCCGTCGCCGTAGGTGTTGCTCAGCGTGCGGAAGCTGATTGTGGTGGCCGCGCCGCCGTCAGCGGTCCGCACGGAGCCTGGCGTGGTGGGCAGGCCGCCGTAGCTGAGGCCTGCCGTTTCGATCACCGTGCTGTTGCCGGTATCGGTGTACGCGCCAGCCCAACCGACGCCGCTGTTCTTGCCGGTGAGGTCGCCCGTCGTGTAGTTGAATGGATCGTTGGCAGTGAGCGCCGCTTGAGCGAGGCTAGCGCCCGCCAACGTAATCGCGAGGGCTCCACAGAAAAGATGACGCATGGAGTGGCTCCTTGGAGAAATGACGAGAATGTTTCGAGAAGGTTGATTGAGTGAATTGAAGAAAGAGATCAACGAGCGACTGTGGTTGCCGGTCGAGAATGCTCGCTGCAGCCGACGATCTCTCGCGTTGCCGGCTGCCCGCTGCGCGTCGTTGACCAGAGGTGCGAGAGCAGCGGAGCGAACACCAGCAGTTCCGCGGCCAATGAAGGCTCGGGAACGGTCACGCCGTTCAGCGCCGCCAAGCTGCCGCCGCCGGCTAGATAAGCGCTTCGCCAGAAAAAGAAGTCGCGGTGATCGACTCGGCCGTCGGAGTTGGCGTCGCCGCTGACTCCGAGCGAGACGTTATTCAAAAAGTTCGCGCGAATCAGATGGAAGTCGTCAAGGTCGACCAGCCCGTCGCGATTGACGTCGGCGGAAAGCGGCCCCGCAAGCTTGACGATCTCCAGCGTGTTGACGAAGCCCCGCATCTCGCCGGCTGTGAGCCCTTCGACGACAATGACGAGGTCTTGGTTGGCGCCGATCTTGATCGTCTCGGCGACGACGCTTTCACGATGGCGCCATGCAACGTCGATGCCGTGCGAAAGCAGGATAGGAGTTACGTCACCGTAAGCAGTTGCCCCCGAATCAGCGTCGACCGCGAGCGCGTAGACGTTGTACTGCTCCAGCAACTGCGCGTTTGTATTTTTAGCAGTAACAAACGCGTCGTAGATTCCCTCCGTGAGACCGCTGACGCGGACGCCGAGATCGACTCGGCTATCCTTACCGTCGTTGACGAACATCGCACTGCTGGCATTGCCCGCGTAGAGACCCGTATTGAACGAAGTTCCTTTTAAGATCGTGCCAAAGCCCCCCGCGTTCCAATCAATCGACTGCGCATCGGGTGCGCTCTTGCCGAGGTTGACAGCGACGGCAGTTTGCTCGCCGCGGGAATTGACGATGCCGCCGGCAACGTCTCCGCTGATGAGATTCCAATTTTCGCCTGGAATACCGCCGAGCGCATGCCCTGGACTATTGGCATTGTTGGCGACGACAGCGCCAAAGTTGAGCGAAATACCCGCGTCGGGCGATTTGTAGGCGGCGCCGAGAATCTGCTCTTCGCGAATCATGCGCGAGCGGAGCAGCGCGTAGGGAACGTCCCGCGCAGCGACCGCGTGGTCGCCGAGCAGGACCGCGGCGGCCCCGGCCGATTGGCCAAGCGTCATAAACACGGGCTCCATGCGAATCGAACCATAGGCAATGTGCGTGGCGCTCAACGCAACCGGCACGATCAAGTTGTCGGCCTCGCCCTGCTTCGCGACCATGGCGCGGTAACTGATCGGGTACGGCCCCTTGGCGGGAGAGACCTGGACGTCGCCTTCGTTCATCACGAAGCCGTCGGGACCAACGATCCGCTGAACATGATGGGAGTCCATGTTGTAGCCTCCCATGCCCACCGAATCAGAATAGATGCCATCCTCTTGGTCGACGTGCGTTTGGTCGATCGTCAGTTCACCGACCAAGCGACGCGCTTCGCGCACGTAGAGCTGGCTCGGCCAGTTGTTGTTGTCGGTGAACTCGTCGGCAGGCAGGCCCCACATCGCCCAGTTGTTGCGAATATTCGCCGGCACGCGCGGGCTGTTTTGCAGCGACCAAATCAGGCCGAGCTGGAAGTCGCGATGGGCGGCATTCATTGCTTCGCGCGTGGCATAGTCGGCTTCAGCGTAGTTGACGTTGCGCGCCAGATCGTAGTTGCCGCCGATGAAGTCAGTCGAGAAGCCGCCCGTATTGTTCGAGTCGGTTTTGTTGTTGGGCATCGCATCGAGTTTGAAGAAACCGCCGGTTTGGCCCGCCTCGATGGCGCGGAACAGCAACTCGTAGTTCGCTGCGTCGTAGTTGGCCGGTTTGGCGATCGCCACGCGATTCTCCGGCTTGTTGGTCAGCACCATTCGGTAGTTGTAGGTTTGCAGACGATTGTCGGCAGACCCGTCGACGCCGCCGGCATTGGGATTCACTCCCGGCAGTAGGCCGCTCGCCGGATCGCCTTTGACGATGTAGGGATCAATCCCGGCCGGAAGCTGGTTCTTCGTGGAGCGCGCGACCTGAACGCCATTAAGCGTTTCGCCAAATTTGGCGTTTGCCTCGCGCCCGATCTCGTAGGAAACTCCGGCCGCGGCGAAGAGGTCGCCTTCGTACGTGGCGTCGATGAACGCCTTACCAGAGTACACCGCGCCGCCTTCGGTGCGGATGGAGGCAATGCGGCCATTGGCCATCGTTACGCCACCCGAAGAGCGATCGAGGCGGCCAGCGGCGACGGGGACGTTTGCCTCCGCGACCATCTCCTCGAAAACCTGCTTTGCTACTTTTGGCTCGAACGTGAACATCATCTGACGGGCGTTGTCCGGATCGAGCGACGAGCGGTTGATGTAGGTTTGTCGCGATTCGGTCGTCCAAGCGTCGGCTTCGAGATAGTGTTCGTAGATGCGTTGGTAAAACTCGCGACTTAGTCCGCCGATCGTGTCGCGATCGCCGATGTCGGTCCACCCGAGACCGTTGGATGTCATGCCGCCCAGGTGATGGTCGGGGGAGACGATGACGACCGACTTTCCCATGCGCGCGACTTCAATCGCGGCAGTGACGGCGGCGCTCGTACCGCCGTAGACGACGACGTCGTATTCTTGCGGAGCCTGGGCAGGCGACTGCTCGGCAAGGCAAGCAAGCGTCAGCGCGAGCGCTGCGAGCAGGTAATATTGAAGTGCGATGCGAGGCATGTTGAGTCGTTCTGGCGTGTTGAGGCGGAGAGTCAGGGGCGGGCAGAATCGGCAAAGCGGCGGAGTCAGTGCGCAGCGGGGGCGCCATTTCGCCCCGTTCGAGCGAAAAACAGGGGCTTTCCTGCTCAGTCAGTGAGCTTGAAGACGAACGGCTCGTTGCCGTCCGGTTTCACGTCGGCGGTGAGTCCGCTCGATTCGAAGGTTCCATAACGTTCCGGAATGAGCGACTTGCCGAGCGCGAGTTCGGCATCGCCGCCTGTGGGAGTGGCTCGGCTGGCGATGCGAACTTTGTTGAGTCCGATCCGGGCGCCTGCCTCGCGGCCGGGCGTCTCAAGCTTGAACGCGCCGGCGACGACGTCGGCGCGAGCCGGCGGGCCGTTCGGAGGTTGAAACATGATGACGCCGGTTCCTAACGGCTGCTCCTTATAGAAGACCTGGCCCTCAACGGGGACGAACTCAGCTGGTTTCGAACAGCCCGTCGCGATCACTGCGACGATGCAAAGCGCGAGATGCGTGGAGTGACTCCTGTTCATCACAGCGTTCCCCCCAGCGTTTCGCCTTCGTTGATTGTGCAAGCCGCTTTGTAAGCGTCGACGTCGACGTCGTCGATAATGAACCGCACGCTAGCGTCGGCGAGCCCGAAATGCGTGCCCCCGGGATGAAAGCTACCAAAGGGGAGATGATTGTAGGGAACAACGTCGGCAGCGCGGTCGATTGGCGTATTCGGCGCGTACTCGGCGACTTTCATCGCGTAGGTGGGACGCTCATCAGCGCTGCCAACTGCCGGCGACCCGCCAATCCAGGTCCGAATATTGCCGGGGAGATCGTGATAAAGTCCCGGCATCCGATCGGTATGAATGAACTCGCCGATCGCCAGCGAGTTCGACGTACCGTCGGTAAAGTCTTTGAACTTCCGCGGAGTAGCGCCCCACATAAAGGCGCCATTCAGCGGCAAGTCGCCGTAGCCAGGCGAAGTCAGCCTCTCTTGTCGAGCTCGCGGTATATCAGTGCGGAAGGCGCCGCCCACCGCCTGGTAGGTGGTGATCGCCCCGTTGCGGGTCGCATCTTGGTACTGCGGCGACTCGGTGTAGTTTGGACAAAGGTACGCGTCGATCACTGTGATCCGCATCGGCGACGAGTCGGGCGACGCTTTCAGATCGATCTGGCTGAAGACTTGCTGCTGCTCAATGTATGGCAACAGATAAGTGAACACGCCGTGTTTCCCCTGCCCCGGACTCCCCGGCGGCAACTCGTCGTCTTTGGCAGCCGCGTAGTTTTGCACGGCGAGCGCTTGTTGTCGCAGTTTATTGCCGCACGTCGATCGCCGCGCCGCTTCCCGTGCCGACTGCACCGCAGGCAGCAACAGTGCGACAAGCACGCCGATGATGGCGATGACGACCAGCAGTTCGACCAAGGTGAACGCTCGACGGGAGACGCTCATAGGTGCCTCTTCCTTATTCCTGTGATTTCAGCGGCGCAGCGGGGGCCGAGCGCATCATGGCGACGTGGCGACGGATTTCCTCCGCCGACAGGGCGCGGGCGTAGATTGCTAATTCGTCGATGTGACCAACGAACGGCCGCACAGTTCCGAACGAAAAGAGCTGGCCGATGACCAATTGCAGCCCTCGGGGCAAACGGGTGGCATCGACCGCCGAGGCGACAAGCTCGCCGTTGAGATACACATTGAGTTGATCGCCGCGCTTCACCGCGGCAACATGCTGCCACGATTGGGCGCGATAGAATGCGCTCGAAAAGCACGACGTGCCCCCCCGTTCTTCGCTGGGCGGGCTGCGATGAAGGAATCGCAACGACTTGGCCGACCCCTCTGGCGGCGCATTGGCGCCTTGGAGTTCGACGATCAGGGCGTGCCGATCGATCTCGCCCTCTTCGTCATGGTCTCGCTCCAGCAGCGCGGCGAGCGTTCCCCATTGATAGTGGCTCGGCTTGACCCACATCTCGATCGTGTAGTCGCCGTCGAGTTCGTCGAATGGCTGGGGCGAAGTCAGGCATGCCGCGTCGTCGCGCAGCACAAATTCGGCGACGCCGCCGCCGTCCCGCGGGGTGATCCGCACCCCGTCCCCCTTCACTTCCAGGGCGTGTCGCGGCCCCATTTCATTCTTCACGACTTCGGCGTCGGCCTCTTCGAACCGATAGTACGCCGCCGGATCGTTGGCGACGATCATCGCAGCGTACTCCGGGGCGACGGTGATTTGGTCCGAAGCCATTAGTAAATCGAAATCGAACGCCGTTGAATTGGCCTGCAGCGAAGTGAACACGATCTCCGAGCGAGCGCCGCGTCGCGCCCGCAGCCCGTATTTAGCCGCGATCACGTGTTTCTCGGTCGAGCGCAGAGGCGTCAATTCCGCTTGGCCTTCGAACGCATAGACGAACACGTCGTCGCCGTGCCCGTCGACGCCCACATACGAATCAGGAGCGATCGTCGTCGTCGCGAGCGGCAGCTCCAGTGTGAACGGCCTGTTTCCCTGATTCGTGACGATCAATCGCCCATACTTCATGTGAGCGATCCCTGCATCGTCGATTGCTAGTAAGGCCGGGCCTTTCAGCCGAATGCTCACGGCGTTACTGAATTCAACTTCTGCGACGCCTTCGAATAGTGCAACGCTGCGGCCCGCGTGAATCGCGTCGCCCGTATTGATGGCATGCCCGCCCTGCGAGTCGATGAGGTAGCTGGTGTTACTTACCAATCGGGCGACGGCCTGAGTCGCGGGACGCGATGGTTCAAGCTTCTCAGCAACGAAGACGTCGTCGATCCGTTGAAAGCCGAGGCGGAAGACGAGCAAGAGCGTCGCCGCTACTCCGAGCGAGAAGGCGGCGACAGATCCCCAAGAGTGCCGCCACAGCGACCAATGCGAGGGGACTTTTCCCGCGCGTCGAGCGCGGTTGGCGTGATGGGGGGCTGGAGCAACCGCCGCCGGTTGGTTTGCCGACGGGCCCGCAACCGCATTGAATGCCGGCATCGACTCGCGGACTTCCCACTCCAGATCCGACATCTGCGTGACCGCGTCGACGACGCACTGTCGCGCGAATGAGTCGTCTCGAACCAACGCATCGAGACGCGCGCACTGCTCATCGCTCGCTTCGCCGGCGGACATGGCGACGAGAATACGGCAGATTTCGCGGCGGAGTCGCACGTTGTCGTTCAAAGAGATTTCCTCAAGAAACTTTCCGCTGGACGCAGATCAGCAGCAGATCGTGAATGCGCGCTAAGGCGCGATAAACGGAGGCGAGCGAACGGCCAATCTGCTGGGCGATTTCCGGCGGCTTCCGATCGCCGAAATAGCGTTGGTCGATCAGAGTTCGATCGGCGGCCGGCAACTTGTCGAGACATTCCAACAGGGCGTCGATGCGAGCTGCTGCGTTGTCGTCGCGACTCTGGAACTCGGCCGAGAGGGCCTCAAGCGATTCGTCGGAGAATATTTTGGCGCGGGCCTTCGCATCGCGGAGCTTGCGGACCTCGAACATTGCGATTTGGCAGGCCCACGCGAAGAAATTGGTGCCCGGCAGGAACTCGTCGAATTTGTTCCACAGCACCAGGCTGACGTTTTGATACACCTCGTTCGCGTCATTGACGTTCGGCGCCAAGGTGCGGATGTAGCCGTAAACTCTCCGCGAGTTCTTAGAAAACTCGACGATGAATTCGTTGTAGCGCGGCGCCGGTGCCGCTGCGAATTGGTCCATCGTTGGCGTTCCTGAGGAAGTCTGAACGCCGCAAGTCCGCCGTCACGAACGGTTGTCAGCAACGACAATCGTTCGCAGATTAGGCGGCGTCGCGGATCGGAAGTACTAAAATAAGATGAAAACGAGAGGGGGCGATTGCCTGCTGAAACGAACTCGCTGTTCGCTTAAAGTTGGGTTGCCCTAACTTGCCGAGGAGAGTCGAACCTGCGGATGGCAGCCAAGCTGGTCGTCCCCGCTAGTCTCTTCCCATGCATACCCGCCGGTCAGCCGCATTTTCGCAGAAATTCACAATAATTTTGTGGAATGCTCGCCAATGCGCTGGAGTGGTCGCTTAGATGGTGAGATTCTTGGCGGCCTGTGAAGACGGCTGGTCGCCTAATTGCATACCGCCAGAGAGCGAGCACAGCAGGTCTCGTGCTCGCTCGATGCAAGCATGGACGGCCGCAAAAGCGATATGTTGCGATCGGATGTTGGCGTGTTCGCCAAAATTGCTATGCTTAAAGCGTGCAATGGAGCCTGCAACACTCGACCATAAGGAAATCGTCGAATGTCTATCGAACAAGAGATTCGTCAGTATTTGGCCAAGCGATTCCAGTGCGACCCTGTCGTCGACGTGCAAATTTACGGCGACGTCGTGGATGTACGCGGAACGATGCCCAACACCCACGCTCACGGCCAGTTTTGCGTCGGCAGCTTGGATGACATCGAGAACGCGATGCGTCGTGAATCGGCGACAGAAGTTGCCGTAGAAGCTTAAGTTGAAGTCGCGCCTGAGGCGGCAGCAGAAGCTCGCCTAAAAGTTCAACTCCCACTGGACGTACGTAAAATCGGCGTCGTGCGGAGCGGTAATCTTATTACCGCGCCAGAAGTGCGAGTAGCCGAATAGAATGTTCGAGCGCGGGCCGAACGTGTACTTCGCGATCAAGTCGAGTTCTTCGCCCAGGTCGGCGCTGGTGAGATTCTGCGTTTCGGTTGCGGTGATGGCCGGGACGATGTCGCCCCGTTCCGCCGCCCGGAAGTAGTACATCCACGCCAGGAATTCCCAGTTCGTATCTTTGGGCTTCGCCGTCAACTGGATATTCGGCGAGAAGATATTCGACCGCTGCACCGCGTCGATAAAGCCTAAGTAACGATGGCTCCACGGGAATAGCTGGTTGTACCGCGTCCAGTCGTCGCCGCCGTCGTTGCCCGAGGCGTAGTCCAGATAGCCCCAAATCTGCGGCTGCAAATCGTTGTCCGCATACTTGCGGCCGAGGCCGACCGTTGCGTAGCCGGCTTTCTGGTTCTTGCCGAGCCCGCTCTGCCGGCCAAGCTGGACGCCCGCTTCCGTTTCGAACATCCAGCCCTCTTCCAGCGTCCGGAACAACCGCGAGCCGAACGTGTGAAGCGAGAAGTCACTCGTGATTGCGCCAGGATGGCGATTGTCGTAGCCAAGGTAGTAGAGATCGAGCGTATTGTTGGGCGACTCGGTGTAGACGGCGTACGTGCCGTAAAAGGGTTGCTGCCAATCAGCCTTATCGAGATCGTTGGCGAGCACCGGCACGAACGAGGTGTAAAACGTGTCGACTGACCAAGGGCCGTCCTCGTACAGCAGCATCGCGCCTTCGAAGGTCCGCCGGCTATTTTGCCAGTCGGTGATCGACACCAAACGCTCGGCGCCGTACACGAGTTCTTGCCGCCCCACCCGCGCCGTCCAGACGCCGTCGTCCCACGAGTGGTCGACGAACAGGTTCAAAAAGTCGCCGAAGTTGTTTTCGAAAACGCGCGGGTTGTAGGTTCCGTTGTCGCGATTGATCGAGGCGTAGTGGAATTCGCAGTACGCCCGGGTTTGTTTCGTCGCCTGCCAGTTCGTGTAGAGGCGGGTACGATTTAGAAACAAATCGAACGACGTATCTTGGAACCGCGTTTGGCCAGGTGGAGCCACCGCGTTGCCCATGCCGACTTCGTGTTTGTATTGCAGACGTTCCTGACCGCCGATGTCGAGCGTTCCCCAATCGCGGTAAATGCCCAGCGGCATCAACTTCAGTTGGTCGCCCAAGCAGTGGCCGTGGTAGTCGGGATCTTCGAGGTAACTGAAGTCGTTTAAGTAAAACAGCTTCTTGTGCGATTCGGCGCACGGGTTTTTTGGCTTGGGCTTCGGGTAGTCGCCCGACTCGTTCGGATCTCCGTAGCCTTCGTCGCTAATGGCGGCGTCTTCGCTTTGGGCGTCGTCATCGCCTTCGGCTTCTTCGGCGTCGCCCGGCTGCAGCATGGCCACTGGCGTCGCCATTCCGGGGGCGAACGTTTCGCCGGAGAGTGCCCATTCGGGCAGCCCCTCCTCGCCCCGCCCTGTTGGCGCGCCCGTGACGGAGTATGGCTGCCCGATCTCGTTTGACGGCTCGAACCCGTGCGATTTGCTAGAAGCGACCGCCAGAACCCCGGATAACAGGATAATTCCTTCCAAAACTACCCATTTGGTCACTGGCATCGACATTGCTAACACATCCTTAGCCTGAGCTTAACGTTTCTCCGCCAGCGTCTTCAGCACGGCGGCAGTCGCTCCGCTAGCTCAGGTGACAAATGCCGTAAAAGCAGTGTCGTCGCCCGCTCGTTCTGGATTTGAGGCTTCTCTCCATCGCCCGCAAAGTCAACCGGCAAAACAACATACGAACGACGCCAGCCAGCAGATTTGGGCGTTCCCCCCAGCAAATTTCCACGCCAACCATGACTGAACAAGAACTCGGCACGCTGATCCTCACCTTTGGGGTCTTCCTCTGTTTTGTCCATGTGCTGGGCTACCTCTTCGAACGCCTCCGCCAGCCGCGGCTGGTGGGCGAGATCGTCGCCGGCATTCTGTTGGGGCCATTTGTTCTCAAGAAGCTGGCGCCGCAAGTCTCCGACTTTCTCTTCGCGAATCCTGCGCTGGGCGAAGATCGCACTAAGGTAATCCTTGGCTTTATCTACTGGCTCGGCATCTTGCTGCTGATGTTCATTTCCGGCAGCCAAGTGAAGCGTTTGCTCTCGAAAGAGAATCGCCGCGAGACCGCCTGGATTCTCGGCATCGGCACGCCGTTGCCGTTCCTGCTCGTGATGGGCCTCGGCCTCGCCGGCATCATCCCGGTTGGCCCGCTGGTCGGTGTCCAGGGCGTAGCAATCTCGGCGCTGTTGGTGCTTGCGAGCGCGGTCGCGGTCACGTCGATCCCGGTCATCTCGCGGATCTTCAATGACTTGGGAATTCTTCACACGCGTTTCGCGAGCTTGATCCTGGGCTCGGCTGTGCTTGAAGACATCGCCCTCTGGGGCGTGCTGGCCGTCGCCACGGCGCTCACGCGGCAAACTTCCCTCGCCGAGCAAAACATCGTCGGCTCAACGGCTCAGCATTTAGTCATCACCTTCGCCTTCATGGGCGCGGCGATCTTGCTCATGCCGCACATGTTGCGAGTATTGGGAAATGCTCGCTGGAACATTCTGCTGCGTGCGTCGCGGCTCGCGTACGCCATTATCATTCTCTTCGCTTACGTCGGCTTGGCCGCGTATCTGGGAGTAAACCTGGTCTTCGCCGCGTTCCTCGCCGGCTTCGGGTTGGCGGGCGGAATCGCCGGCGGCGAGCGCGAGCATTACGCCGATGCGCTCGAATCGATCAGTAAATTCTCCTACGGCATCTTCATCCCGGTCTATTTCGCGTTGGTTGGCTACCGCCTAGTGTTCGGCCGCGACTTCTCGCCGACGATGCTCGTTGCGTTCTTGCTAGGCAGTTCGCTCCTGTCGCTTATTTCGGTCGGGCTCGCTGCGAGACTCGCGGGCTTCCGCCGCCTCGACATCCTCAACCTCGCCATCACCACCAACGCCCGCGGCGGCCCGGGAATTGTATTAGCCAGCGTGGCCTTCGACGCCGGCATCATCAGCGCTGCGTTCTACACGACGCTCGTGCTGACGGCGATCATTACTTCGCAGATGGCCGGGCTGTGGCTCCGCTACGTGTTGAGCCGTGGCTGGCCGCTGCTATCGACCGATAACGACGAAGCGCCTGAGCCGCTGTTACCCCCGCTGCCGTCGGGCCAACGCCTCGCTGGAGCCAATGCGAGCGCTTCGGTTTCTTGAAACGCCTCCGAGCTTTCTCTGTCATGAGAGAGTCGCTCGCGCCAGTTAAGCCCTTAAACAGTCGTCCGTCCGCCCCATCTGAGTAGTTCAATGCCAGCTCGTCGCATCGTCAGCGTCCTCTGCACCCTCGGGCCGTCGTCGCTCAATCGCGGCACGATCGAACGCCTGCAGTCGCGCGGCGTGGATTTATTTCGCATCAATCTTTCGCACACGCCGCTTGAGCGCGTTGCGGAAACGATTCGCACGATTCAATCGTTTTCGAATGTGCCGGTTTGCTTGGACACCGAAGGCGCCCAGGTTCGCACCGGAACGATGGCCGCCGATGCGGAGGTTCACGACCGGCAGCATGTCGTGCTCACGGCCGAGACTATCGCTGGCAACGCCAGCCGGTTCACGCTCACGCCGCCACGCGTGTTTGAGAACCTCAAGCCCAACACGCTGATCGGCGTCGACTTCGACGGCGTCGTGCTGCTCGTCCTGCAGGCGAATGCGAACGGAGTCGATACGGTGGTGTTGAATGGCGGCCGCATCGGTTCGAATAAGGCCGTAACGGTCGACCCGGCGCCCGTGTTGCCGCCGCTCTCAGCGAAGGACGTTCAAGCCGTGAAAATCGGTTTGGAGTACGGCGTCCGGCACTTTGCCTTGTCGTTCGCCAACTCCGCAGACGATGTCAAGCAACTGCGTGAGTTGGTGGGCCCCGACTCGACGATCATCTCGAAGATCGAAAGCAAACGCGGTGTGCGAAACATCGACGCCATCTTGACGGAAACGGACGAGATTCTCATCGATCGCGGCGATTTGTCACGCGAAGTGCCGCTTGAGAATCTTCCCTTCCTGCAGAAAGCAATCATCCGCAAGGCGAACATCGCCAAGGTGCCGGTGAACGTCGCGACCAATTTGCTAGAGTCGATGATCGTCAATCGTAAGCCGACGCGCGCGGAACTGAACGACATCGTCAACACGATGCTCGACGGCGCGAACGGCTTGGTGCTCGCTGCGGAAACGGCGATCGGCAGCCATCCGGTTCGCACCGTCGACATCGTCCTCGGACTGATTGAGCGTTACCGCCGTTCATTGGAAGGGTTTCGAATTGCCGATCTGTTGGACGGCGGTTCGGTGCTGCTCCCGTCGCCGCACGGCGAGCCTTCGACGCCCTCGCCCGTGGCGTTGTCGCAGGATAGCGCGGCTCGCCGTCATTCGTCGCGATATCCGTCAATCGAGATCGATCTTGAAACGGCGATGGACGTCGAGCAAATCGCCCATGGCGTCTATTCGCCGTTGCGCGGCTTCATGACGCGCGACGAACTCGAAAGCGTGTTGAACCGCCATCGGCTTCCCGATGGTCAGGTTTGGACGATGCCGATCGTCTTGCAGGGAAAGTCGCAAGAGTTCGCCGCCTTCCAGCCCGGGCAGTCGATCCGATTAATCGACCAGCGAACGGGCGAGTCGACGGCCATCCTCCATCTCGAAGACAAGTACGAAATCGAGTTGGAGAACGTCGCGAAGCGGTGGTTCGGTACCGCGGATCGCGCCCACCCTGGCGTCGCCAGGTTCATGAGCAAAGGCGTGACGCTGCTGGGGGGCCCGATCGAGTATTTGGGGCCCGCGAGCGTCGCCCGCTCGCCTTACCAACTCACGCCGCAACAGACGCGGATGGTGTTCGATATCAAGGGCTGGACGAAGATCGTCGCGTTCCACACGCGCAACGTGCCGCACCGCGGGCATGAGCATGTGATTGCCAATGCGTGCGAGCGGGCCAGCGCCGATGGGATTTTTATCCACCCAGTCATCGGGCCAAAGAAAGCGGGCGATTTCACCCAGCAAGCGGTGATGGGAGCTTACGAGCGCCTGATCTCCGCCCGCGTGCCGAATGCGTTGCTGGCGGCATTTAGCACCTACTCGCGCTACTGCGGCCCGCGCGAAGCCGTCTTTACCGCGCTCTGTCGCAAGAACTTCGGCTGCACGCACTTTGTGCTGGGACGCGATCACACCGGCGTCGGTGGATTCTACACGGCCAATCAGAATCGCGACTTGTTCGAGGAACTCGGTGACATTGGCATCACGCCGGTGTTTTTCGATTCGGTCCATTTCTCCGACGAAGCAGACGATACGATCGAATCGGCCACCCTCGGCGACGGCAGAGCCATTTCCGGAACAGCGGTCAGGGACCTTTTGGTGCAGGGGCAAGCCGTTCCCGATTGGTGTATGCGATCTGACATCTCCAACTGGCTGCTTGAGATGCAGGGAAGCGGTCAGCCGTTGTTTATTGACTAGCATTAAGTTTTTCAACGTCTGTGCGAATCATGCTCCGTGCGCTGCTTAAATACGCTCAGCTTTCAAGTCGCTTCTATCTGACAGGTAGAGCGCCGACGATCGTCTACTCGAAGGAGCGGACCGGCAGCGTTGCGCTTTACCATGCGCTGCGGAACGCCGGAACTCACGCGATCGCAACCCACTATCTCGACCCTGCCAAGGTCGCCGAGGGCAAGCTATCGGGAAGCGCGCGCTGGGCGTCGCGGCACGTCGTCGTCCCGCGGAAGCCGGCGAAGTTTATTTCACTCATCCGCAATCCTATCGATAACTTGGTATCGACCTTCGCCAGGCAGGAGTTCGTCGACAAACCAACGGCCGAGGGCCGCTCGCTCGCAGCCGCGCTCGACGTCAGCGCGGCGCAGTTGGCCGATCGGTTCCAGCGGCATTACTTGGACGGAGGCGAGTATCGCCGCGAATTGAACTGGTTCGACGCGGAACTGAAGGTCGCCCTTGGGATCGACGTCTTCTCGCACCCGTTCGACAAGACCGCGGGCCATGGCCGCATCGTGGCTGGTACGGTCGAGTTGCTTTTGCTGCGAACCGAACTGCCGGACGACGCCAAGGCGGCGGCGGTCGCCGAATTCCTGGAGCTGCCGGGCTTCAAGATCGACGGGGGGCCGGAGAACGCGAACGGAAGACCAGGCGTCGCCGGTGAGCAGTCGGCCTACTGCCAGCACTACCGTGAATTGAAGAATCTAGTTCGCATTTCTTCGCAACATTGGGACGCGATTGCCAACTCGAAGCTAGTGCGGCACTTCATTGGCGACCGCGAACTCAGTGAGAGCCGGGCGAAGTGGGCTGTGGCGCCTGCTGCCGAACGATCGCGGGGCAGTATCCCGGCAAACATCCGCTACGCTTCTTCAGAATTGGGACGCCCTTAGCATGACGACCGCGGCTCCTCCGAGCGACGAAACATCGATCGGCGACACAGTGCCTGGCTCCGCGACGCAGGGGATCGAGCATGCGCTGCGCATGATTTCGCGCAGCGACAACGAACTTCTGCAGCAGCCGATTATCGTCGTCGGCGCCGGCCGTAGCGGGATGAATTTTCTCGGTGACGCGATCGCGCAGCATCCGCGCCTTGCGGTCGCGCACGAGCCACGCCTCATTTGGAAGCATGGAAACGATCGGCTTTCCGATGCGCTGCAGGCCCGCCATGCCCGGCCGGAAGTTATCGCCGACATCCGTGCACGCTTCGCCTCGGTCGTGCGCAAGGCCGGCAAGGAACGGTACATCGACGTCACGCCTGGCAACTCAGTGCGCCTCCCTTTCGTCGACCGCGTGTTTCCAGATTGTCGCTTTGTCCATTTCATTCGAGACGGCGTCGACAACGTCCTCTCCATGCGTCGCTTCTACGGCGTCGTCGCGAGATCGCTGCGGTCGAACACTCCCAAGCTCCGCGATAGTTTCATGGCGCGCCGTGCGAAAGAACTGCGATTGAAGCAGGCGCCTTACATGGCCATGGAAGCGATCAGGCATTTGGCTCCTCCCTGGTTGTTGCCAATCGTAGGGATGCCGGTGGTCGGTGTGCGCCTCCCAGCGATGTCGGCGATGCGACGCGAGATGGATTTGCTCGACGTCTGTTTTCTGCAATGGAGAACGTCCGTCGAATGGGCGTGTCAGTTCGGCCGCAGCTTGCCTCCGGGGCGATACATCGAGTGTCGCATCGAAACGTTTGGAGAAGACGACTTGCGGCGCATCTACGATTTCCTCGGGTTGGAAATCTCGCCGCAGGCGGTCGAGTTCGTGCGGCGGAATTTCGAACCGGGAAGAATTGGTCCTGCGATGCAGGACTGCTTTCCTGAGGAACTGGAAAGACTACGACGGATGGTTGCGCCGACGATGCAGTGGATTGAAGCGAACCCACACGCCGCGACGCCCACCGCGAAGTAACGCTGCGAAGTAACGCGACTACCGCACGCCAGGCCTCTTTGTTTCACGAACCGTATTCTTCGACGAGTCACGCCATGTCTGACAGCGAGACAAACTGGATTGATAGCCGATTGGAAGAGGGCGTGCGGATCGTGACAATCACTGTCGGGCGACTCAATCCGAAGGTGCATCTTCGCAAAGAGTTCGCGCAAACGCTCGCCGACGCGGTGGCAGCGGGTGACCGTCGTTTCGTCCTCAACTTGTCACAGGTGCGGTACACGAACCACACGTACGGAATCCTGCAATTGGCGTTCACTGCCGGCAACGTGCTCCACGGCACGGGGAGCCGGATTGCCGTGTGCGGACTGAAGGGGCACCCGCGGCGGGCCTACCTCTTCTCCGATATCGAGCAGTTCATTCCGGAGTTTCGTACCAAGCGACGTGCGGTTGCCCACGTGAGTCAGCCAGTGCTGGCTTAGGCGGCGGGTGTTCGTGCCGCTGCAGCCCCTCGCCGGGCGCCGGCTTCCCAGCAACGACGCTGGGAAACTCCATCCGATCTCACGGTGGCGTGAATCTCGCCATGTGCCGCGGCCAAATTCCGCCGACTTGGCGCAGTTTCGACGTTCGCCCCGAAGCGGTACGACGTTTGCGTTTCCCCAGCGCGGCGGCGAGTTGAGCGCGCAATAGTGCGTTGACGTCGTTCGCCGCAGGGCTCCCGCTCTGCCCGCCGACCGCTAGCAGTGCGGCGGCCAGCCATTCGTCTCTGCGTAGCCTACTGGGAAGCCGGAAGCTCGCTGCCAAGATCAGGATTCTTGCACGATGCACCTCCCCAACGTTCCCGCTATCGCCTTCCCGCCGCACCCGCCTCGGCTGCCGTCCTGTTGTTGCTGTTGTCGTTAGCAACTAGGACGCGTCTCGCAAATTCGTCGAGACGCTTTCTCTCGCCGGCAAGTTCTGCTGGCAGGGCATTGGCGACTTGTTCAGTCGCTGCAGCCACGACTTCACTCATTTGGAGATTTCCATGAAGACCTTTCATCGTCGCTTACTGGCGACCCTCTCACTCTTGTTCGCATCGTCCGCCCCGTCGTTTGCGGCCGAGTCGGCGGCGCCAACTTCCAAGCCGAACGTCATCGTCATTGTCGCCGACGACCTCGGTTACGGCGATCTCGGCTTCCAGGGCGGCAAGGACGTGCCGACGCCGCACATCGACAGCCTTGCGAAGAACGGCGTTCGCTTCACCGACGGCTACGTCACCGGAACCGTTTGCAGCCCGACGCGAGCTGGTCTGGTGACTGGCCGTTACCAACAACGATTCGGTCATGAGTTCAATCCAGGCGGCGTCGACCAAACCGCCGGCACGCTCCTCGGGCTGCCGCTCAGCGAATCAACCATTGCCGACGCACTGAAGAAGGTCGGCTACAAAACGGCTCTCGTCGGTAAGTGGCACCTTGGCTCGAATGAAAAGCTACGTCCGCAACAACGGGGCTTCGATGAGTTTTACGGCTTTCTCGGCGGCGCTCATCCCTACGTGCCGAACGACACAAACACTGCCGGCGGCGGCCCCATCTTCCGCGGCAACGAAGAAATCGACGCTCCCGCCCACCTGACGGCAGCCTTCGGCAAAGAAGCGGCGGCGTTCATCGAACGCCAAAAGAAGGGAGATCCCTTCTACCTCCAACTCACCTTCAACGCGGTTCACAATCCGCTGCAACCCGATGCCGAGCACCTCGCTCGCTTCGAGAAGATCAGCGATCCGAAGCGTCGCGCTTACGCAGGCCTTTTGAGCGGCCTCGACGACGCCGTCGGCGACGTTCTCAAGGCACTGCAAGATTCGGGGCAAGAAGAGAACACGCTGGTATTCTTCATCAGCGACAACGGCGGTCCGCAGCAAGGAAACGGCAGCAACAACGCCCCGCTCACCGGCGACAAAGCGACGGTGCTCGAAGGCGGCATCCGCGTGCCGTTCGTCCTGCAGTGGAAAGGCAAACTGCCGGCCGGATCGGTCTACAAGCAACCGGTGATCTCGCTCGACATCCCCGCGACGGCTGCTGAGCTGGCCGGCGCGACGCTCGGTTCGACGGAGCGCCCGATCGACGGGGTGAACATCATTCCTTACGTCCTCGGCGAGAACCAAGCGGCGCCGCACAAGTCGCTCTATTGGCGGGCGGGTCCGCAACATGCCATCCGTCAAGGCAACTTTAAGCTGCGTCAACAGGCCAACCAACCGCCGAAGTTGTTCGACGTGATTGCCGACGTTGCCGAGCAGAAGGATCTTGCATCGGCGAAGCCTGAAGTCGTGAAGGAGCTCGCCGCCGCCTACGACGAGTGGGACAAGCAGCTTGCCAAGCCGCTGTGGAAGGGAGGCCCGCGCAAGGGGCGTCAGCAGAATGCGGCTCAGCGGGCCGCCCGCGCTGAACGCCGTGCAAAGGCTGCCCCTACTGTTACGCCGGCGCCAGCGGCAAATCCTAGCTGAGTTGCTGATCGCGTCGTTTCGCAGTGACCGTCGGCCAGACTCGCTGGCCGACGGTTTAGTCTCCGCAAATTGTTTCGCGATCACCGAGGGCCAGTAGCTCAGAGCCGTCGAATCATCGGGCAATACTCCCTGGCTTCGCAGGAAACGCGTTAGAATCTGAATCCAAAATGAAAATCAAACAGCAACCAATCTCTGGCTTCACGCTTGTAGAACTACTTGTCGTGATCGCCATCATTGGCGTCCTGGTCGCGATGTTGCTTCCAGCGGTGCAGGCAGCGAGAGAAGCGGCACGTCGCAACGACTGCGCGAATCGGCTTCGCCAGGTCGGGCTCGCGTCCCTCAACTTCGAGGGGGCGAAGAAATCGCTCCCCATGGGGCGCCAATTGCCCGGAGCCTGGGGCGTCCACTCGAAGCTGCTCCCGTACCTTGAGCAAACCACCATCTACAACACCGTTGATTTTGAACAAGCAGTTGCCGAGGCAGATGCGCGTTTATTGGACGTCGCTGCTTTCGTTTGCCCCACTGATTCGATGGATCGCCTGGCCGATACTCCCTTAGCTGACAATCAGGATGGTTGGGGGCGGAATAGTTACCGCGCCAACGCAGGCAGCGACACCGGTGAAATGACCGGGACCGGCGTGCCGAAGACGCAGATCGAACGAAATAACGGCATGTTTGTCACGAATCGCGCCATCCGACTCAAGGAGGTGATCGACGGGACGTCGCATACCGCGCTGTTCAGCGAGCGGGTGCGCGGCGACGGAGACAATACGGCGGTGGAGATCGCCAGCGACTGGTTCCGCATTTCCGAAGGCAACGCCACCGCCGATCAAGTCGCCACGGCTTGCCTGGCGCTCAACGTCTCGACGATGAACAAGGCTCAATCTCAGTTCTCCCGCGGCGGACGCAACTGGCCGCTCGGGAACTACGCCGTGTCGCGCTACAACCACATCCTCCCGCCCAATGAACGGAGTTGCTCTCGCGATAGCGGCGGGGGGAATCTCGGCGCCAACTTCAATGCCAATGGCGGCGCTACGACCGCAACGAGCTGGCATTCCGGCGGCGTGAACGTCGTCAGAGTCGATGGAAGCCTGCAGTTCGCGACCGACGGCGTCGATCCGGCCGTTTGGCGTGCGATTGGCTCTCGCGACGGCGAGGAAGTCGTTGACAGCCAGCTGTGAACACGTGCGATGAATGTCACAACCGCCGCAGGATGCGATCGACCCATGAACACCGTAAGCCAAAGTGTAACGCCGCCAAGACGCCAGTGGCGGCAGACGATGGGCGGCAGGACGCTCCTCTGGGCGGCTGTTGCACTCAGCTTCACCAGCAGCGCGTTATGCCGCGCTGAGCACACAGCCGAGCAACTCGAATTCTTCGAACAAAAGATTCGCCCGCTGCTGGTGGAGAACTGCTACACCTGCCACTCGGCCGATACGAACGCGCAAGGCGGCCTACGCGTCGACGATCGCAACGGCCTGATTGCAGGCGGCAACCGCGCTGCCGCCGTTGTGCCAGGCAAACCAGAAGAGAGTCTCCTGCTGCGGGCGGTAAGCTACGCCGACAAGCGACTGCAAATGCCGCCGGGCGAACAATTGTCGTCGGAGCAGATAGCCGATCTCACTCAATGGATTGCCGACGGTGCCGCTTGGCCGAGCGAGCATGCGTCGGTCGACGTCTCGGCGCCCAATGCTGAGTACGACCGCCTGCGCCGCGAGCACTGGGCCTGGCAGCCGCTGCAAGCCGTCGACCCTCCGACGGCGGAGCCCCAGTCATGGCCTCGCGACGCGGTCGATCACTTCGTCCTCGCCAAACTGAACGCCGAGAATCTTCAGCCGGTCGCAGACGCGGATCGGCTCACGTTGATTCGGCGGGTGACGTTCGACCTCACCGGGCTGCCGCCGACCTTAGCGGAAGTCGACGCCTTCCTTGCCGACCAATCGCCCGATGCTTACGAGCAGGTTGTCGACCGTTTGCTCGCTTCTCCCGCGTTCGGCGAGCGTTGGGGCCGCCACTGGCTCGACGTCGCTCGCTACGGCGAATCGACCGGCTCGTCGCGCAACGTGCCGCTGCCGCACGCCTGGCGGTACCGCGATTACGTCATCGATTCGTTCAACGCCGACAAGCCGTACGACCAGTTCATCTGCGAACAAATCGCCGGCGACCTGATGCCGGCCGCGTCGGAGGAACAGCGCCGCGAGCAACTGATCGCCACCGGCTTTTTGGCGCTCGGCGTGAAAGACGTCAACCAGCGATTCAAAGTCCGCTTCATCATGGACAACGTCGACGAGCAGATTGATACGGTCAGCCGCTCCGTCTTGGCGCTCACGGCAAGTTGCGCGCGTTGCCATGATCACAAGTTCGACCCGATTCCGGCTCGCGACTATTACGCACTTGCCGGCATTTTCCGCAGTAGCGAACTCTGCGCAGGCGTTCGCAACAAGATGGGCGGCGGCGGCCTCGACTATTACGATCCACAGGCGCTGCTGCGACTCGGCGGCGAGGTGAAAGCCCCGCCGGCTGCGAAGGTTGCCAAGGCCAAAGCACGGCTTGAGGAGGCGCAGGCGGCGTGGGAGGCGATTCGCGGCACGCCCGAAGGCCTCTCGCGCGGTCCTAACGGTCGACCCAAGCAACGCGCATTTCGCGTGAAGTTCGACGAAGCGCAGCAAGCGTATTTGGAGTTGAGCGATCCGTCGCTGCAGGGCCAGGCTGCCGTCGGGGTTCGCGACGCGAAGGAAGTTGGCGACACCGAGTATCGCATTCGCGGCGAAGCTGAACTGCTCGGGCCGGTCGTGCCGCGCGGCTTCCCTGCCCTCGTGCAAATTCCCAATGCACCTGCAATTCCCGCAGAACAAAGCGGAAGGCTCGAATTGGCCCAGTGGCTGACGAGCCGAGACAATCCGCTGACCTCGCGGGTCATCGTCAATCGCGTATGGCGCCACCTGTTCGGCCGCGGCATCGTGTCGAGCGTCGACAACTTCGGCACAACCGGAGACGTGCCGACCCACCCCGAACTCCTCGACCATCTCGCTGCGAGTTTCGTCGACGAAGGCTGGTCGATCAAGCGACTGGTCCGCCGTCTCGTGCTGACGCGAACATACCAACTCGACTCGACCGCACTAGCAGCAAATGTCGCCGTCGACCCCGCCAACCGCTGGAACTGGCGGCACACGCCGCGGCGGCTCGATGCCGAGGAGCTTCGCGACGCTACGCTCGCCGCCGCTGGCAAGCTCATCGCAAGCCGGCCGGAGGGATCGCCAGTCACCGAACTTCGCGTCATGGAACTGCAAAACAATAGCCGCCTTGCTCGCAACATTGAAGAAGCGGCGAACGAGAGCCAGCACCGCAGCGTTTACTTACCTCTGGTTCGCAGCCTCACGCCCACCTCGCTCCAGGTGTTCGATTTCGCTGAGCAAGGTATGGTTTCCGGCAACCGCGACGTCACGACGGTTGCGACCCAATCGTTATATCTGCTCAACGATCCATTTATTCGCAGACAGTCGCTGAACCTGTCGCAGCAGTTGCTCGAGGGAGAAGCTCTCGACGATGCAACTCGGGTGAACCAAGCGTATCGCAAAATTCTCGGCAGAAACGTGACCGCGGAAGAGGCGACCCGTGCAGCAGAATACCTGCGCGATTTCGAAGAGGCAGTCGCGGCAAATGGCGGCATCGAGCGACAACTGGTTTCAACGCCGTCGCGAGCGGCAGGCGGCCCTGCAGCCCCGCTGGATGAAGCTCCGGCGACGACTGGTGCATCAACTGCGAACGTCGCCGCAGAGCCGCCGCCCGATCCTGACCAGATCGTCTACTCTGACGCCCCGGTGAAGGCGGAGTCGCTCGGCCCGATCTCGCCGCGCACCGCGGCGTGGATGACCTTCTGCCAGGCGCTCTTTGGCTCCGTTGAATGCCGGTACTTGAAGTAACTGCGTCTCGATTGCGACCTATCCCCTCACGCATCGTCCAAGAACGAGCGGAAACGGCCATGTCCAATTCTCAACAACGTGCCGCGGTCGGCTTCCCAGGAATCTCGCGCCGGCAACTGCTGCGCGGAGCTGGCGCCGGGTTCGGCTATCTCGCTCTCGCCGGCATGCTCGGCCGGCACGCACCAGCTGCATTCGGAGCAGCGGCGACCGAGACGAAAGGGCCGCTCGCTCCCAAGGGATCTCACTTCCCGGTCCGCGCGAAACGCATCATTTTCTTGTTCATGCAAGGCTCGATCTCCCAAATGGATACGTGGGAGTACAAGCCGGAACTTCAACGCAACGACGGCAAGGTCGCTCCCGGCGGCGGCAAGCTCACGGCGTCTAAGTTCAAGTTCGCTCAGCACGGCCAAACCGGAACGTGGGTCTCGGAACTCTTCCCGCACACGGCGCAACATGTCGACAAGTTCTGCTTCTTGCGTGGGCTACACACCGACACGCCGGCGCATCCGCAGGCGGTCATTCAGCTCCACACCGGGACGGCGCTCGCATCGCTCACGCGTCCTTCGATGGGCGCCTGGATGATGTACGGCTTGGGGACGGAGAACCAAGATCTGCCGGGATACATTTCGATCAACCCGCCCCCGAGTTTCGGCGGCGCCGGCAACTACGGCAGTGCATTTTTGCCAGCCTACTACCAGGGGATGAAAATCAACGATGTCGGCTACGTGCCGAACCTTCAGGCCAAGACAGACCTCGGACTCCAACGGCGGCAGATCGACCTCCTGCAGTCGATGAATCGCGACCTTGCCGCCTCGCCGAGTGCGCCCGATCATCTGCAAGGAGTCATCGAGTCCTACGAGCTGGCGTTTCGGATGCAAACGAAGGTGCCGGAGTTGCTCGACCTCTCGCGCGAACCGGAGCATGTTCGCGAGGCCTACGGCGTGAAGGACGGACCTGCAGGAAGCTTTGCCCGGCAGTGCCTGATGGCCCGCCGTCTGAGCGAAGCAGGCGTTCGCTTTGTGGAGATTTGCCATCCTGGCTGGGATCAGCACAATAACCTGCACAAAGACCTCATCAAAAACTCCGCCGCCACGGACCAGCCGACGGCCGCGTTGTTGGCCGACCTCGAACAGCGCGGCCTGCTCGACGAAACGCTCGTCCTCTTCGGCAGCGAATTCGGCCGGCTTCCCACGTCGCAAGGTCCGGACGGCCGCGATCACAACATCACCGGCTACCCCATGTGGCTGGCCGGCGGCGGCGTGAAGGCCGGCTACACGCATGGCGCCACCGACGAACTCGGCCGTCACGCCGTCGAAGGCCGGATGCACACAATGGATCTCCACGCCACCCTGCTCGCGTTGATGGGACTCGATCACGAGCGTCTGACCTACAACTACGCCGGGCGAGATTTCCGCCTCACCGACGTGGGCGGAAATGTGGCGACAGAAATCTTCGCGTCGTCCTGAGCGATGCCAAGCCGCTGTCTCCTGCTGCAACGTCCGTTACCGCAGGCCTGAAACGCAGGTGATTGAAAAAGTCTTGATGTGTTTCAGGCGGACGTCATCGCGTCGCGCGAGCGTTGACGGTTGTGCGGCTGTGACGAGTGGTCGCTCAACCTGCGTGTTGGCTAACCGCTGCGAATGCGCCGCCCGCCGAGTCGCCTTTCGAGCGAACTCTTCTGCCCCTCCGGGGCATCGTTACTCACGCCGCCGCGTTGGCTGAGCGGATATCTATTCAATCGCTTTTGCGTAACCCGCTCGCGCTTCTGCTGCGGGGCGCCGGCAAATTCGATCCCAAGCGATGAAATTAAATCATTTTTATTGACTCACGCCCGTATATTTTTTAGATAGGCCTAACGCAAAACGAAGTAACTAGTATTGTATTAGCGAAGCCGCCCCAATCGGTCGTGCGGCGTCATCTACGAGAGTGTGCCGAAGTGCTCAAGCAAGAGATTCGTAACGTCGCGTGCCTCGTCATCGCATTAGTCGTTGCTGCGGGGTGCGGTCCGAAAACTGATCGCCTGCCGATTAGCGGCACGGTGACTCTCGACGGCGCACCGCTCGACAGCGGCTCGATTCGCTTCAATTCGAGGCCCGGAGAGAAACTGCAGTCGGCCGGCGCGATGATTCACGACGGCGCGTATGAAATTCCAGCGGAGCAGGGTCTGCTTCCGGGGATCTACATCGTTGAAATGAGTTCTCCTGATACGAAGGCGCCGCCGATCATGGTCGGCGGCGACGACGGCAGCCCTAAGTTTCCGGTGGCCCCTGATCGTATTCCTCCAGAGTTTAATAGCGGCGGCGGGAAGACAATCGAACTGAGCCGCGATGGAGACGCCAAATTCAATTTTGAGGTAACGAGCTCGTCTAAAAAGTAGATTGGATCGGGCAAGAGTGCGAATCGAGCGGGTTGCTCAGGTTTTTGAGGGTTATGCGATATGCGACGCAATCGAGTTGGCTTTACGTTGGTGGAGTTGTTGGTCGTGATCGCAATCATTGGCGTGCTCGTGTCGCTGCTGCTGCCTGCCGTGCAAGCGGCGCGTGAATCAGCGCGGCGCTCGCAGTGCACCAACAACGTCAAGCAGCTTGGCCTGGGGATTCAGAATTTCCACGACACGAAGCAGGAATTGCCGTATGGAAATGTAAGTGCTTTGTACGGGACGTGGATGCCGCAGATTTTGCCGTTTATTGAGCAGCAACAACTCGGCGCCCAGTACACGTTTCCGCCGGCTTCGATTACGAACATCAACGATACGACGGCTTTGGCGCCATACACTTATGCGGCGAACAGACCGGCCAACACTCCGCCGACAAACAACCTTGGCGTAGTTCAAACTCGCATCCAAACGCTCACCTGCCCCAGCGACGAGCCGCAGAGCGTCTACACTTACTCAATGCACAACTATCTTCTCAACTACGGCAATACCAACCATCAGAACTTTGCTCAAGGCTCGGGGGCCACGCTTCTTAACCCTCTCAAAGGACCGTTTGTGGGCACTGAACTCGTGCTCCATCCGATCGGCGTTAAGTTCAAGGAGATTACCGACGGTTTGAGCAATACGCTTCTCGCCTCCGAGACACTGCAGGGACGCGACGGCGATCTCCGCGGACTCTCGTGGTGGGGATGGGCTGCAGGATTCGAGGCCTACAATACTCCGAATACCACGGCCCCAGATTATATTCAGCGAGCCGATTACTGCTTCGCCCCGCCGCAGTATCAGAACCCTCCTTGTCAGGCGCAAACCGGAAACACGTCGGTTAGGCTTTATATGAGCGCCGCGGCTCGCAGCGGCCACCCTGGCGGCGTAGTTGCGGGCCTCTGCGACGCGTCAGTGCAGTACGTTTCGGATGGCGTTGATCTAGCTGTATGGCGTGCAGTGAGCACCATTGCCGGCGATGAAGCGGTGAGCTTGACGAACTAGCGCCTTCGATTGGGCCGGTCCGGCCGCTTCGGCGGCTGCTACTCGGCGTCGCCGGCGTCCGCACGCAGATCCCGCAAGCGATACCCGACCCCCTGCTCCGTCACCAAATACTTTGGCTGGCTCGGGTTATCCTCGATCTTTTTTCGAATGGTCGCCATGAACACGCGCACGTGGTGCGGTTCGTGCGGCGCCCGCGGTCCCCACACGTCGCGAATGAGTTGGTGATGAGAGATCACCCTGCCCAGATTGCGTGCCAAGATCGAAAGCAAGTCGAATTCGATCTTCGTCAATCGAATCTCTCGCCCCGCCTTGCTCACCTTTCGGCCCGGCAAGTCGATGGCGAGGTCCCCAAGCAGCAACGGTTTGTCGTCAGCGTCCTTCAGCAAAGGCCGCGTCGCGCGCCGCATCGACGCCCGAATTCTCGCGAGCAATTCAGCTACGCTGAACGGCTTAGAAAGATAGTCGTCCGCCCCGGCGTCGAGCGCGGCGACCTTTGACGCTTCTTCGCCGCGAGCGGAGATGACGATAATTGGCACCATCGACCATTCGCGCGTTTGCCGAATGATCTCGACGCCGTCCACATCCGGCAGGCCCAGGTCGAGCAAGATGATCGCGGGCGCTTGCTGCGTGATAATGCGTAGCCCTTCGCGCCCGTCGCTCGCCTCCGCGACGGCAAAGTCTTCAACTTCCAGCGACGCTTTGAGAAAACGTCGAATCGGGGCTTCATCCTCGATGACCGCCACGAGGGGTCGCGATCCAATCATGGCGTCGCTTCTCCCGTCGATTCAATCGGCGCTGGCGGAACGCCGCCGCACGGTAGCTTTACCCGAACGATCGCGCCGCCGCCCGGCCGATTGCTCGCTTCGATTTGCCCCTGATGCAAGTCGACGACCGCGCGGCAAATCGCCAAGCCGATGCCGGTGCCCCGTTGATCGGGCCTAGCCGTTTCGCCGCGATAAAACAAATCGAACACTTTTTGCTCGTCGCCAGGTTGAAAGCCTCTGCCGCGATCAGCCACTTCGATCTCGACGTAATCGCCGCGGCCTTGAGCAGACACCTCGATCGCGGATTCGCGCGGCGAGTACTTGGCCGCGTTGTCCACGAGATTTATCAGTAATTGCTCGACCAGGGAAGCATCGATGTTAACCATGGGAAGAGCAGCGTCCAGCGTCGTCTCGATTTTTCGATCGCCCAGCTGCCTTTCCATTCTAGTCAATGCGGAGCCGATGACCTCCTCGATCAGATGCCACTGCCGGTCGAGATGGACCTTTCCGCTGGACAGTCGCGTCATGTACAACAATTTTTCCACGAGACGCGAGAGCGAATCAGCTTCTTCGTTGATGGTTGCCAGCAGCTCCGAGCGCGTTTTGGCGTCGAGCGAATCGTAAGCCAGGGCAAGCGCGCTGCTCGCTCCCGCGATCCCGGCCAGCGGCGTGCGGATGTCGTGGGAGACGGCGCTGAGCAGCGAACTCCTGAGCTTCTCCGTTTCCGCCTGAGTTTGCGCATGCTGAGCCGTGAGCACTGAGTTGTCGCGCTCGATCGAGAGCGCTAGCAGACTCGCGCAGGTTTCGAGCAATCGCTGCTGTTCGGGGTCCAGGAACTTATTGCTGTCTGTCGGCCGCACGCCCACGGCGCCGATCGTCTCTTGCGAGCCGATGAGCGGGACGAACGTCGCCGTCGCGTTCGGCAACGTGTCGGTGCCGGCGCCCGCAATTTTTCCTTTGTCGGCGACCCACTGCGCAACGTCTCGGTTGTGCGGCGACGAGGCGATCGACGTCCCCTCGCCATATCGTAGCGCGAGTATGCCAGCTGAATCGCGAATATACAGCACCGCTTCGCCATTGAAGATTTCCTCCAGTTGCCGGCCAGCCGTACGCACGAGAAACTCGGTCCCTGAGAGCTCGCTCAACTGGCGTGTGATCCGGAACAACTGGCTCGTCCGCCGCTCCTGCTGCTGCGAGGCGACAAGTTGAGCTCGCTGCCGCGACGCGAACCCGACGATCAGCAAGCCGATGCCAAGCATGACGCCGAACGTGATCAGATACTCGCTATCGCTCACCGAAAACGTAAAGTGCGGCGGAACGAAGCAATAGTCGAAAACAATCACGCTGGCGACCGTCATGGCGATCGACGGACCGCGGCTCAAGCGGGTCGACGCCAGTGCCACCCCCGCCAGGAAAAACATGACGATGTTCGTCTCAGCCAAGCCGAAATGGTTAGCCAACGCGCCCAACATCGCACACGTCGCCACCACCGCCGCCGCGATATAGTACTCGCGGTTAGCGACGTTTACCGAAATGGCTGGCTGCGGACTTGGCGGAGGTCCATCGCCATCGCCCGAGACGACGTACACGTCGATCGGCCCGCAACGTTTGAGGAGCTCGTCAACGATGGTTCCAAACAGCCGCCGCTTCCACCAAGCTTGGGCAGTCTTACCAACGACGATTTTCGTAACGTTCCGCTCACGGGCAAAATCGATGAGCGTTTCCGCGACGTTGCGTCCAATGAGCGTATGCGTTTCCGCTCCTAATCGCTCCGCAAGCCGCAGATTGAGTCCGGTGGCTCGTTCTGTTTTGCTAGAAACGTCTCCGCTGACGCCTGTGTTGACGGCCACGGCAATCCAATCGGCGCCCAGCGACGCTGCGAGCCGTTTGGCTGAGCGCAAGATCTTCGCGCTCGACGGGCTTGGCCCCACGCAAACGAGGAGCCGTTCGTTAGTATTCCAAGGCGCCAGCACTGCGCGTTCGTTGCGCGCCGCCTCGACGTCGCGCTGCAGTCGCCGCGCCGCCTGCCGCAGCGACAGCTCGCGCAGCGCGACAAGATTTCCCTTCTGAAAAAAGCTCTGCAGAGCCTGCTCGGCCTTCTTCGGGACGTAGACTTTTCCTTCTTGTAGCCTCTCGACGAGCTCCGCCGGCGTCACGTCGATCAGCTCGATTTCGTCGGCATGCTCCAAGACCGCGTCCGGCAGCGTCTCGCGGACGACGACGCCGGTGATTTGGGCGATAATGTCGTTCAGGCTTTCAATGTGCTGAACATTCAGCGTCGTCCAAACATCAATGCCCGCGTCGAGTAGCTCAATAACGTCTTGCCAGCGTTTGGCGTGCCTGAGGCCTTCAGCATTGGTGTGCGCGAGCTCGTCGACGAGCAGCAGCTCGGGCTTCCTAGCGAGTGCAGCGTCGAGGTTAAACTCCCGAAGCTCCACGCCCCGGTACGGAACAAACAGGTACGGAATCGCTTCGAACCCCGCAGCCAACGACTCTGTCTCGACCCGACCATGCGGCTCCACATAGCCGACGACGACGTCGACGCCTTCCGCGCGCTCGCGCCGCGCGGTCGACAGCATCGAATAAGTTTTCCCGACCCCAGCGGCATAGCCGAAGAAGATGCGCAACCTCCCGCGACCAGCCCGATGCTCCTCAAGATGGAGTTGAGCCAGCAGTTGATCGGGATTCGGTCGCGAGTCGGTCACGTTCTTCCTTTTGGCTAGTCAGCCGATTGAGCGGCGTCCAACGCAAGATTCAGCTCCAGCACGTTGACGCGAGGCTCGCCCAGCAAGCCGAAGGTTCGGCCCGCGGTGGCCTGGGCGACCAACGGACGAACCTCGTCGACTTTCATCCCGCGCTGCTTGGCAACGCGTTCTAGTTGGTACTCAATCGCCGCCGGGCTGATGTGCGGATCGAGCCCGCTGCCCGACGCCGTTACCAAATCAATCGGCACTCGCTTATCCGCTCCATGGGCGGCTTGCATGGCTTCAATCCGACCTTTCACAGCGTCGAGCTGCGCCGGATTCGTCGGGCCCAGGTTGCTGCCCGTCGATGCTGCACCATTGTAGCTTGCCGCCGATGGTCGGCCCCAAAAGTACTTCGGATCGGTAAACCCTTGGCCGATGAGGCTCGAACCAACAGCCTTTCCGTCGACTTCGATCAAACTGCCTTGCGCCTGGCGCGGAAACGCTACGTTGGCGACCACCGTCACGACGAGCGGGTACGCCACGCCGGTCACGGCCGTGAGCGCCAAGAACACGACCAACGCTGGGCGAAATTGCGATAACATAAGTATTCTCCTTTATGCCAAGCCGCAGGCGGCAAGGGCAACGTCAATAATTTTAATGCCAATGAAGGGGACGAGCAGACCGCCCAGGCCGTAGATCAGCAAGTTGTCCCGCAGCAAACGCGCGGCGCCGACGGCCCGGTAGGGAACTCCGCGCAGCGCCAGCGGCACCAGCATGATGATGATCAACGCATTGAAGATCACCGCCGACATGATCGCGCTCGACGGGCTGGCCAGTCCCATGACATTCAGCTTGTTGAGCACCGGGTAGGTCGTCGCAAACGCGGCCGGAATGATCGCGAAATACTTCGCCACGTCGTTCGCAAGGCTAAACGTCGTCAGCGATCCCCGCGTCATCAGCAACTGCTTGCCGATCTCGACGATCTCGATCAGCTTCGTTGGATTCGAATCTAGATCGACCATGTTGCCCGCTTCCTTCGCGGCTTGCGTGCCGGAGTTCATCGCCACGGCCACGTCGGCCTGGGCGAGCGCGGGCGAGTCGTTCGTGCCGTCGCCGGTCATTGCTACCAGGCGGCCGCCCGCTTGGTACTCGCGAATCATCTTGAGCTTTGCCTCGGGCGTTGCTTCCGCAAGGAAGTCGTCGACGCCCGCTTCCGCCGCAATCGCGGTCGCGGTGAGCGGGTTGTCGCCGGTGATCATCACGGTCTTGATGCCCATGCGGCGCAGTTCGCCGAACCGCTCTTTGATGCCCCCTTTGACGATGTCTTTCAGATAGACGACGCCCAGCGCCCGACCGCCGTCGGCGACGACGAGCGGCGTGCCGCCCATTTTCGACACGCGTTCCACGGCCTCGCGCACATCGCCTGAAAGCGCGCCGCCATGCTCAGCGACGAACTTGGCGATGCTGTCCGTAGCCCCTTTGCGAATCATCCGTCCGTCGAAGTCGACGCCGCTAACCCGCGTTTGAGCGGTAAACGGAATGAACTGAGCGTGCAGTTCGTTCACGTTGCGTCCGCGCAGGCCGTACTTTTCCTTCGCCAACACGACGATGCTGCGCCCTTCCGGCGTCTCGTCGGCGAGCGAGGCAAGTTGCGCGGCGTCGGCCAGCGACTGAACCTGCACTCCGGAGGCGGGAATCAACTCCACGGCTTGCCGATTGCCCATGGTGATCGTTCCCGTCTTATCGAGCAGTAGCACATCGACGTCGCCCGCGGCCTCGACGGCGCGACCCGACATGGCGATAACGTTCGCTTGGATCATGCGATCCATCCCCGCGATGCCGATGGCGGATAGCAAACCGCCGATCGTCGTCGGAATCAGGCAGACCAACAGCGCCACGAGCACGGTCACCGTGATCGGACTCCCCTGCCCTGCCGCCTCGACGCTGTACTTCGAGAACGGCAATAGCGTTGTGCACACCACCAGGAAGATGATGGTCATCGCCGCCAGCAAGATGTTCAGCGAGATTTCGTTCGGCGTCTTTTGGCGTTTGGCGCCTTCGACCAACGAGATCATGCGATCGAGGAAGGTTTCGCCGGGATTGGCCGTGATTCGTACAACGAGCCAGTCCGAAAGAACCCGCGTGCCGCCGGTGACGCTGCTGCGATCGCCGCCGCTCTCACGAATCACGGGCGCGCTTTCGCCCGTGATAGCGCTTTCGTCGACGGAGGCGACGCCCTCGATGACTTCACCGTCGCTGGGAATCAACTCTCCGGCTTCGATCAAGATCACGTCGTCTTTCCTCAAGCTCGACGCGACTGTCAGTTGATGACTGGCGCCGTAGCGAGGTTCGTTGAGCTTCTTCGCTTGCACGTCGCGACGCGTCGAACGCAGCGAATCGGCTTGCGCCTTGCCGCGCCCTTCGGCCATCGCTTCCGCGAAGTTGGCGAACAGCACGGTGAACCATAGCCACGCCGACACGCCGAAGATGAACGCCGGCGACTCGCTGCCGCCGTTCGCAAGAGCGTAGAAGCCGAGGCCGGTGGTCAGTACGCTGCCCACGAACACCGTGAACAGCACGGGATTGCGCAGCTGGCGTCTGGGGTCGAGTTTCTTGAAGGAGTCGATGACCGCGCCGCGCACAATCGGCGGGTCAAAGAGAGGTCGTGTTTTAGGAGCAGTTGACATAGGTCATCGGTCTGTTGAGACCGCTAAAAGATTTGATGGGAATACCTCGAGGTCCGCTGGCGCTTGCATCAGGAAGCGATCATTTGTAAGTGCTCCACAACGGGCCCCAGTGCGAGCGCGGGCACGAACGTCAGGGCGCCGACCAGCAACACGGTGCACACCAGCATCACCACGAACAGCGGTTGATGCGTCGGCAGCGTGCCAGCGCTCGGCGGCGAGTACTTCTTGCGAGCCAGCGATCCGGCGATCGCGAGCACAGGAATAATCAGCCAGTACCGCGAGGCGAACATCGCGATGCCGAGCAGCACGTTGTAAAATGGCTCGTTGGCGGTCAGGCCCGCGAAGGCGCTGCCGTTGTTGTTGCCTGCCGAAGACAGGGCGTACAACACTTCCGAGAAGCCGTGAGCTCCCGGGTTGTTGAGGTTGCCCTTCACTTCTTCGCCAGACAGGTACGCCAGGCCAGGGCCTGCAACAGCGATTGCCGTGCCGACCAGCACCATGCAGCACGGAATGAGAATGACCAATGACGCCATCTTCATTTCGAAGGCTTCAATCTTCTTGCCGAGGTACTCCGGAGTCCGGCCCACCATCAGGCCGGCGATGAACACCGCGACGATTGCGAACATCAGCATGCCGTAGAGGCCGCTGCCCACGCCGCCGAAAATAATCTCGCCAAGTTGCATCAGCCACATCGGAATCAGCCCGCCGAGCGGCGTGAACGAATCGTGCATCGCGTTGACGCTGCCGTTCGACGCAGCCGTCGTCGCCGACGCCCAAATCGCGGAATTGACGATGCCGAAGCGAGTCTCTTTCCCTTCCATGTTGCCGCCGGACTGAGCGTCCGAGACGACGTCGTCGGCGCCCATCGCCGCATACTGCGGCACGCCCGATTGCTCGGCCACGATCACGCCGAGCGTGAGCGGCAAGAAGATCACCAGCATCGCGGCGAAAATCGCCCAGCCCTGTCGTACGTCGCCGACCATCACGCCAAATGTGCAGCACAGCGCCGCTGGAATCAGCAGAATCGCGAGGACTTGGAGGAAGTTCGACAGCGGCGTCGGGTTCTCGAACGGGTGGGCGGAGTTCACATTGAAGAATCCGCCGCCGTTCGTGCCGAGTTGCTTGATCGCGACCTGCGATGCGACAGGGCCCATCGCGAGCAATTGCGTGGTCGTGGGATCGCCTTCAGCCGACGGAATCGGTTCCGCAAGCTCAACGGTCTTGTAGGCGTCGAAGTTTTGGATAACGCCCTGAGAGACGAGCGCTACCGCCCAGATGACGGAGAGCGGCAAGAGTATGTAGAGCGTCGATCGCACAAGATCGACCCAAAAGTTGCCAATCGTCGTCGAGGTGCGACGCACCAAACCGCGAATCAGCGCGGCGAGCACGGCGATGCCCGTCGCCGCCGAGACGAAGTTCTGTACCGTCAGCGCGAACGCCTGCGACAGATAGCTCAGCGTCGTTTCGCCGCCATAGCTTTGCCAATTCGTGTTCGAGGCGAAGCTTACCGCCGTGTCGAACGCCAGGTCAGGAGTCGCTCCCGGAAATTCCTGTGGATTGAGCGGCAACGCTCCCTGCAGACGCAACACGGCGTAAACGGCGACGATGCCGATGAGGTTGAACGCCATGACGCCGAACGCGTACTGACGCCAACCCATCTCGCTACCGACGTCGACGCCGGCAATGCGATAGATGCCTCTTTCGCACCAGCCAAGCAGTCGTTCCAGCCCGCCAGGTTTACCTTCCAATACGCGCGCCATGTACGCGCCCAACGGCTTCGCGAGCGCGGCGAGCACCGCGACGAACAAGCCAAACTGAATCCATGCATTAACGTTCATTCGAACCACTCCGGCTTCACGAGCGCCGCGGTCAGATAAAAAAACAGTCCGGCGGACAGGACCAACGCGATCAGTTCTACGCCGTTCATTACTTGCCTCCCATCAGCCGATCGCACGCGGCGATCATCAGCCAAGAGAGCACGGCGCAGATGCAAAACATCGCCGCCATGGCTAGATCATTCATGTTTCACGTCACTCTGGATGCGATAGTGCTTACGGCGCTCGAACATTGAACGCCTTCGTAAGTATCGCGAGATCGCCGTCAAGCGCGCATCAAATCTCGAAGCGGCGGCATCAAGATTTCGTCAAGAAGGCAATTGAAAGCGGCCAGATCGGCCGCTCGTGACCATGCGCTGGTGGATATGCCCCCAACGGAGCAGTGTGCAGGATTCGTCTGTCTGACGACTTGCCCAGCTACAAGAGAAGAGGCGAGAAAGCGGAAGGCGCAATGCTCGCGCGCTGGCGATCGCTTAGAAGCGGCCGCTTCTTTCCATCATGGTCACGCGTGCTTAGTTCATGCCGTCTAGCGACGTTGCGAACGCGACGCGTCGAATGCCGATCATGTAGGCCGCTAACCGCAGCGAGATGTTGCGGGCGTCCGCCTCGGCGGAGACTTCGTCGTAGGCGGTCGTCAGCGTGCGCTCGAGTTCGCTACGAACGCGTTGGAGATTCCAGCGGTAGTGCTGGCGGTTCTGCGCCCATTCGAAATAGCTGGCCGTCACGCCGCCGGCATTGGCCAGAATATCTGGCAAGATCGCAACGCCGCGTGCATTCAAATAGCGATCCGCCTCGGGGCTAATCGGGCCGTTCGCCGCCTCGACGATCATTGGCGCCTTGATGCGAGTCATGTTCGCCTCAGTGACCACGCCGCCAATAGCCGCTGGAATGAGCATGTCGACTTCGATTTCCAGCAGTTCATCGTTGGAGATCAGGTTGCCTTCGTTCAGTTCCTTGATGGAAGATTTCTGCTGAGCGACGTGTCGCAATGCTTGCCCGACGTCCAATCCTTGAGGGGCGTAGCGAGCTCCGTACTGATCGCTGATCGCGACGATGCGACACCCTGCTTCGCTTAGGAAGCGGGCGACGTGCGAACCGACGTTGCCGAACCCTTGCACGGCGACGCTCGTCTCGCGAGGATCGCGGTTGAGACGCTGCATGAGCTTGAGTGCTAGAATCCCCGCTCCTCTGCCGGTCGCCTCCGCACGACCCGGAATGCCATAGTGTTCCACGGCCTTGCCGGTCACGACTCCCGGATTGAATCCGTGGTACTTATTGAACTGGCTCATGATCCAGGCCATCACGCGCTGGTCGGTGCCGATGTCGGGAGCAGGGATGTCGACGTCGGGTCCAATGATGTCGTGGATGCCGTCGATGAAGCGTCGGGTGATGCGTTCGAGCTCGCGCTCGCTGACTTTGGCGACGTCGACGACGACTCCCCCTTTGGCTCCGCCGTAGGGAAGGTCGACCACCGCGGCTTTCCAAGTCATCAGCGACGCTAGCCCGCGCACTTCGTCCAGATCGACGCCGGGGTGATATCGCAAGCCCCCTTTCATGGGGCCGCGAGCGCGATTGTGCTGCACTCGATAGCCGACGAGGCAAGCCGTTTTCCCGGAGTCCGTTTCGTAGGGGATTTGCACTTGCACCTCTCTCAAGGGGGTTGAGAGCAGGTCGCGCAGACTGTCGTGCACCGCGAGTTGGTCTGCCGCTTCGTTGAAGAAGTGTTGCGTAGCCTCGAATAATCTCATTTGGCTGGGGGGTTATGTGATTAAGGGGCAAACAAATATTAGTTTTGAATGCAGACGTGGCGCGATGCGTAAGAGAAAGCGGCGCTTGCCAATCGTTTGGCCAGCGCGAGCCGACTCGATCCTTCGCTCGGCGCGGATTGTTAGATTGCGACGGTCGACGTGGTCGCCGTCAGTTGAGAGATTGCGGGCACGCGTTGCTCTGAACCCAAGCTCTCGCACATGCCGAGCGCGAACGCCATCCCAGACGCTCTGCGTTGGGCTTCGCTCACGTTCACCGGCAAGCTTTTTAGCAGGGCGCTGGGATGAACACGTTCCCAACGCCCAGCCTCGCTTACTTCGATTCCTTGGCGAGGCGGTCTGCGGTCGCCTGCATCGCTTTCACGAGATTGGCCGAGGCCGATTCCGCGATCGCATAGTCTTCCTTGATCTTCGCGAACGGCGTGGGGGCGTCGATTTCGGGATGCAACACCGCGTTTATTTCCGGGGCGTCGAGCTTCGCGAGCGCGTCGTCCAGACGCTTCCATTCGAAAATGACGCGGCCGCGGTAGCCGTGGCGCTCTTGCCATTGGCTGAACTGTTCGACAAAGGCGGCGAACAGCTCGTTGGCGTCGGCGCTTTCCTGTTCCTGGGCGACGATGAACTTCTCGCCAGCCGCACGCAGCCGCAGTTGCATGGCGATGTCGGTCAGGAACCGCTGCGGATCGCCGAACATGAGTCCTTTCAGCGGGCCCGTTTTCAGATCGCCCGCCGCCAACTTTTCGAGCGAGGCGGCCGTGGCGAGCATGTGTTCCGTGTCGACGCTCGTGAGCGCCGTCCAACCGGCGACGATCTCGGCGCCGTGGCCGGGGAGCAACTGGTCGGCGAACTCGACGTAGTCGGCTTCGGCCAGCGGTTTGCCTTGGGCGCCGCGAGCGAACGCAAAGATGTACGGCAATTGCAAGCAGTGCGTTTGGGCGTTCGCCATCACGCCGCGGCCGGTCGGTTCGAGGCCGGCTTGGTAGGCCCGGTCAGAACCGAAGTTCGTCAGCGGGAACGTCGGCTCGCCCTCGACCGATCCGTAGCGGTAGTCGATGGCGCGATCGGTTTGGCCGACTCGGTTGGCATGATGGATATTGCCGGCCAAGCCCCATGGCTCGGGGTTCAACTCCTTGAGGTGTTTGAGCGCGGCGTCGAATTCGGCTTCGGTGCTGAACTCGAATTTGCCCGTTTCATACCAACGGCAGTAACCCGGCCAGCCGACGTGCATCCAGTAGAGCATTTCGATGCCGGGGCGGAGTTGGTCGAGCATCTTGCGATGAGCGCCGAGCAGCGCGACGAACTCTTCAGTCGTCGAACCGGGATAACCTCCCGGATCGCTGTCGATCACGACGAATGCATCGGCCTGGGCGAGCGGGCGAAGTTGCTTTTCGCGGCGCTTCATCATCCGCTCCATCGCTTCCGCGTCGCCCGGGTTGACGCGCAGGTCGCTGAAGAAGAACACACGGTCTTCGAATGTCATTTGGCCCGCGACGGCGTCGTCAGCGATCACGTTTGGGCAGAGACAGACGAAGACCTTCATGCCCTTGGAGTGGATCATGTCGATCACTTGGCGACACTTCTCCAGGTATGCCTCGTCGCTCTTGGTGAGCGGATCGGGCATCGTGTCGATGACCGGCCAGAACTGGATGACGTTGTAGCCGAGTTGCTTCACGCCATCGACATACCCTTCCCAATCTTCGAGCGACCATTCGCGGGCGGCGTACGGGTGGTTGTACGGCCAGTGCTGGTGGACGTAGATGCCGATGATTTTTTCCGCAGCGGGCGGCTGCGCTGGTTCGGCGGTTTTGTCGGCCGCATGAAGGGTCGGCGTCGCGAACGCGGTGAGCAGCAACAGACAGATGCCGATAATCGTGCGAATTGCGGTCATAAGATTCGATGGAGTCGAAGGTGGAGATAGCCGTCAGCGTGCGGCGGCGGTCCCCCACGAGAGGCGCCGCAGCGACTTCGTAAACGAGTGGAAGCTAAGCGTTGGGATTGGCGACTAATTCGTTTTCAACGAAAGGGCGCTCGGCCCGATCGGAGTCATGCAGCCAGAAGCCGCCGATTTCTTCGAGCGTTTTGTCTTTCGTCTCGGGGATCCATTTCCAGACGAAAAGTCCCCCCGCCAGGCAAATGCCGAAGAAGATCAAGAACGTTCCCCCCGCGCTGCCAAAGTGGGCGCTGAACCAATTCGTGAGCACGGGGAACAAGTTGACGGTAATGAACGACGCGGTGAACATCGCGCAGGTGGCGATCGACATCGCCTTGCCGCGGATGCGCGTGGGGTAGAGTTCGGAGACGACGACCCAACTCAGCGGCGCGAGCGTTAGCGTGAACGCCCCGGTGGCGACGATCATCGCCAGCAGCGTCATTTGCATCGGCAGCTGGAAGGCGAAGTTGGCGTACATCAGCAGATGCCCTACGCCCATCGCCAGCGCTCCGACGATGAGAATCGGGCGCCGGCCAAATTTGCTCGTCAGCCAGAAGGCGATCACCGTGCAGATCGTGATCCAGCCGTCGATGATGACGCTGTTCAGAATGGCGTCGGGAGCGTCGGTGATGCCGGCTTCCATGAACAGCGACGGCGTGTAGAGCAGAATCATGTTCACGCCGTTGATTTGCGAGAAGACCATCAGCACAAGGCCGATGATCACCGCCTTCAGAATGCCGGGGCGGAGCAACTCGGCGAACCCGCCGCTCTCTTCGCCCAGCTCTTGCTTGATGGCCCGCAGTTCTTGTTCCGACTGCTCCGGCGTGTTGATGCGGTTGAGCACGTCGAGGGCTTCCGCGTCGCGATTCATCATCGCCAGCCAACGGGGGCTGTTCGGCACGAAAAACAGCCCGCCGAAGAGGCCGACGATCGGGATGGCCTGAGAGAAGAACATCCAGCGCCAGTGACCGCCGAACGAGAGAAAGTAGGCGACGACGACGGCCATCGAGAGGCCGATGACGATCGCCAGTTGGTTGATGATCACCATTCGACCGCGGAGCGGAGCAGGCGAGATCTCAGCGATGTACATCGGCGAGACAGTCGAGGCGAGGCCGACGCCCATGCCGCCGACGAAACGCCACAAGATGATTTGCCAGACCGACGGCGCGAGCGCGCTGCCGACCGCCGAGATCATGAACAACAGGGCGGCGAGCAGCAGCGACCACTTGCGGCCCTTCACGTCTGCGAGCCACATGCCGCAGAGCGGGCCGAAGGGGCAACCGAGAATCGCGCTGCCGGTGACCATGCCGGTCCAGAAGGGAGTGAGTGCGAATTCCTTCTGTAGGAAGATGATCGCCCCGGAGATGAGCGACAGATCGTAGCCGAACAGAAAGCCGCCGATCGCGGCGATCATCGTGATGCGATAGAGGTAACCGCTGTCGTGGCCGCCTCCCGGCGGCGACAGGAGCCCTGCCCCAGAACCTGCTCCTGTCGTGCCGGAAGAATGCATCATGTCGAAATCCTTCGATACTTGGAGACGCGCGGTTCAGTCCGCAGCAGACGTCAATGGAGCCACTCTCACGCAGAGGCCGGCACACCGATGTTGCGGTGGAGCCAGGCCATCGCTTCCGGCTGCTCGAACACGTTGTCGCTCGGGTCGCACGGCATCGAAAGTTCGAGCATCAGCGTGGGGCCGATCCCTTCGAACGAGTGAACTTGGTTCGGCGCGATGGCCAGCGTCTCGCCTTCTTTCAACACGAATTCTTCGTTGTCCATCGTGACGCGCAAGGCGCCCTTCATTACGAAGAACGTCTCGTGCTTGATGCGATGGCAGTGGCGCGGGCACATTTGCCCGTCCTTCACGAACATGTACTTGCCGCAGTAGCCGGCTTCCATTTCGTTCGCAATCCAGAACTCGTACAAGCCGAACCGGTCGAAGTCGCCCAGGCCGAAATCGAGCACGAGCGGCACGGCGGGCGGCATCGCCACCTTCCATTCCGAAATGTGTTGGTAGCATTCGTCCAACGCGGCGCGGCGTTCTTGCGGCGGAATCTGCAATGAATCAGGAATCTCTGGCATCGTTGCCTCTCCTTATCAGTTGAATCGTTGATGGCTCGAAAGTGTTAGGCAAAGCCGAGTTCGCGTTCGGTTTCGCCGATCGATTCGTCGATGATGTCGAGACCCTTGAGCAAGGCGTCTTCGCCCATGACGATCGGCGGGCTCATCCGCAGGATATGTCCGGCCGGGATCCACGCCAGGCCTTTGCGGAAGGCTTTCTGATAAACGCGGACGCCCGCTTCGTTGAACGGCGTTTTGGCTTCGCGGTCTTTGACGAGCTCGATGCCCATCAAGCAGCCTTTGGCGCGAACGTCGCCGATGATCGGGTGGTCGGCCATCATTTGCTTCAACCGCCGCAGCGCGACGTCGCCCAGATACTGGGCGTGCTGCAGGAGGTTCTCGTCTTCGATCACCTCGGTCGACGCCAACGCGGCCGCACAGGCCATCGGGTTGCCGCCGTAGCTCGATGAGGCGCTGATCGATTCGAAGCTTTCCTTGTACGGCTCGCGAACCGCCACGCACGTGACGGGGAAGCCGTTGCCGAAGCCCTTGCCGATGGTGACGATGTCGGGGACGACGTTCCAGTACTCGGAGCAGAGCCACTTGCCGGTGCGTCCCCAGCTGGTGAGGACTTCGTCCATGATCAGCAAGATGTTGCGATCGTCGCAGAACTTGCGGAGCTTCGGGAAGAAGTCGTCGGGAGGCATGACCGAGCCGCCCCAGCCTTGGATTGGCTCAAGGATGAACGCCGCGACGTCGTGGACGGTTCCTTTGTCGATGTACTGCTCGTAGAACCAAATGTATTTGTCGGTGTCGATCGTGCCGTCGCTCTTCGTCCAAATCGGGCGATAGACGTCGGGACGCGGCACCATGTGGGCGCCGGGAGCGCGCGTCGCGCCGTAGACGCGGTTGCTAATTTGGCCGTGCGAAACGGCGCCGTAGGTCTTACCGTGGAAGTCGTTGAAGCAAGAGATCGTTTCGTTGCGCTTCGTCGCAGCCCGCGCGACGCGAATGGCCGCTTCCACGGCGGTGGTGCCGGAATCGTAGAACTGGAACCCGTTCAAATCGCCAGGCAGGACTTCCGCCAACTTCTCGCACAGCGCCGTTTTGATGGGCGTCGTGAAATCATGGGCGTTCATCAACATGGAGGCGTAACGGCCAATCGCTTCGCTGACCTTCGGGTGGCAATGGCCGAGGGTCGTCACGTAGATGCCCGACGAGAAGTCGAGATACTCGTTGCCGTCGACGTCTCGCAGCACGCAGCCTTCGCCCGACTCGAACGTCACGGGGAACAGCTTCACCTGCCCCGAGAGTCCCTTGAAGTACTGAGTGCAGCGCTCGTGATACCGCTTCGACTCGGGCCCCGGCGTTTCGCCGTCAATTTGCGGGCAATTGGCTAAGTCGACTCGCGCCCATTCGAGGCTCGAGAAGGTGGACGGCACATTCGGCGAAGAAAGTGCAGATGACATGCGAAGGGTTCCTAAATCGAAGGCGTTATCAACAGGATAAATAATTCAGCGTGCGAAAGCGGCTGGCGAGTTGGAGCGACTTCGCACCCGCAGAGGAATCAAAACGTCGTTACGGCAGCGCCACCGGCTCGCCGTCTAAGGCGTTGCACAGCCGGGCCCAGACGAGCTCGTCAATGCCGCCGCTAAGCGATTGAATGCTCCCGTCGACGAAAGCGGCGTTCATCGTCGAGTGGGGCGTTTGGGCTCGATCGACCAAGCAATTCGAAATCGCGTTTGGTTGAGTCTGAAACATCAGGGCGACTGGAGCGACCGGATCGGCGTGGCTGGCAACCTGATCGGTCGTGTTCGTGCCGAACAACGGGCGGCTGCCAGGATTGGAGTCAGACCACAGGTTCGCGTTCGCCTCATCGCTGACGCCCGTGTTTCCGCAGGTGCCATAGCGCTCAGCGAAGGCCAACGTTTGCGACAGCCCGTCGGGAAACTGCGAGAACTTCTTGGTCGCTTCGACGCGTTTGGCTTTGCCTAGCGCCAACCCGATGGAAAGCGGAACCTCCGGATCTCCAAACGCTTGGTAGTTGGCGGCGTAGTTGCCCACCGTCCAAGGTTCGGGCGCTCCGTCGACGACGACGCGTCCCTTGTAGCTGTCGGGAAGCCCGTTCGGCGAACTCGATTCGGAAGGGCACAGGAACGTCGGAATCACATAGGCCTTGATGCGAAGACCGCCGACGTACGTGTTCACGTTGGCTTCGGCGGCTTTGAAGATGTTCCCCTGCTCGATGTATGGCAGAAGCCAGTTGAAGAACGTGTAGCCGGTTGCCTTTGCATATGGGCCGGTTTTGAGCGAGGAGTAGCCGAAAGTTTCGCCTTGCGTCATCAGCGGAGGCAAGACTCGATTCGTGTCGTGCAAATTATGGAGGGCAATCCCCAACTGTTTGAGATTGTTCGTGCATTGCGAGCGGCGCGCCGCCTCCCTGGCAGCTTGCACCGCCGGAAGCAGCAGCGCGACGAGCACGCCGATGATGGCGATTACCACCAGCAATTCGACCAACGTAAAGCCGCCGCTAAGCAGTGCACGACGACGGTGCGTCGTCGCACCGGCCGTCGCCCCAAGTGGCAAGACGGTAAATTCCATTGTTGTTGACCTCTGACTCTCTGCGATGATTGTGTAGCGGGCATCGGCGTCGCCTAAGAATCGATGCACCGTAATAAACGAGGGCCTTAGACGACCCTCGGTGGTAATGACGACTGGAGAAAAGCGATTTCATCACATGCTTGCTTCACTGCCGTTGCCTCGGCGTGAAACTGGATCATTACTTCGAACTCTTTCTCCTCTGCTGCACCAAGCGAAACGACTCGTCCCGCGCGGGACTCAAGCGTTCGCTGATTCGGGTAATTCGTGCCGGGTTCCAAGCCGGTGACGCGGAATTTTTCTGCTCCTAAACGATCTTTCCACAGCGTAAAGTACGGGAGCTGACGAACGTTGAACCGCACGGAAACCCCAAGCTGGCCTGCGCCGTTCTTGAGCAGTGCTTGCGTGTTCCCTTGCGCGTCAGCGGCTAACTCCAGGAAGTAGACTTCTTCAGCAACCGTTTCATCTCGAGCGCTGTAACGGTCCCAGTCGTTCAACCCCGCGGCAGAAATCTCGTCGCGAGGCGTGAGCCGGGCCGCCGGGGCGATGAACTGCGAACCTTCATCCAGCAGCGGAGATCCAAAGTTGATGTGATACAGCAGTTGGCAATCGGCGGGCCGCGATGTGCGGTTTGCCACTCGATCGTTCACCCGCAAGGCCGTCTCGCCGAGTCGCGTGCTGATGCGCGACGTCAACTGCAGCGAGTAGGCTCCGAATCGTTGCTCGCAAACGATTCCCTCGATGGCAATCTCTTGCGATTCTTCGTCGTACGACGCTTCCACCCAGTGGGCCGGCGAATTGGCGATGCGGCCATGAAGCGGGTTTGTCAGCCGACCATCTGCTGCAAACTCGGACGGGCCGTTGGAATGGAGCCCGCAGCGAGTCAGTAGCTCGTCAAATCCTTCCAGCCACCCTGCCCCGCTGGCTTCTTCCAGAGGGACGAACTGCGGATGGACTGGACCTTCTACCGGGGAGGGCCAGCTCAGCTCGCGCGACCCCAGCCAACATTTCCAAACGTTCATGCCGCGAGTCGGCACGACGACGAATCGCATGGCGCCGTTGTCGACTTCAATGACGTCGACGCCGTCTTGCCGTCCGCCGCGAAGCGTTTGCGTTTCGATGCTCCACATTGACGACGACGTGGAGACCGCCGCGGATGAAATTCGCTGCGGCTCCGCGTAATGTCGCTGCTTCGCGTCGCACAAGAGCCAACGATGGACAGCCATAACGGAGACTATTTCTTTCGTCGCTGCGTGGCTCGACCGACTCTCGTCATGCCGAACGTTGCGAGCCGTGGGGGCCGCCCCAATCCGAACTCTTGTGTTCGATATAAACAGATGTTATCATAAACGAACAATCGGTCAAGCGTTTTGCTCCTCATGCTCTGAGGAGTTTTCGCGTTTGCAGGAAGTCGCAAGAAGTTGCGACGGTCAGCCAGATTTCGGCGGGCCGCTGCAACGAACCCCCGCCCATTCCTCTCGCCGCGAGCCGGCGGAGCCGCTGCGGCTTTCCGCGAAGGATGCCGTCGGCTTACGAACATCTGCGCAGCGCTGTGGGCCCGCGCAATGCCATCACCACCTATCGAAGGGTTGAAATGTCCGTCGTCCCGCGTCTCCGTCGCCTGTTTGCCGCTGACAATCGCTGCCTCAACGTGGCCGTCGATCACGGCTTCTTTAATGAGTGGCCCTTCTTGCAAGGGATCGAAGATATGTCGCGCGCCGTGCAAACGCTGCTCGATGCCAAGCCGGATGCGATCCAGCTCACGGCTGGCCAGGCGAAGCATCTGCAGTTTGCCAGCAGTGATGACAAGCCGGCGTTCGTGTTGCGCACCGACGTGGCCAACGTCTACGGTTCGGAGCTGCCGCGCACGCTGTTCAGCCATGTGATGGACGACACCGTCGAGCAGGCGCTTCGTCTCGACGCGGCGTGCGTGGTCGTCAATCTGTTCAGAATTCCGAATCAGCCGGAAGTTCACCAGCAATGCGTCGAGAACGTCAGCCGCCTGAAGCCGCTGTGCGAGCGGTACGGCATGCCATTGATGGTCGAGCCGCTGGTGATGCAATCGAACTCCGCGGCCGGCGGCTACATGGTCGACGGCGACATCAAGAAGATCGTGCCGTTGGTGCGTCAGGCGACTGAACTCGGCGCCGACATCATCAAGGCCGATCCGTGCGACAACTTGGAGGAGTACCACCTTGTGGTGCAGGCGGCCTCGGGCTGCCCCGTCCTGCCGCGCGGCGGCGGAAAGGTGCCGGACGACGAAGTCCTCCGCCGTACGAGCGTCTTGATCGAGCAAGGGGCGTCGGGGATCGTCTACGGGCGCAACATCATTCAGCACGCCAATCCGGCCAAGATGACGCGGGCCCTGATGGCCATCGTGCACGGCTCGTGCGATCTGGAGCAAGCAAAGCAACTGCTCGTGTAGGGCCTCAGTTGCCTAAGGCGTTAGTGCGGCGTTGGCGTCGTTCGCCATGGCTGCGTACTGAACGACGTTGTTGGCAATCGGCAGAAGTGGGTGTTGCAAACGCACCCACTTCTGCGTCACTTCTGCTACCGGCGAGTTGCTGAGAGTCGCTTCGGCGAGAATGGCGGCGCCGAGGCTTGTCGGTTCTCCGTAGGCCGTGGTCGAGACGACCAGGTTGAGCACATCGGCTTTGATTTGCAGCCAAATCGCGCTGCGCGAGCCGCCGCCGGCCGAGCGGACTTCCCGCCAGTGCGCTGCGGACGAACCTTGCAGGCGCTGCAAATGCTCTCGAAGCGCGGCCGCCACGGTTTCCATGATGGCGCGCACGACCTTGCCGCGCGGTTGCACGTCGACGTACGGCGCTAGCGCGTCGGCCGGCGTCGCGGAGCTGCGATCGATTGTGAGGCCATCGGCCCCGGGCGCGACGCTCGTGGCCAGCGGGGCCAGGTCATCGAACTCCGGCAGGTCGGGAAGTTGGTCGCGATACCAGTGCAGGTAGTTCGCCGAGACGCTGCCAAACGACATCCGCCAATAGAGGCCATTCCGATAAGCGGGGCCTTGGTAAACGCCCGGCGCGGGGTTGTCATCGAGTTCCGCGGCGCACGCCACGGCGGCCAGCACGGTGCCAGTGGTTTCAGAAAGCATGCCAGGTTCGACGCTGCCGACGCCGATCGCGCCGGCGTACTGATCGAGCGTCCCCACGATGAAGCGGCAGGCGTTGTCGATGCCCAAGCGCTGCGCCATCTCGGGCAGAATGTTCCCCAGATCGGTGCCGGCGTTCACCACCTGCGGCAGCCACTCGGCGTTCAAACCAAAGCGTTCGAGCGCCGGCTGCCACCAGTCGCGCTGCTCGATGTCGACCAACCCGGTGAGACCGGCGACGCCCGCCTCGGTCACGTGATGGCCGGTCATCAGCAGCGTGAGGTAGTCGCTGATGAGGCAGATTCGCGCGGTCTGTTTCCAAGCGTGCGGCTGTTCGCGCGCGAGCCATTGCAGTTTGGCGACCATGAATTCTTCGTTGAGCGCCGGAATGCCGGTCGTCGCCGAGAAATCAGCAAGTCCCGCAGACGGCGCGAGCTCAGCGCCGATGTCGGCTGCACGCCGATCGGACCACAAGATGATCGGCGTCAGCGGGCGATTCTCCGCATCGAGCAGCGTGAAGCTGTTGCCTTGCGTCGCGAAAACCATCGCGTCGACGGTAGCGCGACGAGTGCCGTTCGGCGCCAGAACTTGCTCGATCCCTTTGCAGATCGCTGCTTCGAACTTCTCCGCCGGAATCTCCACCCAGCCAGCGTGGGGAGACCTCGCGGACGGCGTCACCCGGACGGTGCGCAGGAGTTCGCCGCGGCGGCTGAACAGCGTGAACTTGAAGTACGTCGTCCCAAGATCGATGGCGAGAATCATTGCAATCGACGAGCTCTCTGCTCGTCGCCGTTAGCTCTAGTTTTGAGAAAGTAGTTCCAGCGTGCGACCGACGAGCAAATTGCCCGAGGCGGGGCTTTCGAAAATCGCGTTGAGCGACTCGTAGGTTTTGTCGCGCACCGCGTCGGCGGTCACGAGATATCCCTGCAGGTCGCCGTTCGCCATGCTGATGATGCAGCACTGCGGATAGCGGGCTTTGATTTCGAGCGAGAACTCGACAAACTGCTCGCCTGGCCAACCGACGTAGTGCCAATCGCCGATCTGGAAGATCGACAGCTCGGCAGGCAGCACCTCCTCGGCGGCTTGCGCCACGAAGCCTTGCTCGGAGGCGCGGCTCAAGGCCACGGTTTCTTCCGCGCCGAACAGTTTGCATTCCGCCGTGCGAATCGTGCGGGGATCGGCCGCGGCGGCTTGAAGTTGCCGGAAATCGGCTTCGGCTTGATGCAGCAACTCGTCCGCGGCGTCGACGGTGGGAAACTTCCGTAGTGGGAATCGCAAGCTGTCCGACCGGCAACTGAGTCGCAGCGTCGAGGAGTATTCAATGCTACGCATCGCTGCTTCGACGGCGGCGCCGAGCAGATAGCCGAGGCGCGTCGCTTCGGCGACCGTGTTTTCGCGGACGACGTGCCGGGGGCTCAGGTTGCCGCATGGGCCGGTGTGGTAGATGACGGGAATCTTGCTGCCGAATGTGCGCTCCTGCAGGTATTTGCGGGCGAGTCCGGGAAAGTCGCCGCTGACGAGCGTCGACGTTTCACGCAACACCGTGGGGTGCATCGAGCAGACGAGCAGCACCGCGATCGGCGCGTGGCTTTGAGCGCAGCGCACCGACATCACCGGCGCGGTCGGGTCCGACGGTCCCGATGGGTCGAGGCGGTTGCTTCCCACCGCCGAGGCGTCGGCGACGGCGACGCCAAGCTCCGCGGGACGCTTTGTTTCGTAGGCTTGCACAGCGGCGGCGACGATGCCGTCTTCGAGCGTTTGCACGAACGCAGGATCGATCGCGGGAACACGCGGATCCGCCGCGTTGCTGAGCATCGTCATCGTCATCGGCGCCGAATGTGTGTGCGTCGCCGAGATCAAAATGTGGGCGGCGGGGATTCCCGTGGCACGCTCGATGCACGCTTTCGCACGCAGCGCCAGCCCGCGCTCGACGAAAATGACGTCGCACGCCACGAAGAGCTGCGCGACGTTTCCGTCGCTCAGATAGAGTGCCGAACAAAGAAGCGGGTCGTTGACGCCCGTGCTGTTCCGTTCGACGTTCGGGTAACCGAACAGGAAGAGGCTGCGGGTCGGACTAATGTCGACCGCTGCGGCTCCCGCAACCAACGCATAACTTGAGCTCATCGTGCCAGCAAGTTCTCGCGCGGTTGCTAGGCGCCTAGCTACGCGAGCAGAACTTGAACCCCTTTCTTTGCGAACGATTCGACCAGCTTCTTGTCAACGCCGCGGTCGGTGATGATTCCGTCCCAATCTTGTAGTTTCCCGCAGCGACAGAGCGCGGTCTTGCCGAACTTCGAGCTATCCGCGACCAAGTACACGACCTTGGCCGACTTCACCATCGTGGCCAGCATCTTGGCGACTTCCGGCGATTGCTGATAAACGATGCCCTTGTGGTCGATGCCGGCGGCGCCGATGAAGGCGATGTCGGCGCACAGTGATTCGAGGTTGGATTCTGTCAACGCGCCGACTAAGTCGGGCGACGTTGGTCGGACGTAGCCGCCGAGCAATAACACCTCCACCTTCGGCGCGTACTGCAACCGCGAAGCGATCGGCAGCGAGGTGGTGACGACGGTGATGTTCGGTTTCGCACGCAACTGCGTGGCGATCGCGAGCGTCGTCGTGCCCGAGTCGAGGAGCACCGATTGGCCCTCTTCGACCTTGCCGGCCGCCAGCTTGGCGATCGCCTCTTTGGCCTCTTGGTGTTGGCCGTACTTCTTCAGGAATTCAAAACCAAAGCTCACGCTTTCCGCCATGGCCGCCCCGCCGTGGGTGCGAATGATCTTGCCGCTTTCGGCGAGCGACTGCAGATCGCGTCTGATCGTCATGTCGCTGACGCCCAATTCCGTGGCCAACTGATCGATTGAGCATTCGCCGTGGGCGGCGATCATCTCAATGAGCTTTTTGTCGCGAACCGCATTTCCCATAGGACGTGACGCATGAAGGCTGTGGGTGGCAAACCGCAAAAGCGGAAACTCCGCATGTGGAAAGTACCCCATGCGCGTTCCGGGTGAAAGTCTGCCACTGCCGCCGACGAGCTGTTGCGCATTAAATGCGCCTCATTCGTCGCTGCTCGCGTCCTGCTCTTCGATCTCCGCAACGGCGATGTTCGCCATCGTGCGGTCTTCATCTTTTCTTGTCGGAACGATTACGAATCGTTGACACGAATGTTTGACTATGTTAATGTTTGTTTACATCGAACACAAGCCGATTCCAAAGAAGATCGTCACGTGGGAGATGGAAAAGACAGGCATGCAGCGGTCACCTATCGTCTTGGGCGGCGGGAGGTAAATGTGTGCGGACGCCATTTTTCTTGTCGCCGTTAGTTCAGAATTGCTCGCGAAGAGATCGAAGTAAAGCTTTTCTTGCGAGTGGAGATTCGTCTCTTTCATCGCATCAATGCTCGAGCGGTTCTCGCTCGGGATTGCTCCGTCTCTCGCTGCGCGCCAGGCGCGGCGTCGCTTCAGGCTGCTCGCGTTTTTGAACCATTTTTCTATGGGTTGCGGACGCTCGGCGGCCACGCCGTTCGCGCGCCCGTCAGCCAGATTGCAGTTACAACTAAGTTACATCCCCGAATCTCAAGAGGAGACTCCCTGATGAGTACCGAATGTCCAGTCTCTGAAGTCGCCTGCGCGGCCAGCGTTCAGCGGGGCCAGGGGCGTGCGCCACAACGAGCGCGGAGACTGACTCTTTCGCCAATGCTGCAAGCGCTCGCCGTCGCGTTGAGCGCCGCGATCGTTGCCGCGCCAGCGGTGGCCCAAACGACGCGGCATCAAGTGAGCAAGACGAACCCCACCGGGCAGAACGACGTGGGAATTCGCTACTTTAACGGCACCTTCGACGTCGGTTACAGCGCTGGCGACGCTGCGTACAGCGCCGCCGCTTCCGACGGCTACTCGCTGCTGCTGTTCGATCAGTCGGAATACAACGCGCGGTTGATGGCGAACGCCGGCCGGGGCCCCGCGTATTACGGCTCCGCCGAACTCCGTTTGCCGTTCGTCGGCACCGGTCTCGACGTCCTCCAAATCAACGACGCTGCCGGTGAAAGCTACGACTGGGAGATCGTCACTTCAGGTTCAAACAACGAGTTCCAAGTCGTTTCTTCAGGCACCGTCGATACCTACACCCCCGGCGCCCCGGTCGGCCAGAAAGTGACGCTTGCTGCGCAAGGAACGCTGACTGCCGACAAGATTTACATGCTTCGCCTGAAGGTGAACGATTCCGACGGACTCAACGGCGGGCAAGGCGGCAAGTGGCGGGCGTTCATCGACGCCTTCGACGTCTACGACGAGACGCCCCTGACGTTCGACGACGACAGCAACTTCTCGGGGAACTGGAACTACGTCGACCCATCGGCCTGGGATATCGGGGTCGGCGACTCGCCGGTCTATGAAGGAACGCGTTCCGGTACGCCGGGAGCCGACGAGAAGCTCGATATCAGTTTCACGGGCACGGCCTTCGCGCTCTACGGTTTCAACTGGGGCGGCATCACCGGCGTCTACGATTGGGCCGTCGACGGCGGACTGGGAGGTTCGGGAACCGTCGACCAAACCCTCGACCTCGACGTGCACGGATTTGCCGTGCGTTGGCCGGAGTTGGTCGTCAACGGACTCTCCTCGGGCGAGCACACCCTGAGCATCACGGTCAGCGGCTCGAGCGCCGGCGGCGCCATTCCCACCGGCTTGGGCTACAACATCTTCGATGCGCTCGCGGTGTATGATTCCGGCGTCGTCATCCAGAACAACGCCGACTTCAACGTCGACGGCGTCGTCGACGGTCGCGACTTCCTGATCTGGCAGCAGGGCTTCGGTTCTGGTTCGACGCTGCAGCAGGGCGACGCGAACGGCGACTCGATCGTCAACGCCGCTGACCTTGCCATTTGGAAGACGCAGTTCGGCGCCGCCGCCACGACCGTCGCGGCCGCCGTGCCGGAACCGGCGGCGGGCGTGATCGGCTTGCTCGGCCTCTCGCTGCTCGCTTGCTTGCGGAATCGTCGGCAAGCATAAACCTCGCTTGGTTGGGGACGGAGCGGGCGGTCGTCAACCCGGACGGCCGCCCGTTCTCGTCATTCTGGTTGCACCATTGATTGACGCCTTGATTCGACATGAACTTCTCGCAGTTGCGGCGACGCACTCTCCATATTGAACTGCTGGAGCCGCGACAGCTCTTGGCTGGCGACGCGCCGGTGCTGGATGTGCTTGCCGCGGAGACGCCGGCTGCTGAGCCTGCTGCCGATCTCGCCGCAGATTTCGCGGCCATGGCGACCGCAACGGAAGACGCCCAGGCGCAAACACAGCCCTGGGCGACGACTCGCGGCGTGTACGTCTTTACGCTGAGCGCGTACCAAGGCGTGTGGGCGCCGAAGGACTGGACCTTCGCACAGTGGGAGACCTGGCTCGACCAGATGGAGTTCTTGAACTTCAATCATCTCCAGCTGATGCGGGCGCCATGGTCGGAACGCCCGGCTCAAACGCCGGCGGAATTGGCGAAGGAAGCGTTGTGGGTGCAGGTGCTGCAATCGGCGAAGCAGCGCGGGATGACCACTTCAATCGTCTTCGGCACGACGTGGCACGGTGATCTCACCAATCCCTGGCGGATTTTGTCGCCGGGCAATAGCCCTGCGGATCCCAACTGGCAGACGCTGCTCGGCGACTACCAATACTGGGCGAACAAGTATGGCGCCTGGGTCGATGAGTGGGTGATGGGGGGCGAGGACCCCGGCGGCTCGCCTTCGAGCGCCGGCATCAATTACGCATTCGAAACGCCGTCGCCGCTCGGGAATCCGAGCAACGTTTCGGAATTGGTCTCGCTGCAAATCGCGATGCGGTACGCCGCCAGGCAGGTGAATCCGTCGGCCAGCGTCGTGGCGGAAACATGGGGCCTCAACTGGTGGGGCACGTCGCCCGGCTACAGTTCGCAGCTGGCTGAATTTTTGGTTCAGCAGTCGCGCCTGCCGAGCGACGTGCCGCTGAGCACGCACGGCAACGACGACGCGCTCACCAATTCTTTGCAAGCCACGGGGCGGGACGTCGACGCGTGGCCCTTCTTTCTGATTGATCACGAATTTCCCGTCGGCCACACGAAGCTGCACTTCGATTGGACGAGAAACTATCTTGGAAAGATCAAGGCGCAGGGCATCGACAGTGTCATCGCCCACATCTCGCACCCGACGGAACAGTTGCCGTCGCTGTACGTCTACTCGCGGCTGCTCGATGACGTGAATCTGAGCGAAGCAACGCTGCTAAAAGAATTCGCCGCGTTTTTGGTCGAGCCGCCGGCGCAGCAGACGGCGCTCGCCAATGCGATCGGCAGCCTCAGCGATTTTTGGGATTCCGTGAGCGGCATCGCCAATTGGACGGCCGCCGCGTTGCAGCCGGTGAACGTGGCGGCGCCGTTTACCACGCGCTACAGCGCCGCTCAGCTCGGCTACTTGAACTCCGCGTTGGCGAACATCACCGCTGTGACCGATCCTCGCGCTGTGTCGCAGATTCCGATGCAGATCACGGCCGCCGCGTGGGTGCAAATGCTGCGGGATCAGATTCAGTTCTTGCACGACGCCGCCTACATCGGCAATTTGGCAGCTCAATCGCAAAGCTACCTCAACGATCAGTACCCCGCAGTCGCGGCGTTGATCGCGCCGCTGAGCCGGGCGGAAGCTGCTGAAATGGAGGCTGCCTTCCATTCAGCCGGCTCGGCGGGGGCCTTGCAACGCATGGAGGCGTATCTTTCGCAGTTCTGGCAGACGACCACCAATCAGAACCATCCGCTGGGAATCATTTACGATTTCCTCCGCCTGAACATTCCGACCTCCGTCGCCGGATCGGTAGGGTTGTCCGGGGACTACTTAGAGTTTGCTGCGCCGGCCTACCCGACGCTCTTCAAACAACTCGACGGGCGCGTGGAACAAACGGACGGCAGTTTTTCGTACGCCCGCGACACGCAGTGGACGACGGAATCGTCTGCTGCATTCTCCGGCGGCACCGCGATCAAGAACTCGACCATTAACAGCGAAGTGAACATCGTGTTCTCCGGCAGCGGCGTCTCGCTGATTCACTCGCTGTGGCAACAAGGGGCGACGGCTTCGTGGTCGATCGATGGCGGCGCGGGCGGATCGGGGACGATCCAGATGAATGCCGCCACGCGGACCGATCAAGTCGAAACGCTGCTCGCCACGGGTTTGGCGCAGACGCTCCATGTGTTGACGATCAAGAAGATCGGCGGCGCGGCCAGCACGGCCATCCAAATCGACGGCGTCGTCGTTCAGAACAACAATCGTTTGCGTCGCGAGGACGATCGCCAACTGCTGACGTACAGCGGGCAATGGGCCTCCACCAACGAAGGGACGCCTAGCGGCGGTTCGTGGCACTTCACGACGGAGAACGCCGCCTCGGTGACGATCCCGTTCACCGGCACGGCTGTCGGCATCGCCGCCACGTTGCGCGGCGATTATGGCGTGATTGCGTGGAGCATCGACGGCGGCGCCGGCGGTTCAGGGACCGTCAGCCTGCAAAGCTCCAACTATACGAATAAGATGCCGTTCATCCTCACCAGGGGGCTAACCAACGGCAATCACACGCTGACGCTCACCAAGCAGAGCGGGTTCCTGATCAACATCGACGCCGTCGATTCGGCTGTCGAGCAATCGGCCGACTTCAACAACGATGGCATCGTCGACGGCGCCGACTTCCTGGCCTGGCAACGAGGCTTCGGGGCGTCGGGCAACGCAACGGCAGCCCAGGGAGACGCCGATCTCGATCGCGACGTCGATGCCGACGACTTGGCTATCTGGCGGACGCGATTCGGGCAAAAGGCTGCCAGAACCGCAGTCTCGTTGGCAGTCGCCGCGACCGAGGCGAGCGTGAGTGAACGTTCCAGCGTCGCAGCTTCGGAGTCGTCGGAATCTTTTAGCGCCGCTGCGAACGTTGAGGGGCAAGACTCGGCGTCGGCTCTGGCTGCGTTGAATGGTTTGGAGTTGCAGTCGTTTCAACTTCAATCAAGCCGCCCAGCGATTGACCGCTTGATGGCGTTGTTTGCCGAAGAGCACTCGCAGAAGTCTCGCTCGATTGCGAACGAAGAGGCTGGATGGACGGCGCCCCGTCCGAGACGTGGCGAAGTGACTAGTGCCGGTCGGCCGGAACGCGATGAGCAGCTGGCCGACGACGCGATCTACCGCTGGCTCGACGGCTCGGCTCTGAACCGCTTGCCATCGGTTCCGACCGCCTTCACTGATTAAAACCTCCGCCTTAGGGGAAAGTAGATGACGATCCTCCGCATGTTCATTGCTCTCGCGGCGTGCGTCACGAGCGCCTCCGCCGCGATCGCCCAGGCGGACGCTCGGCCATGGCTGATCGTCACCGGTACGAACGAATCGCCGGCCGTCGTCGAGAACATCACCGCGCTGCAGCAAGGCGTCGCCGCGCTGTTGGGAATGCCGGTTTCGGTCGTCGCCGACACCGCACTTACGGCGGAGCAGCGCGAATCATCTAATCTGCTCGTAGTGGGCCAGTGCGATCACAACAGCATGGCGGCTGAGCATTTGGCTGGTCGAAAGCTCGAGGCGGCGCTGCGTGACGAACCAAAGTTCGTGCAGCAGCAAGGCTATGTGGTAAGCGTCAAACCAGCCGCCGGCGACTCTGGCAAGGTGATCGTCGCCGCCGGTTGGAATCCCTTGGGCGCCATCTACGCCGCGTCGCACTTGCGGACGCATTTGCAGCGCGACCAGGGCGAGTTGCTGCTGCAAAAGGAACGTACGGCCAAAGAGGGGGGCTATCACGAAGTCTTTCGCCCCAGCTTCGAAGAGCGCGGCGTTTACTACAACGTCGCCTGGCAAGATTTGGGCGATCTCACGCCGATCAATTGGACCGACGAGCAGTGGCGCCACTGGGTCGATAAGGCCGTTTGCGCTCAGTTCACGCACATCTACTTTTTCCTGTGGTCCGAGCATCTTTGCTTCGACAAGTCGCCCGCGACGAATAACAAGTTCAATCGCACGTTGCACGAGCGAATCGCCACGATGATTCGCTACGCGCACCAGCGTGGCTTGAAGGTCACGCACCAGTTCTCGCCGACGCTGATCCCGCGCGACATCTTCAAAGCGAACGAGCTAACCGCGAAGGCGTCGATCGAATACGCCAAACATGGTTTTCCAGTCGCCTGTTGGGCCGCTCCCGATCGTTTGACGCTCGGCCCCTATTCCTGGAACGGCGTGCGCGATCTGGCGACCGACGCTTACGCCAGCGAGGTGAACTGGTTCCGCGAGGCCGACGAGTTTAGCCTTGTCTTCTACGATCCGGGCGGCTGCTTCTGCGGGCCCGACCAACAAAATTGCCGCGAGCATCAGGCGCTTCGCATGATGGAGCAAGTCGACGCCTTCCGTTCGATCGTGAAGCAGGCCAATCCCGCCGCACGCTATCAGGTTCATCTGTGGGCGATTTGGGCGTTGGAAGAAACCTACAAAGTCAAATGCCAGGATCAGTTCCTCGATCTGCTTCAGCGATATCGAGACGCCGACCCCAAGTCGGAGGTGGAACTGACGGTGATCGACCGCCTCACCAACGGCGGCACGACGCTCGAGCCGGCCATGAAGCGCGGGCTCCGCCGCAACGGGTTCATTTTTCCCACGAACGTGGAGAGCGGTTGCAACCTGTTGATTCCGATGCTGGGTTACTTTCCCCCCACGATGGAAGCGGCTCGCCAGTACCAAGTCGACGCCGTGCATCACATGCGAATTGAAGAGCCGAGCAAGTTTGCCAATTCGTACATCGCGTCGCGGTTCTTCTGGAACTCCTCCGCCGATCCGCACGAGGCGTTGCGCGAGTACGTGGAGTGGATCGCTAACGACAACGCCGAGGCGGCCGATCAGCTCTACGAGGCGCTCGTGTTGCTCGATTCGTTCATGTGCGAGGGGGCCGAGAATCAAGATCATCTCGCGAAGGGAAAGCAAATCGAATCGCTCGTCGCCTCCGCGTTGAATTCGCTCGGCCCGCAGAAGGCGGAAGAGCTGGAGTGGCTCGCCACGACTTCGAAAGCTATCGCGCTCATCGGCGCCGCGATCGGCGAGCCCGATCGCACAGACCAGCTCTCGCAGGAATTCGCTGCGCTGATGGCGTCGTCGCCGACGTTCGCCGCGACTCACACGCCGCTCGGCAACTACGTCGGGTGGATCAAGAAGGGTTGGAATCGCGAAAACTTTTAGCCCGCGCTGAGGCCACTGGGCGATCCAATTGCCGTTCCTAGGGAAATGAAAACATGAACCGACGATCGTATAAACATGACGCCGGCACGCCGGCCGAGCAAACGTCGAGTACCAGTTCCCGTCCGTCGCGTCGTCAGTTCAATGCCATTAGCGCCTCCTTGTTCGGAGCGGCGGCAATGGCGCCCGCATTGGCGATCGCGGACGAGCCTGCAGCCCCCGCTTGGCCGACCGGCCGACGGATTCTCTTTCAGGGTGACTCAATCACCGACGCCGGTCGGAAGCGGGACGCGAGCGCCGGCAAATCGCTTCCAGACGAGCTAGGCAATGGCTACGCGTGGTTGGCCGGATCGCAACTGCTCGTCGACTACCCCGATGCTGGGATTGCCCTGCTCAACCGCGCAGTCAGCGGCTCCACGCTACAAGGCATGGCTGAACGCTGGCAGGCGGATTGCATCGATCTCAAGCCAGACCTAGTTAGCGTTCTCATCGGCGTGAACGACGCCTCCCGCGCGTTGGAAACAAACACGATTGAGCAGTCGCTCGAAAGATTTGAGACCGACTACCACGCCTTGCTAGCGCTTACGAAGCAATCCTTGCCCGGCGTGAAGCTGATCGTTTGCGAACCTTTCGTCCTCCGCTGCGGCGTGATCAACGACAAATGGTTTCCGATGTTCGATCAGTTCCGTCAAGCGGTTCGCACCGTCGCCGCACGCGCCGACGCGGTGCTGGCTCCGCTTCAGGAAATGATGGACCGAGCCGTCGCCCTGGCCCCGCCCGAACGCTGGGCGGCCGACGGCGTTCACGCCACGATGGACGGAGCGTCGCTGATGGCTCACGTTTGGCGGTCGGCGCTTGACGCGAGCATCGAATGAATGCGGGGCCGTCGGCCGCAGCTTCGTCGCGCACAGTCACACTGCGCCGATTCATCGACCGAGGAGTTTCTAAGATGCCGTCGAGTCTGCCAAATCAATCAGTCAATCGCCGCGACTTTGGCAAAGCCTGCTTCGTAGGGGCCGCCGCTTCAAGCCTTTCTTTCGGCGCAGCCAGCCCGCTGTTTGGTGAAACAAAGCCGGCGCCCGCTGCGCAGGAGAAGCCAGGCGCGGGTGGATTCGACCTCCGCGGCGTCTATTTCCACGACGGGTTTACCGCCGACCCGCAGCGTCTGGCGCCGCTCCACTGGGAGGAGGCCCAGTGGAGCCGACAGATCAAGTGGCTCTCGGCGTGCGGCGTCAACGCCGTCGAGTTCTCGACGATGCTCGAGTTCAACCGGTTGCCGTCGACCGAGTTGGAACGCAACAAGATCGCCGATCGATTGCAGGTGCTCGATCTTGCTCACGAGCTTGGATTGCAATTCGGCTATATCTTGTCGAACACCGTCGTCAGCACCGTGCCCGCGGATCAAGAGCCGGGCGACCAGAGTAAAAACCGCGCCGTGCAACTCTGCCCACGTCAGGGCGACAACTTCCAGAAGACCGTCGATTTACAATCCTGGTACATGCAGACGTACAAGGAGGCCGACTTCTTCGAAGAGTTCGCCGCCGACTGGGGCGCCTGCAACTGCGGCGCGTGCGGCGTCAACGACTACATGCGGTACGTCGAAGAGTTCGCCCATCGCTTGCAGAAGCAGAATGCCGCTGCGCCGCTCTACGCAAACACGTGGTCGATCTCGTTCTGGGGCGAGTATCCGATCCCCAAGGGTTGGAACAACGTGTTCTCCAAAGAGACCCCCGGCAGCCAAGCCGTCGTCGCCGCGCTAAGCGGCATGCCGGCGAACGTCCACCTCGCCCTGCCCTGCCATAATCTGTACCGACCGCTCGTCTTCTCTTCGTTCGGCGGCAAGCAGCAGACCCCTGTGTTCCCGACGCTCGCCGACGTGCAGTCGATTCTCGATTCGGGTCGGCACGTGATGGGCTGGCCGCACTTCCTGATGGACGACGACACAGCCCGGGCGCCTCAATGGGGGCTGGTCCACGTCGAATTGCGTTACATCAAAGCGATGCTGCAAAGCCTGCGCGCGGCGGGCCTCGATCGCGTCATGGGCAATCTCTATCTGCCCAATCTGCAGCTCGCCAATACGTATGGGTTCGGACGATTGGCTCAAGACCCTGCCGCCGACGTCGCCGACGTGCAGCGAGAGTTCGCCCGCAACATTGTCCAACCCGAAGACGTCGCGGCGCTCGCCGACGTCCTCTCGTGGCTCGACAACAACAGCTACTGGGATCAACAGATGCCGCCGGACGCCCGCGAGGCGCCATTGCCGTGCGATCTCAATCGTGACCGCGTCGGCAGTGTTCTCGCCGGCTTGCGGCCGCTGAGCCGCCCAGAATTACCGATACCGGTCGACGCTTCCCAATGGCTCGACGACCTGCGCGCGACGATTCCTCGGATGACGTGGGCGACGTAGTCGCGGCTCGACGAATTCGATCGAACTGATCGTCGCCCCGCAAACAACCAGCGGCGAAACCACGCGCCGCCTGTGGCCGTTACTGATTGCGACATCATAGGACGAATGTGAGAGGTCGACTCTTACATGACTGTCGACAAACGCGTCACCCTACCGCGACTCTTGCTGTCCCATTCACTGGGACAAAAAAAGCGGCCGCTGTAAGTCACTACGAGTAGATGACTTACAGCGGCCGCTTCGGAAAACAACGTTTCCATAGAGAGCGGAGAGGACAGGATTCGAACCTGCGAACCAGGTTTCCCCGGTCACCGATTTAGCAAACCGGCGCATTCGACCACTCTGCCACCTCTCCAGAAGGGGCGGGGGCGGCTCAGCCGGTCCCGCGGTCGTTCGTCAATTCTAGGGCATTCCGCCCGCTTCGCAAGGTCGCTCCTGCAGAGCGTTTTGCAGCTCGCTTTCGGCCACTCAATGCGGCATGGTGGACGGGTGTTTAGTTTCTGGGCGTTGCTCCGCATGGCGAGTGAAGCGTAGAGGCGGAGCCAACCAAAGCCACCGGCTCCGCCGGTGGACGAAGTGCCCTTTCGCCTCCGTCGCTAACTAATGTCGCCTCTTAGTGTCGCGTCAAAAGCGACAGATAGAGCACGATAAATCGCCGAAGTGACGCAAGCAAAAGGAGTTACAGCGAAGCCTTAGTGTCGCCTAAAATCGCATTCGCGCCGCGAAGCAAATGCGACACGACACCAAGACTGGTTCTGGTTAGCGCTCACCGCGCCGTCAGCCGGCCCGCCGTCTGGCAACTCGCCAAGTCGTCGATCCAGTTCTCCAGCAGCGTCGACTGGTTCGCGTTGCGGTCGAGTTGCTCCTCGGCTTCGAGGCAGCGATCGATCGCGGCGAGCGTTGCGTCCGCCGAGCGACCCTCGCTGGCGAGTTGGCGCAGCGAATCGCTCAGCCGCGCCGCGACCAGGGCGAGCAGCTGGCGGAATCGCTGCCGACGGGCGTCGGCCTCTTTGCCGGCGGCGTTGATGAACTCGTCGACCTCGCGCGTCAGCCGCGCGGCGTCGAGTTCGCCTGACAACCACTGGGCCGCGAACCGATCACGCATCTGCCACAGCGAAGCATCCGCCAACTGCCGAGCTAACGTGAGACTGCCATGACTTCGACTCGCCAGCTCAGCCGCCGCCTTTTCGTCAGCCGCGAACCCTTCGGCCAACGCGAGATTTTGGACCGCTTCCTCAGGCAACGGTCGGAATCGAATCACCTGCGAACGCGACAAAATCGTCGGCAACTGCCGGCTACGAGCGGTGCCAATCAGCAAGATGACGGCCCCCGGCGGCGGTTCTTCGAGCGTTTTCAGCAGGCAGTTCGCACTCTCCGGCGTGAACCAATCCGCGTCGTCGATGATTGCCACGCGACGCCGGCCGAGCATCGGTCGCAGGGCGATGTCGTGGCACAGTCCTTCCTGGTTGCGGCGTTCGCGCGGCCCGACGAACTGCTCGATCTTCAGCGACTTCGAGCCGGGCGGAGCGGCGATTTGCAGCAGATCGGGATGGTTCCCTGAGGCTGCCAGTCGGCACGATTCGCATTGGCCGCACGTTTCGAGCGCCACGGGATCGCTCGCCGTGCAAAGGAGAGCCTTGGCGAGCTGCAACGCAAACGACCGCTTGCCGATCCCCTCGGGCCCGACGAACAAGTAGGTCGTCGCCAGCCGTCCCGCGGTCAGCGAGCGACGGAACTGCTCGACAACTTCGTCATGTCCCTGAATGCCTTGCCACATCGTACTATCCGCTGAAATCTCGCCATTTTGCCAAACGAATCGCCGGCGCCATAACATCAGCATACCGGGCCAATGCCCCTCTACGAATAGGCCGAGGAGAGTTCCTGTTTTTCCATCTTGAGCAGTCGTCAAAAACTTGCCCGATCCAAGCCACTCATCGCCGCAGTTCGTGAAGTGCCCCGCGTGCGGCACGAAGCTTACCGTGCGCGCCGAGGACGCCGGCCGCCGCGGCCAATGCCACGTGTGCGACAAAGTCTTCCGCATTGGCGCTCCGCCGGCCCCAGCCGCGTCAGCACCGGTTCCGCCGCCAGCTCCCTCATCCCCACCGCCATCGCCGCGCTCGATGGCCGACATCTCGAACGATCATCTCCACCCGCTCCACTGCGAAGTCTGCCAGACGCTGATGTACGCCACCGACGACCAAGTCGGCACGCAATTGAAGTGTCCCGACTGCGGCCATCTCAACCTGGCGCGTCCGCGACCGGCGAAGCGTCCGCCGCCGCGCGTGATGGTCGACGACGGCGACGAGTATCAACTCGACGAGACGCACGTCCCGCCGCCGACGCCTGTCCTTACATCGATTGAATCGCGCGAAGCCGAAGGCCGCGCTGCTGCCCGCGCTCGCATGGGAGTTCGAGCACTGGAGCCTGACCCGTTCGACGACGATGTCGAAGAGCCAGCCGCGCAACCCGCCGCAAAGCCAGCTTCGCGCTCGCGTCCTGCGAATGCACCTGCTGCAAACTCCCCTGCTCCGCGCCCCGCGGCAGCTCCGTCACAGTCCGCTCGCAAGAAGCCGCAGCGTTCGCGCCATCGCCCGGCGGTCCCCGTCGTGCAGGGCGTTTTCTCGATGATCTTCTCGGCGGAGGTCATGGTCCGTTGGGTCGCGCTTTCGCTCACGCTGACGGGCCTGCTCTTTCTGTTAGCCTCAGCCGTGAACGCGATGGGGACGCAGGCCCTGTACCTGCTGCCGTTCTACGCCGGCGGTTGCATCGTCGCAGGCTTTTGGATGATCAGCGCGGCGCCCCTCTTCGTGGCGATCATCACCGAGAGCAGCGGCGGCGCCGACGAACTTCACGACCCGCCCGGCTGGATGGCGCTCGACTACGCCGAGACGGGGTTCATCATCATCGCGACGATGCTCAGCGCGCTCCCCGGTTGGCTCGCGACGAAGGCGGCGGTGGGGATTCCAGATGAGCAGCGGTTTGCACTCGCCGCGGCGATCTGGTTGATCGTCTTTCCCTTCATTGTGCTCTCCGCGCTTGAGCAAGGCTCGATGTTCGCGATTTTTTCGCCCCGAATCGCCGCCAGCGTAGTCCGCTGCTTCATCCCCTGGGCGACGTTTTACATCGTCTCGGCGCTCGCCGTAGCGGCTGCGGGGGGCGTTACATATTTCCTGCTCTCACAGGCCAATCTGCTCGCCCTCTTCCCCATCCCATGGCTCGCCGTCGCGCTCGTCCTGCTCTACATGCGCCTCATCGGCCGCCTCGGCTGGTGGATCGCCGATGCGATGCCCCCGCCTGCAGAAGCTCCGAAAGAATAAGTCTCACGCAAAGGCGCGAAGGCGCAAAGAGAGTGCAAAAGTCTTTCTGTCTTTCCTTTGCGCCTTCGCGCCTTTGCGTGAGATCTTTCTTATTCAAGCAAAGTAACCAACAGCGTTCCGAAATAGCTGCAACCCAGCCCCTTCGTCGAACTTCGCCCGCCGCGTCCATTGCGGATGCTGCGTGCGGTCGATGAACCGTTCGGGGTGGGGCATCAGCCCAAACACGCGGCCCGAGCGGTCGCACATGCCAGCGACGTCGCGCGCGGCGCCGTTGGGGTTGTACGGCTGTGAGTTGCAGCCGCCGTCCGCTTCCGCGTAACGGAGCGCCAGTTGACCAGCGTCTTCGAACCGATCGAGCGCCGCATCGTCGCGCCCGAGGAATTGTCCCTCGGCATGAGCGATCGGCAGCTCGATGCTTTCGATTCCCTGCAGAAAAACGCAACGATCGCTGGCGACGCGGAGGTTCACCCAGCGATCAATAAACCGTCCCGACTTGTTCCAGTTAAGCGTCGCCGCCGGGCCTTGCTCGTCATCGATGTCGAGCAGCCCCGACTTCACGAGGATCTGAAAGCCATTGCAGATGCCGAGAATCAATTTTCCGCGATCACGAAACGCCGCCAGCGAGTCGGCGAGGTGATGCCGCAACTGATTGCCGAGGATCCGCCCGGCGCCGAGGTCGTCGCCGTAGCTGAACCCGCCCGGCAGGCAGAGGATCTGATAGTCGGCCGCCAACTGCGGCGCCTCCAGCCAGCGGTTCACATGCAGCCGCTCCGTCGTCGCGCCCGCCTGCTCGAAGGCGTAAGCCGTTTCAACGTCGCAATTGGAGCCCGGGGCCCGCAGCACAAGCACGCGTGGAGTCATAGAGAGGGTTCAGGGTTCGGGGTTCAGTAGCCGCTTAAGTGAGTGCCACTGCTGGACTAGCCAGCAGTGGCACTCACTCAACGTTAATACCGCAACGGGCTTTGCCAGGACTCTTTCAATTGATCATTCGCCACATTCACCAGCGTCTCAACGCCCGCCTTGATCGTCACGAGCGGCGACTCGACAACGACGCCGACCTGCGCCACGGGCAAGCTGGCGAATTGCCCTTCGAACACGGCCGCATGTTCGGGAGCCACTTCGCACAAGAATCGGCTGTTCGACTCGCTGAACAACTTCACCACGGGCGAGAGCGAGGCGGTGCCAGTCGGCACGCCATCGAGTTGCACCTCAACTCCCAACCCGCCGGCGAACGCCATCTCCGCCGCCGCCGCGGCGAGGCCCCCTTCGCTCAGGTCGTGGCACGAGACAATCGACCCGTCGCCGATCGCCCGGTGCACCGCGGCAAACGTCGCCTTCGCCCGCAGCCCGTCGACCGTCGGCACGGCGCCTCCGTCGAGGTTATTTACCAGCGTGTAGTGCGAACCGCCGAGTTCGTCCTTCGTCTCGCCGACGAGGTAGAGCAAGTTGCCGGCCCGCTTCAGGTCCATCGTCACGCACTGGGCGACGTCGGCCACCTGGCCCATCGCGCTGATCAGTAGCGACGACGGAATGGCAATCGTCTGCTTTTGCCCCGCGTCGTCGAAGTAGCTGAACTCGTTGTTCAGGCTGTCCTTGCCGCTGATGAACGGCGTCTCGAAGATCAGCGAGAGGTCATGGCACGCGATCGCCGCGCGGACGAGGGCGCCGAGCGTTTCGCTCCGTTCGCAATCGCCCCAGCAGAAGTTGTCGAGGATCGCGATGCGAGCCGGATCGGCGCCGACGGCGACGCAGTTGCGGAGGGCTTCGTCGATCGCGCTCGCCGCCATGTGGTAGGGATCGAAATCGCCGTACCGCGGGTTCATGCCGCAGGAGATCACCACGCCGCGCCGCGAACCGAGCACCGGCCGCACCACCGCCGCATCGCCGGGGCCGTCGCACTGCACGCCCACCAGCGGCTTGATGGCGCTGCCGCCCTGCACTTCGTGATCGTACTGGCGAATGATCGACTCTTTGCTTGCCACGTTGAGCGAACCGAGGATCGCCTGCAGCGAATCGGCGACGCTCATCGTGTTCGTCGTAGACAGCGGAGCGACTGGCTTCGACGTGTACGACGCTTGCCGCACCACTGGCGGCCGGCCGTCATGGAGGAACGCCATCGGCATATCGCCCACGACGTTGCCGTTGTACTTCAGCACCAATCGGCCGGTCGGTTCGAACGTGCCGATGGCTGTCGCTTCGACCCCTTCGGACGCGCACAGCTGATGCAACTCGGCCCAGTTCGCTTCGGGCACGCTGAGGACCATGCGCTCTTGCGCTTCGGAGATCCAGAGCTCGGTGTACGACAGACCGGCGTACTTCACCGGCGCCTTGTCGAGGTGGACCTCGGCGCCAATCTTTTCGCCCATTTCGCCGACAGCGCTACTGAAACCGCCGGCGCCGCAGTCGGTCATCGCGGTGAACAGGTTGCGATCGCGAGCTTCGAGCAGCACGTCGAGAACCTTCTTCTCCTCGATGGCGTTGCCGATTTGCACGGCCCCGCCGGAAAGTGATTCGCTCTCGTGGGTCAGCTCGGCGCTGGAGAACGTGGCGCCATGGATGCCGTCGCGGCCCGTCTTACCGCCGACGGCGACGATGAGGTCGCCCGGCTGCGGTTCCTTGAACGACTTGTCGCACGGGATCAGTCCGACGTTGCCGCAGTAGACAAGCGGGTTGCCGAGGTACCGGCGATCAAAGTAAACGGCGCCGTTGACCGTCGGGATGCCCATCCGGTTGCCGTAGTCGCGGACGCCTTCGACGACGCCGCGCATCACCAGCTTCGGATGCAGCACGCCCGTCGGCAGGTCTTCGACCGCCGTGTCGGGCGGGGCGAAGCAGAAGACGTCGGTGTTGCAGATCGGCTTGGCGCCGAGGCCGGTGCCGATCGTATCGCGAATGACGCCGCCGATGCCGGTGTTGGCGCCGCCGTACGGTTCGAGCGCCGACGGGTGGTTATGCGTTTCGACCTTGAAGGCAACGTTGAACTGGTCGTCGAACTTGACGATGCCGGCGTTGTCCTTGAACACGCTGACGCACCAGTCGTTCTTCCCCCAGCGACGCCGCAGTTCTTGCGTCGCGGCGAAGATCGTCTCCTTGAGCATGTTCTCGAACTGCCGATCGCCATCCTCGTCGCGGTAGGCGATCCGCCCGGCGAGCGTCTTGTGGCTGCAGTGCTCGCTCCAAGTTTGGGCGACTGTCTCAAGCTCGATGTCGGTCGGTTCGCGGCCGAGCTCGACGAAGTAGCGCTGAATCGTCTCCATCTCCGCCGGCTGCAGATAGAGCTGGCCTTCCTTACTGAGGCGGACCAAGCCAGCGGCGTCGAGATCGCGAATGGCGACGGTCTTCAGCTCGAACTTGTACGCGCTTCCCGATTGCAGGCGATCGAACGGCAGCGGGCCGACGATCACTTGCTCGATCGCATCGTTGGCGAGGAGCTCGCTACTAATGGCGCGAACCTCTTCGGCCGTCGCGTCGGCGATCCAGTACTTCCGCAGCGTGCGGACCGCATCGACTTCCCAGCCGAAGTCGCGGACGCCCGCTTCGGCGCTTTGAGCCACCGGGTCCATCACGCCGGGCTTGAGCAGCACCTGCACGAGTTGCGTTCCCTCGCCGGCGGCGATCCTCTCGGGCGCGGCGGCGAGCTTTGCATCGCTCACCTGGCCGACCAGATATTCTTCGGCGACCGTGTCGGCAAATAGCTCGCGGGCGAGCCGTTCGATCCGCTCGGGCGACAGCTCGGGGCCTTGCACCAGATAGCCGCGCGACGAGGCGACGCGCACCTTCTGGGCGAGTCGCAGCGCGATCACGTCAGCGGCGACGCCGTCGGCGTCGAGGTCGGGGAGTCCGGCACGGGGGTGGAGGTCAATCTCCCACAGCATCTCGAATCCGTTTCGCTTCCTGGAGCTCAAGGGTGAGGGCGGGCACGTCGCCGCCGCTCAATGCGGCATCGAACTGTGCAAGTCGGTGCTCAAACCGCCGCAGCGCGTCGAGCACCGCCGCACGGTTCTGCGTAAAAATCTGCGTCCACAGCTGCGGCGAGCCGGCGGCAATCCGCGTCGTATCGCCCCAGCCGGCGCCGGTGAGTTGCAGCCATTCTTCTGGCGTCGCAGACGCCAGGGCCGCGGCAATCAGGTGGGGCAAGTGGCTCGTTGCGGCCAAAGCGCGGTCATGTTCCTCGGGTGAGAGCAGCACCACCTCGGCGCCGAGGGCTTCCCAAAACTCTTTGGTTCGCTCGACCAATCCCGGCGGCGTGTTATCTTCGGGCGTGACCAGCACGAGGCGGTCGACTAGCAGGTCGGCGCGGGCATGTTCGGGGCCGGTGCGATGGCCGCCGGCGAGGGGGTGGCTGCCGATGAAGTGGGTGCCGGGGGCGGGACGCCCCGGCTCGCTGGGGGGGAGTTGTTTGATCTCGCGGCAGATCTGGGCCTTCGTACTGCCGGCGTCGGTGATCGTTGCGCGGGGGGCGGCCGAGGCGACGGCCGTCACAGTGTCCACGATCGAGTCGACCGGCGTGGCGATAATCACCCAATCGGCGTCGGCGACTCCCTCCACAAGGTTCGTCGTGCCGCGGTCGATGGCGCCGAGCTCGCGGGCCTTCTCCAAACTGGCCATCCGCCGGCCGACGCCGACCACCTCTTGGGCGAGTCCGCGCTGGCGCAAAGCCAAGCCGATCGATCCACCGATCAGGCCGACGCCAATGATCGCGACGCGAGGAGGGTCGGGCATGCCAAGGGCGGGCGTTTGGAGGGAAAACGGTCAGGCGGGAAGCATGCCGGGGCAGCCGCTCGGCCAGCGAGGGCGCCAAACTTCCCTGGAAAACCGGCATTCTATCAAACGGCCCGGCGGTTGCATGGGGGTAATACCGAGGGAAGGCTGGATGCGCAAAGTTTTTGTGGGTTTTCGCCGATGCATCTGACTTCGATTCACGCTTAGACAGCAGAGGAAGGGGGATCTTCCTAATTCCAGGGCTGGAGCCGATGGCCGTCGTGGTTCGCCACACGGTCCCGACTCCGGCCCACTCAGCATGACTTTCGGAGGACCGAAGGGCATGCCGCCGGGTGCGAATCTCCAGTAAAGTTGCCGCCGACCGCAAGGTCTGGCTAACCGGCACAGGCGATTCCCCCCAGTTTACCTAGGGAGAAAAAATCTCATGCTGTCGCTCCGGTTTATCTGCAAAGCGCCGATTACGCACTACAATACCTTGCGCAGAGCGGGGTCGATTAGTCTGTCGAGCAAGGGATACCGTTCGATGGGGTTACCACGAGGCGAAGGGAATTGCGCAGTCTCACGTCGTTCGCTCGAATTGGAGGGCGGTCAAGTGTTGCGCAGTATGGGGTTAGCTCTGCTTGTTCTTCTATCTGTCGCCGGCGGCGCGCAAGCGCAATCGTGGGCGGAGAAGATGTTCCCTGTCACCGATCACAACTTCGGCACGGTCGCCCGCGGGGCCGACACGTTCTACAAGTTCGAGGTCACCAATCCTTATAAACAGGACATGACCCTGACCGGCGTTCGCTCGAGCTGCGGTTGCACCTCGCCGACGCTGGAGACCGCCGACGGCAAGGCCCCCGAGAATGGCCAGATCGTTCTGAAGAGCCATGAAAAAGCGTACGTGATGGCCCGCTTCAACACGCGGACGCACGTCGGCCAGAAGGGCGCCACCCTGACGGTGAGCCTCGGCGGCCAATACGGCGGCGAAGTTCAGCTGCACGTTAGCGGCAACATCCGCAGCGACGTCGTCTTCAATCCAGGCGCCATCGAGTTCGGCGAAGTGAATGAAGGCGAAGCCAAGGAACAACGCGTCACGGTCAACTATGCCGGCCGCTCGGACTGGGAAATCGTCGACGTCACCAACGACAACGATAACTTCGAAGTCGAACTGCTCGAAGCGAACCGCACCGGCGGCAAGATCTCGTACGACTTGGTCGTCCGCCTGAAGAACAACCTGCCCGCCGGTTATGTGAAGGACCAACTGACGGTCGTCACCAACGACAACCGCGCTGAGAACCAACGCATCCCGCTGATCGTCAGCGGCAACGTGCGGCCGGAGTTCTCGGTGACGCCTGCCCAACTCGCCCTCGGCGAAATCCAGCCAGGCGCCCACGTCACGAAGAAGATTGCCGTCCGCGGCAAAGAGCCGTTCAAGATTGTCGACGTCAATTGCGGCGAAGATTGCTTCGGCTTTAAGACTGACTCGGAAGAGGCTCGCAAGATCCACTTCGTCGACGTCACCTTCACTGCCGGCGAAGCCCCTGGCAAGCTGCAAACGCCGATCCAGATTGTGACCGACCGCGACAACCGCGGCGCCACCTGCGTCGCCTCGGCGACGGTCGTTGCGGAAACGGTCGAAGCCCCGGCTGCGGCCGCTGCCGCCATCGACGACGATGCCGTTCGCACGGTGTCGGCCCAGTAAGACGTTGCGGCGATAGCACTGCAGTCGATCGATCTACAACATTCATCTAGCCCCGGGCAAGCTTGCCCGGGGCTATTTGCGTTTACTGGCGCAATGCGTTTACTGACGCGAATCGCTCCGCTGCTGCAGGCTGCTAGCGTCCGCCGCCAGCTTCCGTTGACGCCCCTCAGCCTTCTCGCCATACTCCCGCCGCTTGTCGGCCGGCGCGTGCGCATGCGCTCTGCCTGCCGACGTGAGCATTGGCGTCTCTTCACTCGAAAAAACCTGGCGATTGAGCGGCTCGCATGGAGCTGGTCACCAACTGGAGTCGATGGTTCGTCCCGCGCGCTTGCGTCGCGGCGGCGATCGTCTGCGCCGGTTGGTGGGCAGCCGCAGCAGCCAGCGGGCAAGAGCTGGAAGCTTCCGAGGAGTTCTACGACGTTCAGCAATCGCTCGGCGTGAGCGAACCTCTCTTTCCTGACGAAGGATCGGTGCTTCAGGAAGAGGTGCTGCCTCCCGCCGATGGCGAGCCATCGTTCCTCGATGGGGACGACGTCCCTGAGCCCCTCGACTCGTTTGGCGGCGTTGATCCGCTGGCACGGCCGCACGAGCACCTGCGCCCCTTCGACTACATGCGTCACTGGGGCTTCCACCATTCGTCGACCGAGGGACGCTTCACCGACAAGAACGTCCCGCTTAATTTCAGCAGTTGGCTGAATCGGCCGTTCCACATCGATTGGTTCGCCGGGCCACTGCTGAGCGATAGTCCGAACAAGACGATGCACGTCAAGCAGACGAACGCCCTGTTTGGCGGCCTGCGGTTCGGTTGGGACTTCGATTACTACTGGGGAACCGAGTGGCGGTTTGCATGGTCCGATCCTGAAATCTTTTACGAAGGCTCGTCGGACCGTCAGCCAGGGCAATACTGGGCGAGCGACGTCAACATCCTCTACTACCCCTGGGGCGATACGCGAGTCCGACCCTTTTTCGTGACTGGCGTCGGCATTAGCCAAATCGGCTCGCTCCATAACGACGGCGGCGGCCTTGAGGCAAATCTCCTCGGCACGCCGTTTGGCCTCGGCATTCAGTTCCAACAGACGCCATGGCTCGTGTGGCGGGCGGAGATCATGGACAATCTCGCCTGGGGGAGCGAAGGAATCAGCACTACACACAACGTTTCGTTCACCGCGGGGATGAACATTCGCTACGGCGCTCGCAAGCCGTCGTATTGGCCGTGGCGAACGTCGCGGAGCACTTGGTAGAATTGAGGCAGAGGTCGCTGTCTTCTAGCCCCCTGGCTCCGCCAGGGGGTCGCGCTCCACAAGGCAACGCGTCGCGTTATTGAAGCCCACCCCCTTGCGGAGCCAGGGGCTAGAATGCTCGCGTCAACAATCTCCTGCAAGTCCCCCCTGCCCCGCCGCACGCTTTGCCTTCCTCCGTCGACCCATCAACGCACGCTCAACCGCCGCGCATCGCGGTCGTCGGCGGCGGCATTAGCGGCCTAGCGGCGGCCCATCGGTTGCGGAAGCTCCTTCCCCGCGCCGAACTGCAGCTTTTCGACGCGAGCGACCGGTTGGGCGGTCCGCTCTACACGCTCGCCCATGACGACGCGCTGCTCGAGCAAGGGGCCGACAGCTTCCTCATCAAGACGCCGTTCGCGCTCGATCTCTGCCGCGAGTTGGGGCTGGCCGATCAACTCATTCCCACGAGCGAGCAACATCGCCGGGCGCTCGTCGTTCGCGACGGCCAACTCGTGCCGGTGCCGGAAGGCTTCGTGTTAATGAAGCCGCAGTTGCTCAAGCCGATGCTGCAGTCGCCGTTGTTCAGCTTGCTCGGCAAAGCGCGCTTGGCGGCCGAGCCGCTCGCACTGGTCCCCGCCGAGGTGAACCGCCCCGGCTACGACGAGAGCGTTGCCAGCTTCGCCACTCGGCGGTTGGGACGCGAAGTTTACCAACGGCTGGTTGAGCCGCTGATCGCCGGCGTCTACGTCGCCGACGCACACAAGCTGAGCTTGGCCGCGACCTACCCCGAGTTCCTCGAAGCGGAACGGGTCCACGGCAGTTTGTGGCGGTCGGTGCGCAAAGCGCGATCGCTGGCGAAGCCGGAGGAGCCGGGCGCCGCGCCGGCGACGGCCGCCCGCTATGGGCAGTTCGTGACGCTCCGCGGCGGATTGCGAGGATTGGTCGATGCGCTCGTCGCAACGCTGCCCGCCAACGCCCTGCGGCTCCGCACGCCGGTGATGCAGGTCGAACGTCACGCCACCAACCACTGGACCTTGCGAACAACCCCCGGTGCACCGCTCGAGCATTTTGATGGCGTGATCGTCGCGGCTCACGCACCGCAGGCGTCGCCGCTGCTGAAGCACCTCGACGGCGACCTATCAAACGAGTTGGCCGCCATCGAATACGCCAGCAGCGCCGTCGTCACGCTGGTGTACCACCGCCAAGATATCGATCATCCGCTCGACGGATTCGGCATCGTTGTGCCGGCGATCGAGCGCCGGCCGATCGTCGCCGCGAGTTTCCTCACTGTCAAATTCCCGAGCCACGGGCCCGCCGGGCGAGCAATCGTTCGCGTCTTCTCTGGCGGGGCGTTGCAGCCCGATAAGGTCGATCGCGACGACGCGGAGCTGATCAAGATCGCCGCGGAGCAGATGGCCGACTTGATTGGGGCTCACGGCTTGCCGATCGAAACGCACGTCATGCGCTGGCGCGACGCGATGCCGCAGTACCATGTGGGGCACGTCGCCCGCGTCGAGTCAATCGAAGCACGGGTCGCGTCGCACAACGGCTTGGAACTGGCGGGCAACGCCTACCGCGGCGTCGGCATTCCACAGAGCATCCACAGCGGCCGCAACGCCGCCGAGCGTTTGGCGAAGCAACTAGCCAAGTAGCCGCCGGTCAACGACCGGCCGGAGCGAGTACAAAACCAGGCTCGCCCTTAAGCCAGCAAGCACGGAATCATTTAAGCAAGTAGCCTCCACCGATCATCGCTCCGGCGGGGGCGTTGCCCCGCAGCCGCTAGCGCCACTGCAGCGTGGCGCCGGCGTCGGTCATGCGGGCTTGCAGTTCCCAATCCGCAGGCGAGACGCCCGGATCGAACTGGCTTTGCAATTCCGCCAACCGCTGCAAGTCGTCCATCAGCTGCGGATTGCTCTTAATGGCCGCTTCGATCGCCGTGGCGCTGTGATGGCCGTCGACGCGCAGCAGTCCCGTGGTTTCGTCGAAGCGAATCGACGCCTCTTCGTCGGCTTGCACGCCTGCCGAGGCGAACAATTCTTGCAGTTGCTTGGAAACTCGCTGTTCCAGCGAGGTCGCTTCCGAGGCGGCGGCCTTCGCGTCGGCGCTCGCGGTCGAATCGCTCTGATCGACTGCCGTCTGGAAGAATGAGCCGAACGGCCGCGACAACGCCCCTAAGGCGCTTTGGAGGCCATGCGTGGCGGTGCTGGCCGCCGCGGGCGCAGCCGCAATTCCGAAGAGGGCGTTCATGCTGTTTCGATCTGCGAAGAGTCAGCGGCACGAGAGACGAGCGGCCGTTCCGCGCAGCGCGCAGAACAAGGCCATCCTCTTCATCGACTCAACCATCAGCCGCCGGTGAGGCGAACTGCGTAGAATCTGCGGCTGCTAGCAGCGCTTCTAGCCCCGGGCTCCGCCCGGGGGCCGGTCGCCATTACGAGGGACATCGCCGCGCGTGGTGCTGCCCCCGGGCGGAGCCCGGGGCTACAGGCGACTTGTAAGCCCAAGGTGCAACAACCGCGGCTATTGATTCGCTAGCCGCGACTCCGCGCGATGCTGCTCGGCCAGCACCGTTTGGCGGGCGTCGATCTGCCGCCGCAGGAACGCCAGGTCGGCGTCGCTGAGATCGGCGAACGCCACGCGCGTCATTCGTCCGGCGTCATTCCGCAATGCAACGCTGCCGTCGGCGACGCCGACGACGCGAGCGGTCGTCAACGATTGGCCGTCTCGGTTGTTCCAGTCGCGCGAGGCGTCGCTCGCCCAGCCGCCTGGTTCGGTGAGCACGTCGTTCGAAGCGCTCGGGAAGAGATCATTGAAATCGACGTCGTCGTTTTTCTTGTCTTCTTCCGCGGCGGGTTTGGATTCTCCAGCCGGGGCACTTTCTGCAGCTGGGGCAGCGTTGGCGGGAGCACTTTCGGCCGGCGGCGTCGTCGAGGTCGATGGCGTGATCGGCTCGCCAAACAAGTCGGTCGCATCTGGTTCGGCTGGCGTCGTCGCGGGTTCTTCCGCAGCGGGTTCCGTCGGTTGGGCGGCCGGTTGTTCAGCGGCCGGCTCGGCGGGCTTCTCCGTCGCGGGCCCGCCGAACAGCGAGTCCATCGGATCTGCCGTGGCTTCCTCCGCGGGGGTAGCCTCCGGTTCCGCGGCTGGCTCAGCAACTGGCGCTGGCGTCGCTTCGACTTCCGGAACAACAGCGGCCGGCTGCTCCGTCAGCGGTTGCTCGGTAGCAGGTTCCCCGAACAGATCGGCCTCGACCGTTTCTTCTTCGGTCTCGGTGAGTGGCGCTGCCGGCGTCGTCGCTTCGGCCGGAGTTTCGGTGACTGATTCGGTAAACGCCTCTTCCTCAACTGCGGGCGTCGACGATTCGACGGGCGTCGCGGGAGCGGCAGGCGTGACGGGCCTCGACTCCATTCGCCGGAGCGGATCGGCGTAGCGGTCTTGCGCCGCGGCTGGCGCTACCGGTGCAGCGGCGGGAGGCGTCAATGGCTCGGGGGCAGGCGTCTCGACGATCGTTGGCGTCGCCACGTTCGGCGGCGAAAGCGGTTTGGCGGCCGACGATTCGATTGCCGCGGCCGGCTCAGCTGGCTTCGGGCTGGGTTGCGCGGGTTCGGGCTTCGTCGCGGCCGGCTTCTCGGCAGGCGTAGGGATCGCTTCCGCCGTTGGCGTTGGCTTGGCGTCGCTCTTGCTCGGCGCAGGCTCGCAGCACGCATCGGCTTCCACGGTTTCCACCGGCAGGCAGCAATCGACGACTGGCGCCGGCTCGCAGCAAACCGGGGCTGGCATGCAGCAAGGGGCGATTGGCCCGTTCGCCGCGGCCAAACGCACCGATATTCCCGCCAAACCCAACAGGGCGGCCACCGTTCGCTTCATCGTTCGTACTTTCATCTCAATCTGCTCCAGTAGCGGAAGCCCCAGTCCTCCGCGGCACGCCCGCCATCGTAAGGCGAGCGGCCATGCGATTCAAATCACCCGTCGCCAGCAGCGCCGGCGGCTACCAATCGGGCCGTGAATCCCCTGCTCATTCACCCACGTCGCGGGGATTGCAGCGTTGCCGTCTACTGGACGGCGCCATCGACGCCCGAGAAATTTCCATGATCCAGATACGATTGCACCGCTTGATGCTTGTCGGCCAGCAGCCGTTCTTCCATCTGATGCTGCGTCGCCTTGCTCTGCCAGGCTTGTGCGAAGGGGCCGCTTAGCTGCGCCGACGGCGCGTCGGTCAGCAAATCCATCGCTCGTTTGAACAACTCGGCGCCCTCTTTGTGCCAGGCGAGCGCCTTCTCGGCGTACGACGAAATGTGCCCGTCGACTCCGCGGGTATCGAGCTTTTCGATCGCCTCCGCCGCCGCCTGATGTCCCTTCTGGCGCAGCGTCAGGTATTCGTAGAGCGCCCAATTCTTCGAGCGATGGGTCGCCTTCACGGGGCGCGTCGCAGGTTTCGGTTGCTTGGGCGGGCCCTGGTTGCGAAGCGTCAGGTAGTCGAAGACTTCGAGGTCGGTCGATTTGGCATTCGCGGCGTTGCGGCCGGCGAGTTCGTTCTTCATGCACTCGTCGATCGCCTTCCAATAGGCGAGCGTCAAGGCATGACGCTCGGCCGCCGGCAGGGCGAGCGCGTCGGCCAGCGCCTTGGGCTGCTCGGCGGTCGTGGTTGGCAACCCTTTGCCGTCGAGCGTGGCGCCGACTGCTTGATGGATGTCGACGCTCACTGCCGCCGGATCGCCGACCGCTTCAGACGGCGCGATCACTTCGGCGTGCTGCAGCGCTTTGACCGTCACTTCTTGGACGTTGATGCCGTAGTACATCGAGCCGAGGATCAATCCGCCGATGAGCGCCACGGCGCAGCCGATGATTTCCAGCACGATGCCGCCGCGCCGTGCGCGCGAACCATAAATGTAGCTAACCGGCAGCGATGAGCGGTGACGCATCGGATCTCATCCTCAAAAGGTGACGACGCCCAAGGGCGTTTTGGTGCGAGCGCCTGCTGCGCTCCGCATCAAAAGCATAGGTCGCACCATGCAGAATGGGGGGCCGCACGCTAACCGGTTGTAACGGTTGTAGGCAGGCAAAAAATAACCCGCGGCAAGCTTGCCGCGGGCTATTGAGGACTGCGATTGCTTCACGGTCGGACGACTGCGGTCGTTAGACCTCTAATGCCGCCGCTTTCCGCGATTCGCGCTTGCGGTCGTTTTCGTTGAGCATCGTTTTCCGCATGCGGATGTTCTTCGGCGTGATTTCGACGAGTTCGTCGTCTTCGATGTACTCAAGGCACGCCTCGAGCGACATCTCGCGGACCGGGCGGACCTTCGCGTTGTCGTCCTTGCCCGAGGCGCGGACGTTCGTGAGCTGCTTGCCGCGAACGACGTTGACTACCAGATCACCTGCACGGCAATTCTCGCCAACGATTTGGCCGAGGTAGCAATCCTCGCCCGGGCGAACGAAGAAGATGCCGCGGTCGTACAGGGCGTCGAGCGAGTAGGCGGTCGCCGAACCCGATTCGTTCGAAATCAGCACGCCGAGCTGCCGCTTGGGGAGTTCGCCCTTCATCGGCTCGTAGCCGAGCAGCGTGTGATGCATGATCGCCTGCCCCTTGGTGGCGTTGAGCATCCGGCTGCGGAGACCCATGAGCGAACGGGCGGGAATGCGGAACTCCATGTGAATGAAGCCGCTCGTCGACGAGCGATGGCCCATCTTCACCATTTCGGCCCGGCGGTCGCCGAGGAGCGCCATGACGGCGCTCTGGCAATCGTCGGGGCAGTCGACGACCAGCTGCTCGATCGGCTCGCACTTCACACCGTCGATTTCACGGTAAATCACCTGCGGCTTGCCGACGCAAAGTTCGAAGCCTTCGCGACGCATGTTCTCGATCAGGATGCCCAAGTGCATCATGCCGCGGCCCGAGACGCGGAACTGCTCCTGCGTCGGACCCGGGGCGACGCGGAGGGCGACGTTCGAGCGGAGTTCCTTTTCAAGCCGCTCGCCAATCTGGCGGCTCGTGAGGAACTTGCCGTCCCGGCCGCTAAAGGGGCCGTCGTTCACACGGAACATCATGTGGAGCGTCGGCTCGTCGACTTTCGTGTGCGACATCGCGTGGGGTTGATCCGCGTCGGCGATCGTATCGCCGATTTCAATCGGCTCCATGCCGACGACGGCGCACAAGTCGCCCGCCGCGACTTCGTCGACTTCAACCCGCTCGAGGCCTTCAAAGGCCAATAGTTGGACGACATTCTTGCGGGTGACTTCGCCGAGATGGTCGATCACGGCGACTCGCTGGCGCTTGCTGATGACGCCCGCATGGACGCGGCCGATGGCGATCCGGCCGACGAACTCGGAGTAATCGAGCGAGGTGACCTGGAACTGCAGCGGTTCGCCCGAGCGGTTTTCCTTGTCCGGCGGCGGCACGTGACCAATGATCGATTCGAACAGCGGAATCAAGTTGCTGTTTTTATTGTCGAGATCGGCCGTGGCCCACCCGTCGCGAGCCGAGGCGAAGATGACTTGGAAATCGAGCACATCGTCGGGGGCGTCGAGGTCGACCAGCAGGTCAAAGACTTCGCTGACGACTTCGTGCGGGCGCGAGTCGGGGCGGTCGACTTTGTTCACGACGACGATCGGCTTCAGGCCGCGCTCGAGCGACTTCTGCAGCACGAACCGCGTTTGCGGCATCGGGCCTTCGTAGGCGTCGACCACCAGCAGCGTGCCGCTGGCCATGTTGAGCACGCGTTCCACTTCGCCACCGAAGTCGGCGTGGCCCGGGGTGTCGATCAGGTTGATGCGGTAGGTTTCGCCGTCGGCGGCGGTGTAAGCCACCGCGCAATTCTTGGCGAGGATCGTGATGCCGCGTTCGCGCTCCAGATCATTGCTGTCCATGATCAGGCCGTGCTGACCGCCGGCGAGCTTGTCGAGTTCCTCATTTCGGTACAGGCCCGACTGGTAGACCATCTTGTCGACCAGGGTGGTTTTGCCATGGTCGACGTGGGCGATGATCGCCACATTTCGAAGGTGCGACGGCGGGACGACAATTCGACTACGGGCCATAAAAAGGTCTCAAGAAACGCGGGAAGTGCGCCGCCAAGCAGAGGCGGCGCGCAGAGGGGCGGGGCCGCAATTGTACGGGATTCCACCCCCGAGGTGCAGCCCTCGCGGGGACCCGCGGGGGTCGTTGGGAACAATTTCCTCGTTGCACGCGGTGCAGTCGTACGTTTGCAGCGTCTACGTCAACCTTGTTGCCGGCGCCTGCCGACTCTATACTTTTAGTGGACCAAAGTGATACTGGCGAGTTTCCCCACCCCCGCACCTCGCCGCTGGTTCGCAGCATCCACGAGACGCCCCTCCCTTGGATTAGCGTGGTGTTTGAACCTCAAGCGTCGAAAAGCTCGGCGTCCACCAACGCCGCAGCCACAGAGCGGACGAAGATTCTCTATCTCGGCGGCGCCCACGATGCGCAGCTGCATCTCCAAGAGCGCCTTGGAGATGACGTAGAGATCGTCCCCCTCGATTCGACCCTCAAGGCCCTCGCCTTGATGGGCCGGGGAGAATACGCCGGCGTTTTTGTCGACGCCGACCACTTTTCCGAGGCGAGCGACGTTGGCCGCCTCCTGCAGAACGACCGCATCCTTCAAGGGATGCCCGATGGCGTCGTGCTGCTTGATTCCGAGAATTGCGTCGTCTGGGGTAACGGCCGCCTCAGCGAATGGACGAAACAGAAGGGCGTCCTGGGTCAGAACTTTTACCAGGTGCTTGGTAGCCCCGAGATCATGGGGCCCGACTTCTGTCCCTTCCACACCGCCCTGTCGACGCGGAAGTCGAGCGCTTCGGTCCTCCGCTGTAACGACAACAAATATTATCGGCTCCACGCGGCGCCTTTGCTCGATTCGAGCGAGGCGCCGACTCATTTGGTAGTCACGGTGCACGACGTGACTGCCGAAATGCTGCAGCAGCAGAAGCTCGAAGCGATCCACCAAGCCGGCAACGAACTCGGCGACTTGGCTCCCGACGACGTCGCCGATCTCGACTACAACGAACGCGTCGCGCTGCTCAAAGAAAACATCCTCCACTGCATGAAGGACGTGCTCCATCTCGACGTCATCGAGATCCGCATGCTCGACCAAGAGACGGGCGAGCTCAAGCCGCTGATGGCCTTCGGCATGGAGCCCGAAGCCGCTGCTCGCCAATTGGAAGCCTCGGAAGAGGGGAACGGCGTTACTGGCTACGTCGCCTCCACCGGCAAGAGCTACATCTGCGGCAATGCCCAGGACGACCCCCTGTACCTTGAAGGGTGCAAGGGTGGCCGCAGCTCGCTCACCGTTCCGCTGTTGCTGCAAGAACAAGTTATCGGGACGCTGAATGTCGAGAGCCCGGAAAGCGACGCCTTCGACGACAGCGACCAGCAGTTCCTCGAGATCTTCGCCCGCAACGTGGCGATGGCGCTCAACACGCTGGAACTCCTCGCCGCGGAAAAAGCTGCCGTCGCCGCTGCCAGCGTCGAAGCAATCCACGCCGCCGTCGCTTTGCCGGTCGACGACATCCTGAACGACGCCGTGAACATCATGGAGCGTTCGGCGAATATCGATCCCGAAATTGCTTCGCGGCTGCAGCACATTCTGCGGAATGCTCGCGATATCAAGCGGGTGATTCAAAAGGTCGGCCAAAACATGGCGCCGGCCCAAGCGCATCCGACCCTCGGAGCGGAAAACCGCCCACTGCTGGCTGGTCGTCGCATCTTGGTAGTCGATGCCGACGAGGCCGTGCGTTCGTCCGCCCACGAATTGCTCGACCGGTACCACTGCTTCATCGAGACGGCCCACGACGGCGCCGAAGCCCGCTCGATGGTCCGCAACGTCGCTCCCGAAAAGTACGACGTCATCATCTCCGACATCCGCCTCCCCGACATGAGCGGGTACGAGTTGCTGCTGAAGCTGCGAGAAGTGACCGATCACGTCCCGCTCGTGTTGATGACCGGCTTCGGTTACGATCGCGACCACACGATCGTCAAAGCCCGCCGCGAGGGGCTGAAGTTCGTCCTCTACAAGCCGTTCCGGCTCGATCAGCTCGTCTCGGCGATTGAGCACACGATCGAGGAACAGCAGAAGCAGGCGTCGCCAGACGTGCTGCTCGCGGATGATTGATTGCGGCGCTTTGCCGGCGGCGAATCACTTTTCTCCCCCCTTTAGCCGGCATGTAGCGGCTACCCAGAGAATGCTATAGTTCGGTCACGCCGAACTTCATTCACCCTCAGCCGCAACCTGCCATGACAGCCGTTCTCGTCTGGACCGGACTGGCCGTCGCCGGCTTGGGGCATGCGCTGCTCTGGCTCGGCGTCGCGAACCGGCTGCACGGCTATGGCTTGCCGCGGCCGTTGGTGAAAACGATCGTGCCAGTAGCGGGAATCGTCGGGATCGCGGGAATTATGCTGCTCGCCCAGCGATTCCTGACGCGGGGCGACGAGCCTTTCAATCCGTTTGTCGTTCACGATGCGGTGGCGGTCTATTTGTGGATCTGTGCGACGATTGGCGCGGGGGCGTTCATTCTGAAGCCGTGGGTCGAATCGCAGCGCTACGACCGGACCGTGCTCCGTAGCTGGACGGCTGCTCGTCGCGACGTGGTGAAAGCGCTCGGCCATCGACCGCTTCGTTCGCTCAAGTCGCGGCTGCTTGCGGCGTTGCCGTTCAATGAAGCGATGTCGCTCTCGATCGATCGCAAGAAGCTGGCGATTCCCCGCCTGCCGGCGGAACTCGAAGGCCTGACGATCGCCCACCTCAGCGACCTCCACATGACGGGCGACGTGGGGCGGGAGTTTTTCGACTATATGGTGCGGCAGGTGAACGACCTGCGGCCCGACGTGATCGCCATTACGGGCGATATTATCGAAGAACCGGAGTGCTACCCGTGGATTCACGAGTCGCTGGCGAAGCTGTGCGCGCCGCTCGGGGTCTACTTTGTCCTGGGAAACCACGATGCGTTTATCGACGTTCGCCGCACGCTTGAGGAATTGAAGCATGCAGGTCTGATTCATGTCGGCGCCCGGCCGATCCGCGCGGATTGGAACGGCGTCCCCGTAACGCTGCTCGGCAACGAAGCCCCCTGGCTGCCGGGGCCGAAGGTCGGCGAACTGCCGGCTCGCCGCGCGGACGTGGAGGAATTCCGCCTCGCGCTGGTCCACTCGCCCGATCGAATCGCCTGGGGCCGGCAAGTCGACGCCGATCTCGTGCTCGCGGGGCACACGCATGGGGGGCAGATTCAGTTGCCGATTCTTGGCGTCGTCGCGAGTCCCAGCATCCACGGCGCCCGTTACGCCTGCGGCGTCTTCCGCCGCGGCGACGCGGTGTTGCATGTGAGCCGCGGCGTCAGCGGCGAAACGCAACTGCGATGGCGTTGCCCGCCTGAGATTGCGCTGTTGGAACTAACGGCACTGAAGTGACGGACTCGTCAGCTCGAAGATTCTCGCGAGCTCACGCTACGCCGTCAGCGCTGGCTCTTCGCCCGCGAGTTCCGCATGCAGCTTCGCCAGCTCGCTCCGTGCATCATCGCCGCCGAACGCTCCGCGAACTTGCAGTCGACGGATAACGCCTTTCTCCATGAACTGCGGTCCGAAGTTCCAGAACGCGCCGCTGAACCGCCGATCCGTTTCCGCGGCCGTCGCCGTGAAGTCGCCGAGGCGAGTCGCTTCGCAGTAAACGGCTCCCGAATCGCTAATGCACGAGATTCCCTCGCCGAGAACGGCAGCGGCGCGAGCGAACGCGCTGGAACTCACCGTCACCTGCGGATGCGCTTCCCACAACGGCGTCTGCACCGAGCAAATCAAATCGACCGTTGGCGTACCATCCGCCGCATCGATCGCGCGCCAGTAAAGCTGCAAGTTGAACGGCAGCTCCCGCGGCTCGCGGTAGCTCGCGACCAAATCGCGCCCGCGAATGTACGCATCGGCAATCGTCCACGGTTCGTCAGCCGACGTGCCGCGCGTTTCAGTTGCAGAAACGTCGACTCCCATCAGCGAACCGACGATCGCCGCCCCGTCGACGCGAATCGCCGTCAGCCCGTGCGAGGGCTGCGCCAGATCGATCATGCCGACGAGTCGTCCCGTGTGGAGAATGGCGCGATGGCCGTCGAGTTCCCAAAAATCTGAACGCGCCGCGCCGCCGCTCTGCAAATTCCCCGACATCGCCTGCTCCGGGCCGATTGGATAGTTGGATTCGTCGCCACTTATTTTGCGGCTCCCCTCCCCCAACGCGAGGGCCTGCGCGGCGCGAGACCAAAAAAAACCCCGCCGTTTCACCGAAGTGAAGCGACGGGGCCGGAACAGAGAAGAGGCCGGTTGTCTGTTGTGGGGGGATAAAGAAGATCAGTCAATGGCCTATCGCATCACTGCGAATGGTTATGCTGAACAGACTTCCAACCACATCCTCCTCGTTCACTGTGATCATACCCGGTCCAATCCTCATGTCCAGCTTTTTGTCGCGAGACTCCGCAGGAATTTTTCGGGAGACCGCACGAGATTCGCTATAAATAATCGCTACTTCCTAACCCGTAAGGTTTTGCGTCAAAATAGGTATCCCGACCGTCAAGTCTTGCCAACAGGTGCATTTCCGCCGATGAACGCCGCGAATCCCACTCCCGCCGAATTGCTGGCCGTCTGCGAACTCGCCGCCCGCGCCGGCGCCGAGCAACTCATCGCCTGGCGCGGCCGATTCAAGACCCGCGAGAAGGCCCCCCGCGATCTCGTCACCGACGCCGATTACGCCTCGGAAAAGGCCGTGCGGGCCGTGATCGCCGAGCATTTCCCGGATCACGGCATCCTCGGCGAGGAAGCCCCCGCGATGGAGCAACTCGAGCGGCCCTACTGTTGGGTCGTCGATCCGCTCGATGGGACGATCAACTACGCCCACGGTCTACCCTGCTATGGCGTCTCCGTGGCCGTCGCCAGCGGTGGAAAGCTTTTGGCCGGCGTGGTTTACGATCCCGAGCGAAACGAATCGTTCGCGGCCAGTTTGGGCGGCGGCGCCCGGCTCAATGGGGAGCTGATGCATACCAGTTCCGCTCAAACGGTCGAGGAATCGCTTGTCGCGGTCAGCTTCCCGCCGCGGCTCGATGATATTTCGCTCGATCTGCGGGCATTTATGCAGGTGGGGCCGCTCTGCCAGGCGATGCGGCGCACCGGTTCCGCGGCCTTGAACTTGGCCTATGTCGCCTGCGGGCGGCTCGATGCCCACTGGGCCCACGAAATCCACCCCTGGGACGCTGCCGCTGGGGTGTTGTTGGTGAGCGAAGCCGGCGGAGCCGTCACCGCAACCGACGGCCAGCCGTTCGATCTGGTTCGGGCCGATTACCTGGCCGCCTCGTCGACCCCGCTACACCAGCAGCTGCTGCCGCTCATCGGCTAGCGAATCGCTGCAACCCCTTCCAGTGAAATCGCTTACGGCTGCTTACGGAGAGGCGTCTAACCTGCCGCGCACGGTCCGTCGCAGCCCGCGCAATCCGCCGCAGATGCTGGTTTTTGCGACATTTTGCGGCCCACCGCCGCGTTGGTGAATGCTTTTACCTGGCCGCATGCTGCCTACAATGGAGGGACGCTCCCCTCTTTTCGCGTCGCTCGGCTGCCGCTCCCCAAACTGCGACACCCTTTTCGCCGTAGAATAGCCAGCTGCCGCCCTTTTCGCCTTTGTCCCTGAACGGTCGCTTCGACGTGCCCTGGTTACGCTTATTTCTGGCAGCATTCGTGCTAGCAGTCGGTTCGTCGCCGCTGCGCGCGCAGGAAGCAGTTCCAGAAACGCCGCCAGCCGTCGTCCCCGCTGGCCTTCCGCCGACCGTTACGGCTCCGCCAGTTGCCGCGCCGGCACCGGCGCCCGCGACCGTCGTTCCGACCACCCCTTCCCCTGGCGCCTTGGGACCTGACGTTTTCTTCCTTCCCGACGCGAACGGGAATCTCCGCCGCGTGCTCGGCTACCGCTACGAAGATTTCTTCCAGTCGTGGAGAGCTGCCCAAAGCCAGCAAGACGAAGTTCGCCAGCCAGAGTTCGCGCTCCTCGACCTGAGCGCCAACGCGACGGCCGAAGAAGACTTCGTTGCCATCGATCTGCGGATCGAAGTTGAGATCCAGTCGAGCAACTGGGTCGAAGTGCCGCTGCAGCTCGGCGCGCTGATCATCGACAACTGGAAGTCCGGCGGCAAAGACTCGCGTGACTTCATCTTGTTCGACCCCGTGCGTCAAAGCTACGTCGCCTGGATCCAAGGCAAACCGGGCGACCGTCGTGAGATCGAGCTCACCGGCAAACTCATCGTGCAACGCGACGGTGACAGCCGCCAACTGGAGGTTGAACTCCCCGCTGCGGCGACGTCGCACGTCGACTTCACCTCGTCGGGCGAAGTGGAGATCGAAGCGCCGAAGCTCGCCATCCATTCCACCGTCACCGCCGACGACGGCCGCTACACCTCGCAGATTGAAGGAGCCAAAGGTCGGCTCGCGTTGCGTTGGGGACCGCGCGTCGTCGAGCAGTTCGATCGCGCCGCCACGCTTAGCGCCGGCGTCGACGCCACGGCGACGATCGATCCAGGCCGCATCACCTACGAAGCGGTCGTCGCGCTCCGCAGCTTTGGCGAACCGCTCGATCGCGTTCGCATCCGCTTGCCGCGCGGCGCCGCGGCCGCATCGCTGCCCGCCGGGGCCGGTTACGAACTGATTCCGATTGCCTCAACTTCCGGCCGAAATGGCTCATCGCTGGTGGAGGTCCGCTTCGACCAGCCCTCCGCCACCCCGCCGCCAGTGCGGCTGGTCGCGGAGCAAACCGGCGGCGCCGACGCCGCAGCCCCGATGACTGCGACTCCGTTCGAGGTCGTCGGCGCGTTTCGGCAGCGAAATCAGCTCGTGATCCGCGTCAACGAGCTCCTCCATGCCGACTTCCATGGCGAGGGGCGGATCGAGCAGATCGACCCGCTGGAACTGCCTGAGAACCTACGAACGCCCGCGCCGCTCGCCGCCTTCTCTGGCGCCGGCGCCGACTGGGAACTAGCGATCAGCACGCAGCCGCGGCAACGCAAAGTCCGCGTCACTCCCACCTACGCAATGAATCTCGGCAGCCACGGCGCCACGCTCGACGTGACGCTCGACTACCAATTCCTCGGCGGCCGCACGTTCGAACTGCGAGCCGATTTGCGCGGCTGGGAACTGACCGAACAGCCGATCGAATCAGGCGGCGTCGTTGATCTCATCGAGCAGCATGTCACGCCCGCGGGCGTATTGGTGTTGCCGCTGAAGGAGTCCGACCTGCAGCAGACGCGCGTCCGCTTCACCCTCCGCCGCGAAGCGGGCTTGGGCCTGCACGATTTGCCGCTGCCGCAGCTCCTCGAGGCTTACACGCTTCCGGGCGTCCTCTCGGTAAGTTGCGACGATGCTTGGCGGGCAACGGTGCAAGTCGAAAACTCCAGCGGCATCACCTCCGCAGAGTCGAATGGCCCGACGAATGGAACCGCGAACGGCGTCGCGAATGGAGCTGCCGCGACTCCCGCTTCGGCGATCGCGGCAACGCCCGCGCTGGATGTGCCGGCGACGCCGCCTTCGCGCCGCGACGCCGCAGCCCGTCGCTTCCAGATATTCCTCGAGCGGCCGCGGGTCGCCATCGACGTCAGCGAGCGCGAGCAATCGATTGCCGTTGATTCCACCGTCGACGGTAAGCTCGCCGACGGCCGGCTCGAAGTCGAGCAACGACTCCGCTACGACATTGCGTTTCAACCAGCCAGCGAGCTAACCGCGACAATCCCGGCGGCGTTGTCGTCGAATTCCGCGTTTCAGCTATTGCTCGACGGTCAGCCGCTGCCGGCGACGGCGTTCGAGATTCAACCGCTTTCCGCAACCGCGACGGCAACCGAGCTCAGTCGCCGACTCGTGGTGCGGCTTCCGCGCGCGACCGTCGGGCGGACCGTCCTGCAGCTACGCTCGGCGTACGCGATCGACGAATCGCAACAAACGGGACGTGCGAAAATCACGTTGCCGCTCGCCATCCCCGCGCTGCCAGCCGCGACGCGCGCGAACATCGCTTCTGCCGCGGGGCAGGCGCGAGTGGCGTTATGGTCCGACGCCGAGACGGAGCCGTGGCGCTCCATCGCTCCCGACTCGACCGGCGTCGGCATCGACCAGCAACCGACGTTGCTGCAGGCCTCCGCGGCGAAGCCCGTCGGCGAACTTTCGCTGCGATTGGAGCCTGCCCTCGGCGACGCGCCAGCGGAGGTGCGCTGCGATGCGACTTGGGTGCAGACCTGGGTCGTCGGCGGGCAGCGGCAAGATCGCTTCGTCTACCGTTTCCGCACGAGCGCCCCGCAGGTGGAGCTCGTGCTTCCAGAAGACTTCGAGGGGCGTCCGCTGGAGGCGGTGCTCGATGGCCAGGTGATTCCCGCCGATCGCAGCGGAGCACGACTAACCGTCGTCTTGCCGCAAGGCGACGGGTTGCAAACGCACACGCTTGAGTTGCGCCGACATGCTCCGCAGCGAATCGCCGCGACCACCGGTCTGAGTGCGAGCTTCCCGATGATGGAGAACGTCCAAGGGACGCGTCCCTTCTTTTGGCAACTGATCGTGCCGCGCGACATGTCGGTCGTGACGACTCCGGCTGGCATGAATGGCGAGTACAAACTTGGTTGGCGCGAGTGGAGCTGGGGCCGGCAGCCGACGCAGGGGCAAGACCAGCTCGAAGAATGGACAAATGCGACTTCCGCGCCGGAACTGCCTGCCTCGACGAACGAGTACCTGTACAGTGCGTTCGACTCGCCGGCGGCGGCCGATGTGCAACTGGTTCGCCGTGCGTGGTTGATTATCGCCGCCGGCGCAGGAGCGCTCGCCGTCGGTTTGGTCGCTCTCTACACGAACCTTGGTCGCACCGCCGGTTTCTGGCTCGCCGCCATGATTGCCGCGGTCGCTTCGCTCGCCGCCTACCCCGAAGCCGCCGTCATGCTCGTGCAGGCGATCTTCCTGGGCGGCGCGTTCACGATTGTTTCACTGCTCACGCGTTGGCTATTGGCCGATGTTCGCATCCGCCGTTCGGCGCCCCCGGCCCCGCCGAGTTCCGTCGCCAGTCTGACGGCGACGCAGCCGTGGCTCGGCGAACGCCCCGACGATTCCATCGTCGCGACGACTTCCGGCTCGACGCGCCAAGTCAGCGGGACGTCGCCATGAGCTGCGCGCGCCGTTGGTTGCTCCTGGCATTGATCGCGACGTTTGCAGCGCCGTCGTCTCGCTCCGCCGTCGCTCAGCTGGCGCCCTCGCCAGCCGCAAACGCCGCCCCCGCGACGGCGATCGAGTATCGCCGCGTGTTCGTGCCGGCTGATCGCACCGCCGATTGGCCGACCGGCGGTGCGCAGTTCCTGCCGATCGAACGGAAGGAATTTGAGCGTTTGGTCGAGCAAGCCGAACAACGCCGCCAGTTGGACCGAGTCGGTGGAGCGCAGCTCGAGTCTGCGGAGTACACGGCCCGCTTGGCCGAAGGGGATGCTCTTACTGGCTCTGCCAAGCTGGCAGTAAAGCTGGTTGAGACCAAGACGCCGGCCGTCTTGTCGCTTGCCCCTTGGAACGCCGTGTTACTACGAGCACGCTGGCAGAACTCGGCGGCCGAGTCGTCTCCGGCCACGATCGGTTTGTGGACGGCCGCGGCGGGATCTCCAGCCAAATACGGCTTGCTCGTCGAGCGAACCGGTGCGGTCGAAATCGACTGGCAACTGGCCGTGGAGCGCCAAGCCAACGAACTTGAATACCTGCTCGAACTCCCGAACGCCGTCACGCAGCGACTGACGCTGGAACTTCCGCCAGGGGCCGCGCCGTCGATCGCCACGGGACAATTGATTGCAGGCCCCGTGGCCGCGCCCGGCGGAAATCAGCGGTGGGTGTTTCAACTCGCCGGCGGCGGCGAGCATCGCATCCGCATCAGCCGGCCGATGGCCGCCGGCGTTGCCGAGGCACTTGATGCGACCGCGTCGCTGCCGCTCGCGGCGATGACGGAGGCGTATCACCTCACCCCCGATGGCGCCGACTACGAAGGCGAACTCCGTCTTCAACCACGCGGGACGCCGCTCACTGAGTTGCGTCTGCAGACCCCGCCTTCGCTGCACATCGCCGAAATCAGCGTTGATCGACAAATCGTCGAATGGCGGCGCGATCCCGACGAAGCCGGCGTCATCACGGCCTTGTTGCCAGCGCGGCCGAGCGGCGTCGGCGACGCTGCGGTTGTCGTGACGATTCGCGGCGCCGCGGCGGCGAACTTCGAATCGGCGTGGAAGTTGCCGAACATCGTGGCGGAGCAAGTTTTTTGGACCGAAGGAACGACGACGCTCTGGATCGATCCGGCGCTCGAGCTCCGCGCGATCACCCCGCGCGAGTGTAGTTTGCTCAACGTCGTTGGGGTTGGCAGCGGCGCCGCGGGCGAGGTGTATCGGCTGCAGTCGTGGTCGTCCGCCGCGGCGGCGGAAATTGTCGTTGGCGATCGTCGCGAGGTTGGGCATGCTCGCAGCGCCACAGTCGCGGAATTTTCGGACCGCGAAATCGTTGCTCGCAGCCGTACCGTTTTCTGGGCGGAGGGGGGGCGTACGTTCCATGTGATCGCGCCTTTGGTTGCTGATTGGAACATCGAGTTGGTCGAGGGGGCGCCGGCCGACGCGATTGTCGAATGGCACGTCGAAGAGGGCGAGCACCGCCAGCTCCACTTGCAGTTACGGCGTTCCCCGACCGCGGCCGAGCCGCTGACCGTCGCGATCTCCGCCCGCAAACCATGGCGGGCTTGGACGCGGATGGCGACGCTCGGCGATTTAGAGTTTGTCCGATTCCCGAGCGCCGGAGACCAACGCTGGTTACTGGTCAAGGATCGACGCGGTAATCAAATCATCCCCGACGCCGAGCTTGCCGACGCCGTCGCTGCGGCCGCTGCGTTGCCTGTCGACGCTCAGCCGCTGTTGGGCGACGCCGTCAGCGGCCTGCTACTCGACTTGAACGACGCCGATCCCGCGTCGCTCGTCACCGTCGCCTCGACGGCGGCGCGGTTCGCGGCCGAGGCGCGGCTCGATCTGACCGCGGCAGCCGCTGGTTACGAACAACGGGCCGAATTTCTTTGCCGGCCGCTCGCTGGCTCGCTCGTCGAACTGAGGTTGCTGGCTCAGCGGCCGCTCCCTGCCGACGCTGAGTGGGATCTCGAATCGGGCGAAGTGCTCAGCGTTGAACCGATCGCCAATGCGACGGCTCCTCCGCCGAATACGGCCGCAACGGCCGACGGAGCGAAGGCCCCCGTGCAGTATCGCTTGAGGCTGCCTCAAGCGCGCACGGCGCCATTTCGGTTTCACGTTACTTGGCGTAGCGCTGCGGCGTCGGACGCCGTCGTAAACCAGCTGACGCTGCCCGATGCCGAGAATTGGCAAGCGTGGGCGATCTTCCGCGGCCGTGCGGAGGCGGTGGACGTCGATTCCCGCGGCGCCGCCGCTGCTCCCGTGCTGCCTCCTGCAGCCGCCGGTCAATTGCCAGCGCTCGCCTGCCTCCGCTTGGGCGATGATCCTGCCATGTTGATCGCCGACGCTCCCGGGTTTACCACCCGTCTGCTGACGACTCAAGCGTTTCCTCCTGCAGCCGCGGCAGCGGCGAATCAGCTGCAGCCAACGGAAAAGCCAGCGAGCGAGACTGAAAATAAGCCCGCACAAACGGGCGTCATTGCATGGAGTTGCCATGCTCAAACGCAGCAGCTCGCGGACGGCACGCAAAGCCATCGCATCGTTTACGCCGTTGAGTCTCCGCAACCCACCGACGTCCAGCTGACGGCGCCTGCAGGCGCATCGTTTGTTTCCGTTGCGGTCGACGGTCACGCGCTCGTCGCCGCGCCGGCAGTCGTCTCCCATCGCGTCCGCTTTCAACTTCCTGGCGTTGCCGCTCGCCAAGCGCTCGTCGTCCAGTTGGAAAGAAAGATCGCACCGCTCGAACGCCATGCTCAAATCGAACCCGCGCTACCGGAGGCGTCGTTTCCCGTCGTCCGCGGCACCTGGAACCTCCGCTGGCCGGCCGCATACAACGCCGTCGCCCAGGACGGCTCCGTCGCGAGCGCGAAGCGAGCCGGTCTCGCCGCGGCGAGCGTCTCGGCGAACGATTGGCTGGCGCGATTGTTCGGTCCGGTGTCTGGTCGCGGCGGCGAACGTTGGTACGACGGCATGCTGCTGGCCCACGTCGACGCCGCCTCGCCGGTAATTCCTGCCACTTCGACGCGGCTGGCCGCGCCCGGCGGCTGGACGACGCTCACGCAGTCTTTCGTTGACCATCCCGCGCCGGTCGCCCTGCGTCTGGCGAGCGGCGAACAAGCCAACTGGCACGTTGCGTGGCTGATCGCCGCCGTCGCTTCCGCCTGGCTGTGGGCTCGCTCGCGTCGCGGCGTCGTCACACTCGCCGCTGCTGCCGCCGCAATCTGCTTGACGGTTCCGCTGCCGCTCGTCCCCTTGCCGCAAGCGGTGTTCTTAGGGGTGCTCACCGGCGCCGTCGTCCGCCAATCGGTCAGCTTCCTGACGCGGCAGCGCCGCGAGACCGATCGCTCGCTCGCCGCCCACGCGGCGGTCCTGTTGTCCTTGACGTTAGGCTGGCAGGCATTGGTCGAAGAGAACGCAGCAGCCGCTCAAGAAACGGCGCCGCCGCAAGTCTTCTTCCCCGTCGATGATCAGGGGCAACCTGTCGGCGACGACGTTTACGTTCCCGCCCCGATGGCCGCGAGCCTGCTGCCGACTACGGCCGGCGTGGCCGAGTCCGCTACCTTGGTCGATGCGAACTACCAAGTCGAGCTCGAACCGTCGGCAGGCGTCAACCAGATCGTCGCGACGCGAGTCGTTCTCCGTTTTCGTTGGAAATCAGAACGCACGAACGCCGTCGTCGAACTTCCGCTCCACGCAGCAGACGGATTGTGGGATGCCGCTCAGTTTCTTCTCGACGGTCAGCCGATTACGCCGAGTTGGAACGTGGCGGGAACCTCTATCGCTTTCACGCTGGCAAAGTCGGGCGATCATGAACTCACGGCGCGCATGACTCCCGTCGCTGCATCGTCATCGGCGGCGCAGGTCTCGCGGCTGCAACTTTCCGTTCCGCCGCTGGCGGGCGGGACGCTCGAGGTGCTCCATCCAGCCGGCCTGATGGCCGTGCACGCGACTGCCGCTACGCATGTCGCCAGCGAATCGAGCGCTGCCCGGACCCTGTTACGACTGGCGCCCGCCGAGACGCTCGACCTCGTCTGGCCTGCTCGGCTTGCGAACGACGGCGCCGCGATCGCCGTCGAACAACTTTCGCTGCTGGAGGTCGATCCCGCGGCCGCGCGCCTCGACGTGCGGTTGCGGCTCAGCGGCGACGGCGCCGTCGACGCCATTCGGCTGCTCGCATCGCCGCAGCTGAAGCTCCTGCCGCTGCCGGAAGGTTCGCCGCTCGAAATCTCGCCGAGTTCGCTGAGCGAAGCGAATCAACCAGGGCTAGTGGAGCTTCGCTTTCGCTCGGCCGCGACGTTGCCGCAAACGGTCGCGTTGCAGTTCCAATTGCAGCGCACCCTCTCGGTCGGCCGCATCGACTACCCGTGGGTCGACGTGTTAGGGATGAATGTTCGTTTGCGTCATTTTGCGGTGATCGCCGATCCGCGGTTGCGGGTTCGCGACAACGCCGGCGCCGGCCTGGCGCCCGTCAGCCCTGCCGAACTCGAACCATTGTGGGGGCCGGCTGTTTCCGCCTCGTCGCTGCAGTACGCCGCGTCCGTGGCTAACCCGCAGTGGTCGCTAGACGTAACGCCTACTCCGCCGCGATTTTCGTCGCGCGAGTCGCTCGAACTCCACTGCGATGATCACGATGTGCGCGTCGTGTACACGGCGGCGATCGCCGAGCTAGGCGGCGAGTTGCTTGCTCATCGTTTGTCCGTTGCGCCTGAACTGCAAATCGAACAAGTCTCCGTCACGCTTGAAGGCGTTGGCGGCGACATTCCCGTACGTTGGGCGCGTCCGCGGCCAGATCAGGTGCAGCTCTTCCTCAGTCGGCCGCTCACCGAATCCCACGTCATTCGCGTTGCCGGACGGCTGCACGACATGATCGTGGCGACGCCCCCCGCCGCCGCAACGGCCGACGCGGGTACGCTTCCTGCGATCGAGCGTCGCGTCCAAGTGCCGCGAATTGGCCTCGAAGCGAGTCCGACGGCGCCGATTGATTTGCTTCTGTTCCGCGCGAGCGACCTGCTCGTCGGCTGGGCGGACGCAGCGCCGCCAGCGAAAGCAACGCCCGTCCCGGTCGATTCGAACCAAGGCCTGCTCGTTGGGCAGTACGCCCTGGCCCGCGGAGCCGCCGCGTTGCCGGAACTTGTCATCAGTCCCAACAACGCCGAGTTCGACGCCGACGCGCTGCTTATGCTCGAACTCGATCCCGCTGAAACTGTCGCCGAGTGCCGCCTGCGAGGCGAGGCGAGCCGCGGCCTCGTCGATACGATCGAGTTGATCGTCGACAAGAACTGGCGGGGCCCGTTCGCCGCCGATCAAGGCGCCCGCGTCACAGTGCGCGATCTGCCGGCCGATCCTGATCGCCAACTCCTGGAAGTTCGCTTGGCCGCCCCGGTTGCGGCGGGCGGTTCGTTCGGGGTGCGCGTCCGCGGGCCTGTCTCACTGGAAACCGACCAACGTATTCGCTTTCCTTCCTTCCGCATCGCGAATGCCAAGCAGCAACAGGCGTTTCTCGTGTTGCCCCCCACCGCGGGCAATCTCACGGCGGAGTGGACGCTCCGCGGTCTGCAACCGCAGCGACTGCCGAAAGAGCTCACTACCGCGCTGGGAGTGGAAAAGTCACCGCAAGCGTACCGCGTTTTGCGCGAGCGGTTCATCGCCGAGCAGCGAGTTTTCCCCGATGCGATGCGCGTCGCTGCGTATCGACAGGCCGAGAATCGCCTCGAGATCGACGCCGCGGGGCATGTGGCCGCACAATCGCAACTGATCGTCCAAGCCGGCGGCGGCGACGTCTGTCGCGTCACGCTTCCGGCTGGCGCGGAGCTTGAGTACGCCTCCGTTGACGGCGTACCGCAGGCGGCGCCAACGGTCGCCGACGGCGTCTGGCAGGCGCCCGCCGGTTCCAGGTTCCTGCCGCGAGTGTTTCTGCTGAGCTATCGCTTGCCACGCGCGAGCATGAAGTCGTCGCGGCACTTTTCTGTGCCGCAAGTCGCCGTCGACGGCCGCACGTTCGCGCCGCAACGGTCGCTGTGGCAAGTCGTCGACGCACGTTCGGTCGAATCGACCGCCAAGGCCAAGCCGCTCGGCGCCGCCGAATTTGCCGCCGCCGCACGCCGCGGCCAGATCGACGCCTTCCTCGACGCCTACCCGTTGGCGTCGCAGCTCGCGGAGTGGGAACTGCAACTCTGGCGGCAACCCTGGTTCGATCGACTCGACGCGACGGCTGCGAGCGACGATCCCGAAGCCTGGACGCGATTGCGCGAGCGTTTCGGCAGAAGCTCGTCTTCCAAGAAACCGCCGGCAGACGTAGCCGATGCGCGGGAGCTTCCGTCGCACGAATCGTTGCTCGCGCGTCATTTCCAAGGCGACGATGAGGGCGCGCTGGAGTTAGTTCCGCAACGCGAGCCCCTTCCTTACTTCCGTTGGTTCGGCGCGTTCGCCCTTGTCGCCGCGATCGGCTTCGTCTGGCGGCACCCCGTAGCGACGCATACGATCGCGCTGCCGGTCCGCCGCTGGCCCTACGCCGCCGTCGCTGCCGCGGGCGCGCTCTGGTGGTGGTACCTCACCCCCGCCCTCCCGGGCCTCGCGATCACCGCCGTCGCCGTGATCGCGTATTGGAAGTCCCGCAAGACGCTGTGATCGAAGCAACTTCTTTCAGCTTGCGATGGGACTTTCTTTCAGCGGATACGAATGCCGCACAGATGCAAGATCAGCGTCAATACGAACCACACTAGAAACAACGATCCAAGGCCGCCCACACCCACGCACCACCAGGCCCGCCATTTTCCATAGAGCATGCCGTCGGCGCGGCGAATTGCCCGCAGCGCGTCGATGCCGATAATAAGAGAGTAAAGTGAGCCGATTCCGCACAGCCAGACGAATGAAAAAATCACGCCGCGATAGAGCCGTGCACTTATTCGTTGTTGCTCGGCCAGGAGTTCAGTATCTGTCATCGCCCGCCGATTAGCTTGGTGTGATTAAGTAGCTAAGCAGTAGTCAGAATGTCGCGGTGCGAGTATCTGCAGCCTTCCGCGAACATATAAATTTCACTCCAGTGTCGCTATTTAACCAAATGGATACGGCGTTGTCTACTTAATGTTAGCGAGCGTCATGCCTCGCCAATATCGGACTGGTCGCTTCAGCGACCAGTGGCGTTTCAAGATTGATAGGCCGGCGGCCGCTGCACCACCGGCGCCGCCGCTTCCAAAATCTCCCGTCGATCGCCCCCGCGCGGCGGATAAATCCGCTCGCAGTTAATCACCCGCTTCGTCGCCTTCGCCGTGGCGCCGACCGCGACGACATGCCGATCCCACCCTTCGGTGTATAGCGCTCCCCACGGGCCAAGATCGAGCACGGTGACATACCAATCGATCCGCAGCGGCAACATTGGCAAGCCGAGCAGATCGCACACGACGTTGTGGCCCGCGAACCGCCCCATCGGCCGGCCATGTTGGCACGACATCACCGAGGCGTGCTGCTCGTCCATCATCGCCACCGCCGAATCGCCGGCAGCGAACACATGAGGCATGCCCTTCACTTGTAGGAACTCGTTGACCGGTAGCCGGCCGAGCCGGTCGCGCTGGACAGGAAAGAGTTCAGTCAGCTGATTAGCCCGCATCCCCGCGCACCACACGATCGTTCCCGCGGGAATGAGTTCCCCCGATTCGAGCGTCGCCCCGGCAGCGCTCAATGCTGAGACGCGCACCCCAGTCCGCGTCTCGACGCCGAGCGCAGTGAGCGCCTCAGCGATTACCGGTTGCGCCGCCGCTCCCATGTCGGAACCAATGTGATCGCCATGATCCGCCAAAATCACGCGGACTTCCCTACCCTCTTCACCGCTCGCATCGCGCAACGCCCGCAACCGCCCCGGCAACTCCGCCGCGGCTTCAATCCCCGTCAACCCCGCCCCCACGACCAACACCACCCACCGCGCCCGATCCCCCATCGTCGGACTGGTCGCTTCAGCGACCAGTCGCCCCAGATGCGACTCCAACCGCGCCGCCCCGTCATACGTATCAATATCAAACGCATACTCTGCAAACCCCGGCAACGGCCGCCGCACCAACTCGCTCCCCAGTGCAAAGACCAGCCGATCGTACGCCAGCACCACCGCTCCGCCGGCGCCCTGCACGTCGACCGTCTGTCGTGCAAAGTCAATCGACCGGACGTCGCCCTCGACCAGCCGCACGCCAATCGGATCGAGCACCTCGGACAGCGGCACCCGCGTCGCCGCTAAGTCGGCCTCGTAGTTGCGAACGCGAATGCTGTGATACGCATCGCGGTTGACGAGCGTCACCTCGACGTCAGTGCCGCCGATGCCGAGTTCATCAAGCTTCCGCGCCGCTCCGGCCGCGCTCCACAACCCCGCGAAGCCGCCGCCTAGCACCAAGATCCGTCGCATACCAGCTCCTGCCGCCTTGTCGTCCGTATGATGGCTATCTCAAGAATGCTTCCGCTGCCGCCACTCGTTCCAAGCATAACGCACGAACGCTCCGAGCCCCGCGAAGCGGTACGTCGGGTCAACGTAGTGCTCAATCACGTAGAACGCAAAGTAATACGCCCGGCAGAACGCCCACACCGCGATGCCCACGAGCAGCGCCAACTGCCAGTCCGGATACTTCACGAGGCACAGCCCGACGGCGAGCGTCCCGAGTGCGACGAACAGCGCTCCCTTCGCGTAGAGGACGCGCTTGCTGGTGATGTCACCCATCGCTCCACTCCCTGCCGCCGGTCGGCCAAGCCGCTCAGAAGTTGTTCGAGAAACCAAAAACCTAAAAGTTTCCACTCGAAAACGGCTACTCAATCTGTAATGCTCATGCTGTGTAATTGTTGCCTGAGCGAGCAGACGCTTGAGTTGTTGCGGATCGATCGTTCAACCGCGAGACCGCATGACAATTGGTCGTTAGTGACGCGACTTGCGAACGCTGGCGACAAAATCTTGCGCCTTGCTCATTGAACGCAGGCGCCCGCCTAGACAACAAGTTACGACGACGCCTCACGACGCAAGTCGACAGCCTCCTTAATTATGTCGCCAAAAACGAACATGACGACAAAATCACGACAAATAGCAATGCAGCCCCCAGCAGCCGCGGGTCAACGACCCGCCGGAGCGACCCTCAACAAGCTCCGCCCCTCACACCTTCTGCTCACACTCGTCACCGCAATCACCGCCGGCTGCACCCCGCCAGTCGCCGAGCGTACCGAACCAATCCGCCCGGTGAAGACGATGGTCGTCGCCGCCGGCGGCGACGTTCGCACCCGCATCTTTCCCGGCGTCGCTGAAGCCGCCCGCCGCGTCGAACTCGCCTTCCAGGTCCCCGGCGTCCTGGTGAAGTTCCCGGTGAAGGAAGGCCAGCGCGTCGCGAAGGGCGAGGTCATCGGCGAGCTCCGCCCGGACGAGTTCCAGGCTCGGCTCACGCAGCTGCAAGGCGAGCTCGACCAAGCCCGCGCCGTCCTCCGGCGGCTCCAATCGGGCGAACGCCCCGAAGAAACGCTCCGCCGCGAATCGCAAGTTCGCGCTGCCGCGGCCCGCATGGCCAACGCTCGCGCTGAGTATGGCCGCTTCGAACAGCTCGTCCGCAACAGCGCCGTCTCGCGATCGCAGTACGAAATCGCCGAGACTGCCTATCAAGTCGCTCAAGAGGAATATCAAGCGGCCGTTCAATTGCTCGAGAAGGGAGCGATCGGCCGCGAGGAGGATATCGACGCCCAAGCGGCGACGGTTCGCGGCCTCGAAGGTCGCGTCGTCGAAGCCGCCCTGCAACTGAGCGACGCCACGCTCGTCGCGCCCTACGACGGCGTCATCGCTCAACGCTTTGTCGAAGAGGGGCAGAACGTCCGTGCGAAGGAGCCGATCGTTCGTTTCCAAGATGTGGAAGAAATCGAAGTCGTCGTCGACGTTCCCGAAACGGTGATGGCCGCCGACATTCGCACGGCCGACGTGATCGATCTGCAAGCCGAGTTCAGCGGCGCCCCCGGCCTCCGCTTCCCCGTCGAAATTCGTGAAATCGCCCAGGTCGCCGACCCGACGACGCAGACATTCAAAGTCCGCACCGCGATGCAGGCGCCGACCGACGTGACGATTCTCCCCGGCATGACGGGCACGGTGACCGCCGACTTCCGCCGCGCCAGCGTGCTGGGCGATCGGTTGCTCGTCCCCGTCTCGGCGGTGGTGAAGAAAGACGCCGGCGACCAGATCGTGTGGGTGATTGAAGGCGATGGAGATGCCCAAAAGGTCGCCAAACGCACCGTGAAGCTAGGCGACGCCAGCGGCGGCGACATCGAGATCGTCGATGGCCTGGCGCCCGGCGATCGCATCGCCATCGCCGGCGCCTCGCGACTCCGCGACGGCATGCTAGTTCGCGACCTCGGCGATCAGCTTGGGGGCGCGCAATGAATCTCGGCGTCCTCACCGTTCAAAAAAATCGCATCGCGTTCGTCTCGATGCTCCTCATCGTCGTGGGCGGCATCGTCGCTTACCAGCGGATGGGGCGGCTCGAAGATCCCGAATTCACGATCAAAGAAGCCCTCGTCATCACTCCTTATCCCGGGGCCAGTGCCGAGGACGTCGCCCGCGAGGTGACGAACCCGATCGAAATCGCCGTCCAGCAACTCGGCCAACTCGAACGGGTCGAGTCCGAGTCGTCGCGCGGTCGCTCGGTAGTAAGCGTCGTGATCAAGGATGAATTCGACAAGCATTCGATCCCGCAGGTCTGGGACGAGCTCCGCCGCAAGATCGCCGACGCCCAGCCGCAGCTGCCCCCCGGCGCCCGCGGGCAGTCGATGGTAATCGACGATTTCGGCGACGTTTACGGCATCTTCCTCGCAATCACCGGCGAAGGTTATTCGCAGCAAGAACTCCGTCGCTACGCAGAATTTCTCCGCCGCGAACTGTTGCTCGCAACTGATGTGAAGAAGGTCGATCTCTTCAGCGAGCAGCAAGAACTCGTTTACCTCGAACTCTCGCGGCATCGCCTCGCGCAGCTCGGGCTCAACGAGGAAGAAATCTACGCGCAGCTGCAAGCCCGCAACGTCGTCGCCGACGGCGGCCGCGTCCAGGTCGGCGACGAGCATTTGGCGCTCGATCCCAAGGGCGGCTTCAACTCTGCCGACGAAATGCTGGAACTGGTGATCGGTTCCGACCGCTCCGGCCGGCAACTCATCCTGCGCGACGTGGCGACCATCGAGCGGGCCGACCGCGATCCGCCGCGGCGGATCCTGAAGTACGACGGCCAGCAGGCGATTGGCCTCGGCATCTCGACGGTGCAAGGGGGCAACGTCGTCACGATGGGCCAGGCCGTTCGCGCGAAGCTCAATGAGCTCAAACGCAACCAGCCGATTGGCATCGAGATCGAAGAGATCAACTTCCAGCCTGAAGCGGTCACCGCCGCTACCAGCGATTTCATCTTCAATCTCATCAAGGCGGTGAGCATCGTCGTCATCGTCCTCATGTTCGCGATGGGGCTGAAGACCGGTCTCATCATCGGCATGGTCCTCTTCCTCACGATCATGGCGACGTTCCTGGTGATGTTCCTCGACGGCGACATCCTCATGGAGCGGATCTCGCTCGGGGCGCTGATTATCGCCCTCTGCATGCTCACCGACAACGCGATCATCATCATCGAGGGGATCAAAGTCGGCATCGAAGCGGGCCGCGAAAAGATGGAGGTCGTCCGCGAGGCGGTCTTCTACAACCAGTGGCCGCTGTTCGGCGCGACAGCGATCGCGGTGATCGCGTTCGCGGCGATTGGGCTCTCGAACGATAGTACGGGCGAGTACTGCAACTCGCTCTTTTGGGTGATTTTCATATCGCTCACGCTCAGTTGGATTTCGGCAATCACGCTCACGCCGCTGCTGAGCAGCATGTTTTTCTCACCGAAAGCTCCCGCAGCCGCCGGCGAGACTGACAAATCCGATCCTTACGGCGGGCCGATCTTCACGGCGTACCGCAATCTGCTCGCACTTTCGCTCCGCTGGCGCGGCCTCGTCATGGTCCTCTCGGTCGTGGCGTTCATCGCCTCGCTGTGGGGCTTCGGCTACGTCAAGCAAAGCTTCTTCCCGCCGGCGACGCGGCCGCAATTTATGGTCGACGTGTTCCTGCCGGCCGGGACCCACATCCGCGAAACCGAATCGACCGCCGCCGCGATCGAGGCCTACATCCAAGAGCAGCCCGGCGTCAGCAACGTCACCACCTTCGTTGGCGGCGGCGGGTTGCGGTTCATGCTCGTCTACTCGCCCGAACGCGAGAATCGCGCCTACGTGCAGTTTCTGGTGGACGTAAGCGATCCGAACGACATCAGCCAGCTAATCCTCGATATCCAAAAAGAACTCGACGAGCGCTTCCCCAACGCCAACGCCGTCGCGAAGAAGTTCCTGCTCGGCCCGGGCGCCGGCGGCCGCGTACAAGCTAGGTTCCAAGGGCCCGATCCCGCCGTGTTACGGCGCCTTGCCGATCGCGCGGTGCGAGCGATCGAAGACGACGGCAACGCCATCGGCGTGCGGCACGATTGGCGTGAGCGCGAGAAGGTGATTCGCCCCGACCTGTTCGAACTACAAGCCCGTCGCAACGGCATTACGCGGGTCGAGGTGGCCCGCGCACTCGAGTCGGGCTTCGAAGGCCGCCCCGTCGGCTTCTTCCGCGAGCCAGGCGCCGACCGCGGGCTGTTCCCGCAAGAGACGCGGCTGCTCCCGATCGTCGCCCGCCCGCCGCTTGCCGAGCGGAACGACGTCGACGCCCTGCGCAGCATGCAGATCTGGAGCCCGGTGGCGGGGCGGATGATTCCGCTCAGTCAGGTCGTCTCTTCGGTCGACGTCGGTTGGGAAGATCCAGTGGTGATGCGTCGCGACCGCTTCCCGACGATCACCGTCCACGCCGATCCTCGCAGCGGATTGCCGAGCGAACTCTTTGGCCGCATTCGCGCCGACGTGGAGAAGATCAAACTTCCCGCTGGCTATTCATTCGAATGGGGCGGCGAGTACGAAGACTCAAGCAACGCCCGCGCGGCCCTCGCCAAGTCGCTCCCCGCGGCGCTCGCGCTCATGGTGCTGATTGTCGTTTGCCTGTTCAACTCGATCCGCACGACGCTGGTGATCTGGCTGATCGCCCCGCTGGCGATCATTGGCGTGACCGTCGGGCTACTGCTTACCGGAATGCCGTTCGGGTTCATGGCCCTGCTCGGCGTCCTGTCGCTTGGCGGCGAGCAGATCAAGAACTCGATCGTCGTGCTGAGCAAAGTCTTCCAGGAGATTCAGCGCGGGGCCGATCCCTACCGGGCCCTCCTCAGCGGCAGCGTCGCCAAGCTGCGGCCGGTGATGATGGTTGCGATCACCACGGTGCTCGGCATGATCCCGCTGACGCAAGACCCGTTCTTCGCGTCGATGGCCGTGGCGATAATGTTCGGCCTGTCGTTCGCGTGCGTGCTCACGCTGATCGTGGCGCCGGTGCTGTTCGCGATCTTCTACGGCATCCACGAACCGGCGCCGGTGAAGAAGAAGCGGAAGTAAACCCTAGCGCCGGCGGGAAACGCGCCGCACCGGACCGGCCACGTGTCCCGGATACTGCTTCATCGCGGCGTCGACCGCCTCGAGATTGTTGCGGCCCGTGACAACGACCCACAGCGGAGGACCGAACTTACCGGCGGCCGGATAGAGCGTCACTTCCCACAGCGAAGTGACGCCCGCCTGGATCGCCTGCATGTTGAGCTGCAGCAATGCGATCTGCCGCTGCACTTGCTCGTCTTGTTGCCGCGCGGCGGCAAGCGACCGCAGCAAGAAGCCCATGTCCTCTTCTGCTTCGTAGTCTTGCTTGGCATGCGCGGCGAGCCACTTCTCCCAGCCCGGCTGGAGGAGCTTGAGGTCGGCGTCGCTAAGCAAAAAGAACGGCACGGCAAACTCATCGCCGCTCTCGGCTTCGATGACGATGCCTTGCACATGGAAGGTCTGCGGCTTGTCTCCCTCGGCGATCAGCCAGCGACGCAACTCGCGGCCGTTGGCTTGGGCGATCTTCCCCTCATGGGCGACGAGCTGCGGCACGATTTGCTGATAGAACTCCGGCAGGTTGTTCATCAACCGGTCGTTGACGAAGATCCGATTGCGGCGGCGATCGATCGTCACGTCGCGATCGGCGAAATCAACAACCTTCCCTTTGATGGTCAGCCCGCTCTTAAGGGTCCACTCCTGGGCCGCGTCGAGCGACTTGGTCGAGCTTTCTTCCGCTTCCTTCGACTTGAGGTATTCGCGGTCCGCGTCGGAGAGGTCGGCGATGGCGAACGCCGCGAGCTCGTGATCGCCGCGCCGCAGCACGACCACCTCGTCGTCGAACGACACAAGGTCGGCCTCCAGCGAGTATTCGCCCGACTTGTCGGCCCATTCACGGGCATCCACGGGGCTCAGCACGAGGGAGCTGCAAACGATCGAGGCAAACGCGGCAGTCGAAAAACGCACGGCAGGGCTCCTGCGCCGGTGATCATCAAGTTTCAGAGGGACTTTTATATTACTTCAAGCAGCGGGCCGCGTCAGCCTTCCCGGGCGGCGGGAGTGTCCCGGCGACGGGCCCGCCATTTCCCCGCACCTGCGGCGGCTTTAGAATCACTCGCTCCCCTCCCCCGCGTCTCGATTTCGGCCGACGATGAAACGCATCCGCATCATCCACGATACCCACTACTCGTACCACGAACCGGTCGAGTTCGGGCCCCATCGAGCGATGATTCGGCCGCGGGAGGGGCACGATGTCCACATCGCGGCGATGGAGCTCGCCATCGAACCCGCCGCTAAGGTGCGCTGGCTGCGCGACGTGTACGGCAATTCGATCGCGGTGATCGAGTTCCTGGAACGGGGTGCCGAGCTGCGGATCCACTCGGAGATCGACGTCGACCTGTTCGACGATCGGCCGATCGACTGTGCGATCGATCCGCAGGCGGCCGAGTATCCGTTTCAATATGGAGCTGATGAGCAGATCGAGATCGTCCCGTACCGCCTGCCGAGCTACCCGCACGATGGGCCCGCGCTGCAGAAGTGGTTACTCGATCTTTATCGCCCCGGGCAACTCGCGAACACCGCCGATCTGCTGCTGGCGCTCAACACCCGCATCTTCGAGGGCTTTCAGTACATCCCGCGCGAAGAGGCGGGGGTGCAGCTGCCTTGCCAGACGCTGGCGTTGGGTTCGGGCTCGTGCCGGGACTACGCCGTCTTCATGATGGAAGCAGCCCGGCATTGGGGTTTTGCAGCGCGCTTCGTCACCGGTTACATCCAGATGGCCGACGGGCAGCATGGCGCGACGCATGCCTGGACCGAGATCTACCTCCCCGGCGCTGGTTGGCGGGGTTACGATCCGACCAACAATAAGCTTGCCGGCAGTGAGCATGTATCGGTCGCCGTCGCCCGCGAGCAAGACAAAGCAATGCCGATTTCGGGCGGCTGGTTTGGCGCTGGGAACGCATTTAAGGGGCTGAGCGTTTCCGTCCAAGTCGTCGGCGTCGACGGCTGAGTGGGGTTTGAATCGCGACAAGCTCGGCGTCGCCCGATGCGAGCAACAGTCGCAATCGGCATGTCCGTTACGACCGGGCTCCCCTTTTGTGCGACATGGCGAGAGGCCTGAGGCGACGTGCGCAACGCCGGCATCTGCCTAAATTGCGGCCGGTTCCTCGATTTTTCAACGGATTTGAGGCGGTTTTGCCTCACCTCGCGGCCATCAGACGTTATTTCACCCGCCCCGTCCTGCGCACCGCGTGAACTAGAGTTTCTTAGCGATTGGCGTGCATGCGACGGTCATAGCGTATTGGTGCTATGGGTATTTGTCGATGTGCGCGTCATTAATTAAGTCGTGATGCGTTTCTCAAAGGTTACTGAGATGACCACCACCCAGTTCGATGCCTTGGCCAAAGTGATCAACGTCGACGACCTGATGAGTCGTTGTATGGGGAACTTGGACTTTGTGGAACGCATTTTGACGATTTTCCAATCGCGTTGCGAAGCCGATGTCGTGGAGTTGGAGGAAGCGATTCAATGCGCCGACCTGCCTCGCGTGCAGCGGATTGCCCACCGCCTCAAAGGCGCCTGCGCTAATGCCGGGGCCACGAATCTTAGCCAACGGGCGAATGAACTGTGGTCTGCCGCGAATAAAGAGTTTACCGACCTGCTGGCCGCTCGCTTCGTTCAGTTCCGCCAGGAATGGAACGATTGCACGGCCATCCTGACCAACGACGCCTCCCAAAGCTCGCTGCCAGCCATGGCGGCGACGCCCTGAGCGAGGCGTCCGCGATCACCGCACCATTTGACGGGTTCCTGCGATGCATGTGCTAGTAGTCGACGACGACGTGGTTTCCGCCGAGTTCCTCGCGAACACGTTGGTCCATTTTGGCTACGAAGTGACCGTCGCGTCGAACGGGCGCGAGGCCTTCCACCTCATTCGTACCGGCAAGTACTCGATCGTCGTCTCTGATTGGGAGATGCCGGAGATGAGCGGCCCCGAGCTCTGCCGCCAGATCCGCTGCCGCCAGTGGAGCGGCTACATCTTCTTCATCCTCGTCACTTCGTACGGCGCCGAGCACGTCGTCGAAGGACTCAAAGCGGGCGCCGACGACTTCCTGACGAAGCCGTTCCAGCCGAGCGAATTGCGGGTTCGCCTCCGCACCGGCGAGCGGATCCTTTCGCTGCAGAGCCGGGACGTGATGCTGTTCACGCTAGCCAAACTGGCGGAATCGCGCGATACCGACACGGGACTTCACCTCGAACGGATGCGAGAATACTGCCGCGTCCTGGCCGAGGAACTGTCGACCTGGGACAAGTACCGCGACGTCGTCGACGGCGACTACGTCCAGCTGATGTACCTCACGAGTCCGTTGCACGACATCGGCAAGGTCGGCATCCCCGACAGCGTGCTGCTCAAACCGGGCCCTCTTACCAAGGAGGAGTTCGAGATTATGAAGCAGCACGTCACCATCGGCGGTGAAACGCTCGCCGCGGCGACGAAGGCTCATCCCGACGCCAAGTTCCTGACGATGGCCCGCGACATTGCCTTCACCCACCACGAACGTTTCGACGGCACCGGCTATCCGTTTGGGCTGCAAGGCAAGCAGATTCCACTGTGCGGCCGGCTCACCGCGCTGTCGGACGTGTACGACGCGCTGCGTAGCCAACGGGTGTACAAGCCGAAGTTCAGCCACGAAAAGGCCCGGCAGATCATCCTCGACGGGATGGGAACGCAGTTCGACCCCGACGTGGTCGAGGCCTTCCTCCGTCGCGAAGAGGAAGTCGTGCGGATCTCTGAGACGCTCGACGAGCCGATGCTCGCTGCGGAAACTCGCACCGAAACGGCTCCGCCGGAGCCGGCTCTCGTCTAAGTTCGCCCGAGAGTTTTCTCAACCGGCAAGGTCGACGCCAGCACCGTCGATTTGAGCGACGCGACTGCTGGAATTGCCTGCGCGCAGCCTGTCTGGTTTGCCGATCTTCACCCCTAAAGCTCTGCACTGTTTAGACTTTAGGGATGGCTGCCGATTCGCATTGGCGGCAAAGGAGGCTCCGTGCGACGCCCTCGGCGATTCTTGGCAGGGGCCGCTTTGTGCCTATCGTGCGCCGCACCCGCGGCTGCCGATGGCATCATTCTCGACGGCGTCTCGGCGTTCACCATCGGCCGCGGCGGTACGAATATCGCCTTCGCCGACAACGGTTCGATCCTCCACGACAACCCTGCCGCGATGGGGCAGATGGAAAGCGAGGGGATGTTCCAGCTCGGCGCCACCGGGCTATGGACCGAGTTCCAATACTCCGACGCCAACAACCCAGACACCGTCGGTCAGCATCAGTTCTACGTCCTGCCCGAGATTTCCTACATCCGCAAGATGTCGGATGAGTGGGCGTTCGGCGCCGGCATCTTCTCGCCGGCCGGGTTCGGCTCGATCTTCAATCTCGAAGGCCAAGCGCCGTTTCCCGGGCCGCAACGCTACAAGTCATTCGGTTCGCTTTCGAAGCTATTGTTCGGCGCTTCGTACACGCCGACCGATCGGTTGTCATTTGGCGCCACGATGGGCCCCGCCCTGTCATTCGCGAACTTCGAGGGTCCGTACACGCTACAAGGGCCAACCGCTCCCGGGCTGCCGACGCTGCTCGACATGGAAGTCGATGGTTTCGCCCTCGTGTGGTCGGCCGGCGTGCAGTACCAGCTGACCGACAGCACGTCGATCGGCGCCTCGTACCAAAGTCGCAGCAAGATCGAGGCGAGCGGCACCACGACGGTCGACACGCCGCTTGGTTCCACCAGTTACGATACCGACGCGACCATTACTTGGCCGCAATCGGTCGGCTTGGGCGTGCGTCAGCAACTGACTTCACGACAGGTCGTTTCGGCGGACGTGATTTGGTTCAACTGGGCCGATGCGTTCGATTCGTTCGACATCACGCTGACGAATCCGAGCAATCCCGCGTTCCCGCCGATCACCGAGCAATTCCCGCTGTTGTGGCAGGACAGCGTTTCGACGCGGCTTGGCTATGAGTACCACTTCGACGGCGGGCAGGTGATTCGGGCCGGTTACGTCTACCACCGGAACCCCAGTCCGGCGTCGACGATGACGGTGTTCATCCCCGCCGCGCTCGAGCAAGCTGTGTCGATGGGCTACGGCTGGATGTGGCGCGACTGGAACGTGAACCTCGCGTACATGTACTCGTTCGGCTCGCACGAGTACGAGACGACCAGCCAGTTGATCGGCGGCGACTTCGACAACAGCGTTCACTACGACCAAACGCACGCCGCGGCGATCAGCTTTACGAAGCTGCTCGGTCCGAAGCAAGGCTGCGAGTGCTCGTCGCCCATACGGTAGTCGTTGGCGCTAACGCGGCTGCCGTGGGAGATCGGCCACTGAGTTCATCGCTCCCGCACTGCCGTTGCGCGCCATCGCGCCGTGGCCGTTCATTGCAAAGTGCGGCGTTGAGATGCTCGTCGTCGCTCCGTCGAAGCGGGCGGCTTGGAACGTCAGCGGCGTTTCATCGGCGTGTGCCGCCTGTCGGCTTACCAAACAGAACTGGTAGACCGAGTAGACCGGATCGTCTTTCTCCGGCAAATAGAGGTCGGAGGTGACGGTCTCCAAACAGCGAAGACCCGTCGACTGTAGGAAGTCTTCCGCGTCGTCGACGCCAAAAGTAAAGGGCTCGCCGAGAATCCGCATCCCGCGCATGAACTGCTGAATCGACGCGGGGAAGTTCTCGGGCGTTTCGACCGGTTCGCGATCGACCAGATCGAGCCACAGCAGGCTGTCGGGGTGGCTGAGCAGCGGTCGCATGCCGGTGAGGATGTCGCGTACTTCCTCTTCGCTGAAGTACATGCTCATCCCTTCCCAAGCCAGGAAGATCGGCTGGTCGAGATCAACGTTCCCGGCAACAACCTCAGCGAGCGACATTGTTCGCAGGTCGATCGGAATCTCGACGCGGGTGACGCCTGGTTGCTCGGCAACTTCCGCCGAGGCGAGGCGACGACGACGTTCTTCGAGCGTCGTCGGGAAGTCGAGTTCGAACAGCGTCGTCCCTTCCGGCAGGTCGAGACGGAACGCGCGCATGTCCCAACCGACGCCGACGTTGACGATCTGCCGGCCGCCGGCGCGGAGGTAGTTCTTCAGCGCGTCGTCGAGATGCCGCGTTCGAGCCGCGACCATCCCGCCGAGCTGCGGCGTTCGATCGCAAAATCGATTCGCGATCGCAACGCCGTGTTGGCCGGCCATGTGGTAGGCGTACGGGTCGGTAAACAATCCGCCGGTTTCGCGGGCGCGAACGCCGGCGATCATTTCCGCGGAAGAAGTCAGTTTGAGCTGGTAGAGCGTGTTAACTCGCTCAGTGGAGATTCCCTCAGCGCGAAGCATATCCGATTGGCGAGCGAAGTACGTTGCCGTCGCTTCGGCCACCGGCGTGTCGCCGTTGCGGAACTCGATGGCGATCGTCTCGACGACCGTCTTGCCCTCAAAAAATCGCTTTTGGATTCGTTCGTGCAGATCGGGATCGATCTTGGCCGTGACAGTCAGATCAGAGACGCTGGGGCGGAGGAACTTGATGTCGACCTTCAGCAGCCACATCGAGACGGAGTAGCGCGACGTCACCGGGTGAACGCCGAGCACAGGCCAACCGGTGAGGAGCGAGGCGAGCGCCACCCCGCCCGTGTAGTCGGCGGCTAGCACGAGCAACGCGGCCTGGTGCGTGAAGTGCTGATTGGTCGAGGGGGCGTTGAGCGGCAGCACCGTTTCGGCGGCGCCATGATCAACCTCTTTGATCTCCCACTTCACGAACTCCAGGACCGGCACTTGCTCGCGGAGGAGTTTTGTGAACTCGATTGGCTCAAGTCGCGTCGCGCGATCTTGCTCCCAGGTGACGTCAAACAGCTTCGTCTCGTGGGCAGCGTCAAAGCGGAGTTTCTGCATTGCTCTCTCCGTGCGCAGCACGACCGTATCGCCGCCTCCAAGGCCTAGCGACCGCGTACTAGAACGCAATTAAACGGAACCGTGTATTGTCCGGTCGTTTCCAACGACAACCGATGTGCGGATCTGGTTGTGCAGTAACTTGCGTCCGTTCGAAGCTGCAGGTTGCGATCCAGCCTTGTCGCGGCCTGCAGATAAGATCTCACTCGATTCGCCGACTCAGCCAGCGTGCGACTATCTAAATGAGAGAGCTTCGCCCTAAAACCCTTGTCAGAGCACGAGACCTATTTTTGACAGGTCAGCCAAAGACCGCAACTTTTATTGTGGCATTTTTGCCACATTGCTCATTACCGCCATGGCTGACCCCCTACGACCGATCAGCCTTGCACAATCGGCGCCGTTTGCGCTGCAGGAAAAAAGGTAGGGTTGCGACGAGCAATCTGAGGGGCGCTTGCGCGCGAGCGTCGGGTGCTCTGGTACGCCAAACGCCCAGCATGGCGCCCGCGAAGCCAAGAATCGTTAACCACTCCCCTGTATTCGACTTGTGACGATGCCCAGTACGCCCATTCATCCTGGCGACGACGAGCCATCGGGCGTTCAGCCAATGGTTGCTGGGAGATTTACGCGCCAGCGGCGGCTTGGGCATCGCCAAGGGATGGATATCTATACGGCGAGCGATGTCGAAACAACCGACACCGTCGTCTTGAAGACAGCGTCCATCTCGAACTACACTCCCGGCTCGTTGATGCGGTTGGAGTACGAGGCCGGCGTCATTCGGCACCTGCACAGCGACTGGGTGGCGCCGTTGGTCGATTTTGGCCGCGATGGCGAGACGGTCTTCGTGGCTTGGAAGTACTTTCCAGGGATGCCTCTTGAAGAGCGGCTGAAAGCAGGACCACTGACGCTGCTCGAGACAATGAATCTCGCTCGGTCGCTGCTGTCCGCCCTCCGCGATCTGCATACCAGCCAGATTCTCCACCGCAGCGTGCGGCCGGCGAACCTGATTCTCGGCGATCGCGAGGCCGATGGGCGGGCGACCCTCGTTGATTTTGGCCCCACGCGAGCCATCGAGCCAGACGCCCCGCTCAATCGGCAACCGCTCGACGTGGCACTTTATGCCTCGCCCGAGCAAGCGGGGTCGATCGACCACGACGTGACGGCGTCGTCGGACTTGTATTCGGCCGGCGTCGTGTTGTTCCACTGTCTGACGGGACGGCCGCCGTTCGAGGGGAACTCGGTCGGCGCCATCTTGTTCGAACATATGACCCTGCCGGTGCCGCCGATTGGCGGCGCCGAGGGACGCGGGCATGTGCCGCGGGCGATCGAGGAACTGGTCGAGCGGCTCCTCAAGAAAGATCCCCGCGATCGTTATCAAGCGGCGGAAGCAGCGCTCGCAGATCTTGAGGCGATTGCGGAGCAGCTTGCCGCCGGCGTCGAAGAACCGAGCGTCGTCATCGGCGTGAGCGACCGTCGGGCGACGTTGACGGAACCGGCGTTCGTGGCCCGTGGGCAACAAGTGGCGGCGCTCGACGCGCAGATCGAGCGGGCGATCTCTGGGCGCGGCGCGGTCGCGCTCGTGGAAGGCGAATCGGGCGCCGGCAAATCGCGCCTGCTGGCGGAGACGCTTCGTCGTGCCGCGCGGCGTGGTTGCTGGGTACTGCGTGGACAGGGAACGAGCGACGTCGCTCAGCGGCCATTCAATCTGCTCGACGGCATCGTTGAAGGCTTTCTCGCAGCGGTGCAGTCGCGTCCGGAACTCGCGGTGCGCGTGCGCGAGGAACTCGGCGGTTACTGCGATGCGGTCGCCGCGGCACTACCGGCGCTCGCAACCGTGCTGCAAGTCGATGCCGCGAACAAAACGGCGCCGGAAGAGACGGGCGAAGCGCGCACGATTCAGGCCCTCTCGCATTTTCTCGACGCGATCGGCTCGGCGCAATCGCCCGCGTTGATCCTGCTAGACGACTGCCAATGGGCGGACGAGCTAACGTACAAACTCATTCGCCGCTGGCACACCGATGGCGAACTGCGGCCGGGCTTCCATCGGTATGTGTTGCTCGTCGTCGCCTTCCGCGCGGAAGAAGTCGCCGAAGATCACCTGCTCAGACGATTCAATGCGGCGGCCCACTTGCAGCTTCCGCCGCTCACAGCGGAGGAAGTGCGGCAGCTGATTGAATCGATGGCGGGCGTGCTGCCTGCCGAGGCGATCGACGCGGTGATTCGGCTTGCCGAGGGCAGCCCCTTCATGGCCGCCGCGGTGCTGCGGGGATTGGTCGAGTGCGGCGCGCTAACGCCGGCGGCCGAAGGCTGGGCGGTCGACGCCACAGCGATGGCCGACGCCGGTTCGTCGAGTCGCGCAGCGTCGTTCCTCACGCGCCGGCTCGATCTGCTGCCGCCGGAGACGATCGAATTTCTGTCGGCTGGGGCCGTGTTGGGCAAGCAGTTCGAGCTAGAAATGGCGGCAGAGCTCTCGGGAATGAGCCCCGCCGATGCGATCGCTGCACTGAACGAAGCTCGCCAACGGCAACTTGTGTGGATTCGACCGGACGGCGCTCAGTGCGTTTACATCCACGACAAAATTCGCAGCGCGTTGCTCGATCGCTTGCCGGCTGAACAACGGCAGCAACGGCACGAGCGGGCGGCGAACTACCTGCTCAAGCACTCGCCTGAGCGCTATTCGGAACTCGCCTACCATTTCGACGCCGCCGGCGATCGCGCGGCCGCCCTCCCCTTCGCGCTGCGGGCCGCCGATCAGGCGCGGTCGCAGTATGCACTGGAAGTCGCCGAGCAGCAGTATCGCATTGCGCTGCGTGGGGCGCAGAACGATGCGGTGCGGTTCAACATTGTGGAAGGCCTCGGCGACGTGCTGTTGCTGCGGGGCAAATATGCTCAGGCTGGCGAATTTCTCGAAGCGGCCGATAAGCTGGCGGACGACGGTCTCGCCAAAGCAAAGATCCGCAGCAAGATCGGCGAACTGTCGTTCAAACGCGGGGACATGGATTCCGCGATCCGCGATTTCGAACAGTCGCTGCGGCTACTGAATCGGTATGTGCCGCGTCGCGGGTGGATCACCTGCCTGTTGCTTGCCTGGGAAGGCACCGTGCAGGTACTGCACACGCTCTTCCCGCGGATGATGCTCTACCGAATCAAGCGCGAGCCGAACGATGCTGAACGGCTGGCCCTGCGGCAGTTGAGCAATCTCGCGCACGGCTATTGGTACTCCCGCAACGTGAAGATGGTGCTGTGGGCCCACTTGCGCAACATCAATCTTGGCGAACGTTTGCTGCCGAGTGCGGAGCTAGCGCAGGCCTACTCCGAACATGCCCCGGCGATGACGCTCGTCGGCTACTACAGTCGCGCCGTGGCGTACGCGCAGAAGTCGCTCGATCTACGAAAAGATATGGGTGACCTGTGGGGCCAGGGGCAGTCGCTGGTTTTCTACGGCATCACGCTCTTCGCCGCGTCGCGCTTCGACGAATGTATCGAGAAGTGCCGCATGGCGATCCGCATCCTTGAGCGGATGGGCGACTACTGGCAGATCCACATGGCCCGCTACCAAATTGCGGGGTCGCTCTACTATCTCGGCGACCTGCAAGGCGCGGTGCACGAGGCGCAACTCAATCACAAATCGGGGCTCGAGACAGGCGACGAGCAGGCGTCGGGAATTATTCTCGATGTGTGGAGCCGCGCTTCAACGGGCGCCGTTCCGCGGCACATCATCGACCCGGAGCTCAAGCGGCCGCGCACTGATGCGCAGGGTACCTGCCAACTTATGTTGGCCGAGGGGGTGTGCCGGCTTGCCGGCGGCGACCTCGACAGCGCCGTCGAAGCGTTCGATCAGGCGGTGCAAGTGGCGGCTGACGTTGGCGTGAAGAATGCTTACACGCTCCCCGCATTGGCATGGGCGGCGACGGGCCGCCGGCTCCTTGCCGAGCATTTGCACGAACTAACGCCGCAGCGGAGAAACCAACTACTGGCCGAGTCGGCGCGTTTCGCTCGGCGTGCGATCAACGCCCGCTTTCTCTGCGCGAACGACGTTCCGCAAGCTCTCCGCGAGTACGCGGTGATCCTGGCGATGCAAGGCCGACTGCGGAAGTCGCGTCGCATCTTCGCCTGGGCGATCAGCTCGGCGACGAAGCTCAAAGAGCGCCGCGAACTCGCGCGGACGCTCATCGCATCGGGAGAAATCGGCGTCGAAGCAGACTGGCCAGACGCGGAACTCCATACTCGCCAAGGCGAAACGCTGCTCGCAGAACTTGCCGCGCAAGGAGACGTGGCGACCGACGTCGATTCGTCGCGCGATCGCGAAGCGGTCAATCTTTCGTTGGTCGATCGATTCGATACGGTACTCGACTCAGGCCGTAAAATTGCTTCGGGTCTCGCCGCGGATACTATTCACGAAGCGGCCCGCGGCGCAGCGCTACGGCTGCTACGCGGCGAACGCTGCTATGTGATTCCGCTCGATCCAATCGATCAGACGGGCGACCTTACGGGCGTGCCGGCCGCGCACACGGCGACCTGCCAGCGAGCGATCGACCGCGCGCTACTCGCGCGGCGGGCCTTGGCATGCGTTGACGAAGCGGCGGATAGTACTGCCGACGACGGCCCCGAGCGCTCCGTCCTGTGCGTGCCGATTTACGTTCGCGGCCGCGCGGTGGCCTGCTTGTATGTCACGCACGATCAGATTCGCGATCTGTTCGGACCCGACGAAGAGCGGTTAGCCGACTTCGTGGCGACGATCGCCGGCGCCGCGCTGGAGAACGCTGAAGGCTTCGCCGAGTTGCAACAACTCAATGCGTCATTGGAACAACGCGTCGCCGAGCGGACCGCCGCCGCTGAGTCGCGAGCACGCGAGCTGGCCATTTCGAACAATGAACTCGAACGGACCGCGAACGAACTCCGCGCGGCCGAGGAAGAACTTATCGGCGCCAAGCTCGCGGCCGAGTCGGCCAACCAAGCGAAGAGCCGCTTCCTGGCGACGATGAGCCACGAAATCCGCACGCCGATGAACGGCGTGCTCGGCATGACGGAGCTCGTCCTTCACACGCCGCTTAGCGATCAGCAGCGGAACTACGTCGGCGTCGTCAAGGACTCGGCAAACGCGCTGTTGATGTTGCTCAACGACATTCTCGATTTGTCGAAGATCGAAGCGGGCCGGATGGAGCTTGAATCGATTCCGCTCAACCTCCGCGAAGTCGTGGCCGAAGCGACGCGACTGCTCGGCGTTGCGGCGACCGGCAAGGGGCTCGAACTGCTGTGCCGCATTGCGCCGGACGTGCCGGAAGGCTTGCTCGGCGATCCGAGCCGTTTGCGGCAGATTGTCGTCAACCTGGTGAGCAACGCCGTCAAGTTCACCGCCGAGGGAGAGGTGTTCGTCGATGTGAGCCTCGTCCGTCGCGAAGATGGGCGAGCCGTCGTGCGGATGGCGGTGCAAGACACCGGCATCGGCATCGCGAAGGACAAAATCGACGCGGTGTTCGAAGCGTTCCGGCAGTCCGATAGCTCGACGACGCGGCGTTACGGCGGCACCGGGTTAGGCCTGTCAATCTCGATGCAACTCGTGCAGTTGATGGAAGGGCGGATTTGGCTCGAGAGCGAACTCGGTCAGGGGAGCACGTTCTTCTGCGAAATTCCGTTTGCCACGAACACGGAGTTCGCCCCCGCAGTCGCAACCCCGTCAACGCCTGTCGGCGAAACGTTATTGGTGAGCAGCAACGCCCACTCGCGGATGATCTACGGCGAGATCTTGCAGCAGTGTGGCGTCGAGGTCCAAGCCTTCGCAACGAGCGAGTTCAGCGGCTCCTCGACGGCGAAGCTTGCCCTCGTCGACCTGAACGCCGCCTGCCAAGACGAATGGGATGTCGTCGAACAATTGACGCTCGCACCGCAGGAACGTCGCCCCGCGATCGTGATGCTCATTCCAGCCGGCCAAGTGGAGGCCGCCGATCGCTGTCGCGGGCTCGGCATCGAGCATGTGCTCGTCAAACCGGCGAAGCTCTCCGAAGTACGCGCGACGATCCAGTCGATTTCCTCGCGCGGCAGTCAGCCAGCCAAGGCGACGACGGCTTCGTCGTCGGCCCTGACGGAACAGCGACCGCTGCGCATCCTCGTCGCGGACGACAGCCCGGTGAACCAGGAAGTCGCTCGCGGATTGCTCGAACTCTGCGGCCACACGGCGTCGGTTGCCGACGATGGCTTGCAGGCCGTCGAGCTGTTTGAACGCGAGATGTTTGACCTGATTCTCATGGACATCGAGATGCCGGAACTCGATGGTCTTAGTGCTGCACGGCGGATCCGCGCGATCGAGGCGGAACGCGGTCAGCCGCGAACACACATGATCGCGCTCTCGGCCCACGCGCTCGTCGGCTTCACGGCGGAATGCGAAGCCGCCGGCATGGACGGCTACATTGCCAAGCCGATTCGTCCCGACGAATTGTTCGAAGCGACGCGGAAGATCGGGGCGGCCGTCGAACTCGCGGCTTATTGACCGTACATCATCGGCATGCCGTAGCTGACGCCCTGGCCGCCAACCGGAACCGTACCGGGGGGGCAAACCTGCGGGCAGACTTGTGGGCAGACGGGGATGCAGGCTTGAGTCGGGGCAGGCGTGTTGCGTCGGCAGAGCGACGTACAGCCAACCGTACTAAGAGCAACCGCCAACAGGGCGACGAGCGATTTCCGTTCCATCCGAGTAGCCTCCTAGCGCATCTCGCGCGAGCTTCTTGCCAGGCGAGACTCAACCGCGAGTCATCGCCTAGCAATCATTACCCGCGCTGAGTCGACGTGCCGGAGCGCTGGAGGGAGAAATTCGACAATCGTACCGCCAAGTTGGTAAGCCTTGGCGGTGGCGCCGCGTGTGGGGTGCTCTAGCCCCGGGCTTTGCCCGGGGGTGGGCAACCATTCCGGCACGCGTCGTCGCGCGTGAGGCAACCCCCGGGCGAAGCCCGGGGCTAAAACATGCTAGCGAGTTTGCTGATCGGCCGGTTGGGCGTCGATCGGCGCCGCGGCCGCTTGTAGCGGCTTTGCCGTGGCGGCCGAAGCGACTGGGCTAGCTGCCAGCAGGTCGTTGAGCACCTCTTCAGTGATGTCGGCGCCAGGAGCGACATCATAGAGAACGTTGTCGTTGCGGGTGACGATCACCGTCAGCCCACGCTTTTGGGCAACTCGGCGGGCCACCGGCTTGATCTGTTCGCGGAACTGGGCGATCAGCGTTGCCTGATGCTTCTTCAGGTCGGCTTCAGCTTGCTGCTTCACCTTATTGAGGTTGGCGTTCGCCTGCTTTTGCCAGCTGGCGACGGTTACCTCGGCTTGCTCAGGCGTCGTTTCGCCGAGCGTTTTCTTCTTTTCCGCAATCTGTTCGTTGTACGACTTCGCCAAGTCGACCAACTGCTGGCTGAGCGACGATTGCCGCTGAGCGATGGAATCGACAATTTGCTTGTCGCTGCCGAGGCGTTGGGCGATAGCGTCGAGATCGATGACGGCGACGGCGCCGGTCGTTTGTTGTTCAACGACTCCCGTCGATTGATTGCATCCCGCGGCGAACCCCAATCCCAGCACGGCCGCAGCCGTCCATCGTCCCACTACTCGCATCGTCGCATCCTTCCATAGACACGGTAAAAGTCGCAGCTCAAGGGCCGCGGTCGCCCGTTCCGCAGGGTTCGACCGTCCCTCTCAGGCCTGCTCGCCGGCCTAGCGCCACGCGGAGGATAGGAAACGTCGCCAGATTTCGGCAGACCACTTTGCGTTGAACGCTGGCGCCCGAATTTCCTTCCCAAACAACCAATTTTGAGAGAGTTCGACTGTTGATGATGCGAAGGGACGCCGATACAGACCCAGTAAGCTGCACCGACTTTGCGGATTGTACGGATCGTACGGCCTGAAAGAGCGGCCAAGTCGGCTGCGGAACGGGTGCCAAGGGCATAAGGAGTTTGTCGTGTCGAGTTGTTTCAACGGCGATTGGCATGGACGCCACGTAGGGTTGACCGCTGCAATGCTGGCGCTGCTGGCGTGCGGCTCTTCGGCGAACGCGCAAAGTAGCGTTTCCGACGGCCTGCCCTTCGAGTCGTCCGCCAGCGGGCGGATCTACAACGGCACCACCCCCTTGCGGCTCTGGCATCAGACCCGCGGCTACGGTATGGAGGCCTCGCAGACGGCCTTCGGCGGTCGCATGGCCGTTGATCTCGTCGATGCCATCGGCTTCCTCGACGGGCAATTCCGCGTGTCGAACGAGAGCCAGTTCGGCATGGACTTCGGCGGCGGCTTCCGCTGGATGGCCCCGAGCCTGCTTACCGGCGACACCCGCGTGTTCGGCCTCACCGGTTGGTACGACGGCCAGGAGACGACGCTCAACAACTACTACAATCAGCTCGGCGTGAGCTTCGAAAGCTTGGGCGAGCAGATCGACTTCCGAGTGAACGCCAACATCCCGCTTGAGAACGTCAAGTCGGGCGACACGATTATCACGACCGATACCGTCAGCTACTCGGGCAACTTCCTGTCAATCGCGACGCTCATCCCGAGCGACGTCGCGTTGCGAGTCGTCGACTTCGAAGCTGCCCCGCGCATTTTCGACCTTAACGCCTGGGTCTATGCCGGCGGCTATCAGATGGATGGCGACAACGTCAGCAAGATGGGCGCCAAGGGCGGCGTCCGCGGCTACGTAACGAACGACCTCGCCGTCGACGTTGGCGTTCAAGACGACGATATCTTCGGCACGAACACCGTCTTCCAGGTGATTTGGACGCCTGGCCGCACCGGCGCCGGCCCGACCTCGTGGGTCCACACGCTGGCCGACCGGATGCGCGAGCAAGTCTACCGCAACAACTACATCGCCACGACGCAGGTGCAAAAGCAAGGCGCGATCAACCTCACCGACGTCGACGGCCAAGACATTCGCATCGTCCACGTCGACTTTGCCAACTCGTCGCCTGGCGACGGTACGGTGGAGAATCCGTACACCTCGATCAACAGCGTGAACGGCACCGGCTCGCAGCAGGGCGACATCATCTTGGTGCACGCTCAGACTGGCGCCAACGTCTATGCCGGTCAGTCGCTCTCACTTAAGGACGAACAACGCTTCCTCGGCGAAGGCGGTGGAATCTCTCACACTGTCGTAACGCAGCAGATGGGAACCGTCACGCTGCCTGAAACGTTTGCCGGGGCTCTCAACGCCACGCGGCCGACCATGCAAAACTCGTCTGGTTCGGCTGCGGTTACGCTCGCCGGCAGCAATCAAGAGAGCGAAGCGTTTGCTCAGATGGAAGTCTCGAACTTCACGTTCGACGGCGGCGCGAGTGCGATCATCTCCGGCACGGACGGCGTCGCCGCGGTCAACATCAACAACGTCGAAATCGAAAACACCACGAGCCACGGTATCAACCTGGCTGACATGACGCAGACGCTGGCGAACGGCACGACCCGCTCGCGGTTTGCTCCGACCATCGACAAGGTCACGTTCGACAACGTCGGCGGGGATGACATCCTCCTCACCTCGACGACGAGCGAAACCACGATCTCGCACGCCACCGCGATCTCGAACATCACCAGCACGAACGGTCACGGCGTCGGCATCAACTTGGTGCAGAACCAACGCGCCGCGACGATCAACAACTTCGACTGGAACGGCGGTACGACCGGTCTCGGCGCCCTCCGCATCTTCGAGGCTGGCACGCAAGGCACTGTCACGCTTAGCAATTCGGCCAACGCGGATGACAACATCATCACTGGCGGTCAGGTGGGTACGGCATACGCAATCTCGCTGGAGAACAGCGCCGCGACTCACACCGTTACCGGTACGAAGATCCAGCAGATGGGCGGCGATTCGATCGTCGTGAACGACGGCGCCGCGAACCTGAACTTCACCGGCGAAATTTCGCAGACCACCAACGCTCAGTCCGTCTTGAGCGTCACGGGCGGCCACACCGGTACGCTGACCTTCGTCGAACTCACCGCCAACAACGGCGTCATCAACGCCACCACTGGCGACGGCTTGCAGTTCAACGATGCTGACGGCAACTATATCTTCACCGATACGGTGACGCTCACCGGCACGTCGCAAGCCATCAACGTCACGAATGATTCGGACGGCACGCTCACCTTCCAAGACGCCGAGATCACGGACACGACTGGCACCGCCATCGCCTTCGACGGCGGCGACGCGAGCATGAGTTTGACCGGCAAGATCACGCAAACGACCAATGCCACGGTCTTGAACGTCACCAACGAGCACAACGGCACGTTGACCTTCAACGAACTGACTGCCAACGCCGGCGTGATCAACGCCACCAACGGCAACGGTCTACAGTTTGACAACGCCAACGGCGCCTACATCTTCAACGACAAGGTCACCCTGGCTGGCGCCACGCCGGTGATCAACGTCAATGCCGCCGACGATGCGGCCACCTTCACCTTCAGCGAAGTCGACATCGACTACACCGGCGCCGGCTCGGCCGTCACGATCGCCAATAGCGACCTGCAAGCCTTCACCATCAGCGGCGACATCGACGTCACCGCCGGTGGCGGACGGCCGGTTACGATCAACAACAACACCGGCGGCAGCATCACGTTTAACACGACGATCGACAGCACTCAGAACGGCATCCTCGTGACTGGCAACAGCGGTACGACGATTCGCTTCGCCGGCCAGACGACGCTTGCCACCGGCGCCAACAACGCCGTCACGCTCACTAACAATACGACCGGCGGCGTGCGGTTCGATGCCATCGACATCACCACGACTGGCGCCGGCACCGGCTTCGTCGCCAGCAACACCGCGAATCTTACGGTTCAAGGGACTGGCAATACGATCACCACCGCCAACGGCGTGGCCTTGTCGCTCACCGACGTCGAAGTCGGCTCTGCGGGCGTGACCTTCCAATCGGTCACCTCCACCGGCGGCACGAACGCTGTAGTTCTTGACGATGTTACCGGCGGGACCGTCACGATCAATGGGGGTACGCTCAGCGGTCAAACTAGCGACGCCATTGCGATCATCGGCGGGGCGAACCTCTCGATCAACAGCATGTCGATCACTGGATCCGGCGGCGACGCGATCAACATCGACCTGACTACCAACGTCGCCTCGACGATCTCTGTCACCAACACGACGATCAACAACGCGACCGGCTTGGGCATTGATTACAACCGCGGCTCGCTGGTTACCAACACGACCCGCCTGACGCTAACTGGCAATACGATCGACACGACGGGCGGCCAGGGCATCGGGATCGACATCAACGGCTCCGGCACTTCGAATGTGACGATCAACGGCAACAACCAGGTCTCCAACACCAGCGGCGACGAAGCCTTAGCGATCGCCACCGTCGGCGGCTCGGGTAAGACGCTTAACCTGCTGATTGACGGCAACAGCTTCAACAATGACAGCACACTGTCGGCAGCGAGCATCAATACGAACGGCGCCGGTACGGTCAACGCCACGGTGACCAACAACAACTTCAGCAACAGCAACGGCGCCACAGGACGCGGCTTCACCGCGGCCACCAACTCGCCTTCCTCGACGCTACGGCTCAACCTCGATGGCAACAACGCGACGGCGAGCGGTGCGGCTGATCCTTACTTGCTCGACCAGAACTCCGGTACCTTCCGTGTCGAAGACCTCGCTACGGTGCAAACCCGGAACAACGGCGCCATCGAGCAGCAAGGCACCATTACCAACGACAACGGCCCGATCCCGACTCCGTAGTCGGGACCAGGCCGGTGAGTTGCGAACGGAATGTTGGATGACGACCTAGCGAGCCGAACGACTGCGGCGGCTCGACAGGAAGGCCCCGAGGAGGCCCAAGGCTCCGAGGGCGACGGTCGAAGGCTCAGGCACTGCCGAAACTGGTGGGGCCGCAGCCGCCAGCGGATCGACCGGCGGCGCTAACAGCGCCGCTTGTGCGGCGGCAGCCGCCGCGGCTTCGTCAGCGGCAACCTGCTTCAGATGGTTCATGATCGGGCCGACGAACGAAAAATCGGAAGCCGCGTTCACCACTTGCACGCTCTTCACGACGACGATGTTGCCGTCTGCAGTGATCGGCACGTCGCTGAGGGCGAGATTGCCGTTCTGGCCGAGTTCACTGGCGAGGTCGCGCTGATTGAGCTGCATGATCTTGTCGATCGTCGTCATGTCGCTGATGCGAGCGAACGGCACGAAGCCTTGGCTATCGAGGAAGTTGTTGTCGCCGAGGTTGATGAAGAAGCTGCTCGTACCGCTGTTCGGCTGGCCCGACTGCAGCGCGAGCGACACGGTGCCGCGGGTGTTCGAGATCGAGCTGAAGTCAACCTGTCCGTCGCCGTCGGCGTCGACGACGACGCCGTCATCGAGCTTCTCGATCGACGTATTCATCGTGGCCCAGAAATCGGGATTCGTGGGGAAGCCCATGAACCCGCCCATCTGCAGCACGAAGTCGTCGGCCGTGCCGGCGTTGCCGTCAGCGGCGCGATTCACCGAGCTAAAGTGGTACTTGCCCAGGCCGATGTAAGCGACGATGTTGTCGACCAGCGGCTGGAGATTCGGATCGTTGTTGGGGTTCAACTCCATGTCGAACGAGCCGACGCTCGTGTTGAACCGCATCGTTTGGGCGAACGCCCCGGTGGTGGTCAGAAGGGCTAGAACCGTAGCCAGGCCAATTCGGGTAAGCATGCCTCTGCGCCGCTCTCGTGAAAGTGAATCGATGGTGTTCCGCGGTCGGACGCCTGCTGAGAAGAGGCGCCTGGAGTCCTGATTATAGTTGGGGCCCGGAAAAGCGTCCGGCTTTTTGCTGGGGATTTGCCGTTCGCCCGCCCGTTTTACCGGAAAAACCGGTCCCCGGTTGCGGTTTCTGACGGCGGGTCGGGCTTCGGGACAGTTGCCGCGAAGCCCGAGTTTCTCCCGGGAAATGGGGAGAGAGAGGCTCCAGGTTACGTTACGTCGGCAACGTGCAATTGGTTCCAAACGCTCTCGTCGGCGGCTGGAACTTGTCGGACAAATGTGACCTGCCGACCATCGGGGGAGAAGACGACCGCCTCGGGGCGCGGGGCCTGGGCGGCATCCGGTGGCGGCGTGAGCCGTCGCGATTCGCCGGTGGCCGCGTCGGCGACCATCACGCTCCCGTCGGCAACGTAGGCGATGGCTGAGCCGTCGCGATTCCAGGTGAATGCCGAGGCGACGTCCCACGGATCGCGCGTAAGCTGCCGCGGCGAGCCGCCGTTGGGTGAGACGAGCCAGAGCTGCACGACGCCATTGTCGTCGCGCATCAAGCAGGCGATTTGCGAGCCGTCGGGCGAGCTTCGCGGCCAGTGGCGGACTCCCTGAATGCCCGGGTACTTCCGCTCGGCCGTGAAAGTGAGCCGCCGCTGCACCACCGCGAGCGGCGGCTGCGGCCGCAGCGTCGGCGTGCCTTGCAGCGGGCCGTCGCCAGCCTTCCGTATCCCGTGGAGCGGCGGCAAGTCGACGATGAACAGCTCCGTCAGCGGTTTGCCATTTTCGCCGATGGCATCACCGAGAAATGCGAGTGCTCGCTCCTGGTGCGAACCATTGGCGCGCTGATAACCGGCGACGCCGACCCACGCATCTTCGTAAGCCTTGGCGATTTCGTCCGAACCAGGCCGCGGCTGCCGTACCGTGCGGGTGACGAGCGTCGAGTAAAACGCGCCGTCATGGTTCCGCGGATGCGAGCGCGGCACGCTCACCCCGCCGAGCGGCACGGCGACGCCGACGTTGCGCTGGTTGAGATCCCCCTGCCCCGTCGGCTCGCGGGTCGTTAGAACATGGTCGTCGTAGGTAAAACTGATCCACGCGCCGTCGCCGCTGAAGATGTGGACGTGCGTCCCGCCGCGGAGGGCGCCGCCCGTGAACGGCGGCGTCAGGTCGCGGGCGTCGAGGTTTAGCGCGACGCCAGGATTTGCTGCGTCGACGATGACGCCCTGCCGATGATGCGGCCCATACTCCCAATCAGGCGTCGGATCTTCCGGCCCGAGGATGAACGCCACGCGGTCGTCAACCGGCGAGTAACTCGCCACGCCGCAGCAGGCGCCTCGCTGACTCTCGTAGAGCACTTCCACTCGCCCCGTCGGCACGTGGACGCGCTCAACGCGAGTCCCGTCGAACACGCTGCCGGCCGCATCGCTGCGGATGTCGTACACGATCCACTCGCCGTCCGGCGACCAGACGTTGGCGTTGGTGAGAATGTGGCCATGGGGCGCCGTGGTGAGCTGCCGTTCCATGGCTGTTAGCCGCCGTAGCCGTTGGGGTGCGACTTGTGCCACTTCCACGCGCTCTTCACGATCGGCTCGATGCCGACGTACTTCGGCGTCCAGTCGAGCGTCTTCCGCGCGAGCGAGGCGTCGGCCACGAGCTCCGCTGGATCGCCGGCACGTCGCGGCGCCACCTTGTGCGGAATTGTATGCCCTGTCTCGCGACGGCAGGCGTCGATCACTTCCATGACGCTCGCCCCGGCGCCGGTGCCGAGGTTGAGTTTCAACCCCTTGCCCGGTTGCAGGCGTTCGAGCGCGGCTAGATGCGCGGTCGCCAAGTCGTCGACGTGGATATAGTCGCGAACGCACGTGCCGTCGGGCGTCGGATAGTCGTCGCCGAAGACGGTGATCTCTTGGCGTTGGCCGAGCGCCACCTGCAAGATCAGCGGAATGAGGTGCGTCTCGGGCTTGTGATCCTCGCCGATCGTGCCATCCTCGGCCGCGCCGCTGGCGTTGAAGTACCGCAGCGCCGCGAAGCCGAGGCCGTAGGCGTGGGCGTAATCGTCGAGCGCCCGTTCGATCACCAGCTTCGTGTAGCCATATGGGTTGATCGGATCTTGCTTCATCCCCTCGGTGATCGGGGACTTGTCGGGCGTGCCGTAGGTGGCGCACGTGCTGCTGAAGACGATCTTGTTAACGTCGGCCGCCCGCATCGCGTCGAGCAGGTTGAGCGTGCCGACGACGTTGTTGCGGTAGTAGGTCGCCGGATCGGTGACCGAGACGCCGACGTATGCTAGCGCCGCGAAGTGCATCACGGCGTCGTACTGACGTTCAGCAAAGACTTCGGCCAAGCGGTTCTGGTCGAGCAGATCGCCCTCGATCAACCGGCCCGCCGGCGTGGCGGCTTTGTAGCCGTTCATGAGATTGTCGAAGATCCAAACGTCGTGCCCCGCCTTCGTCAGCAGTCGCACTGCGTGAGAACCGACGTAGCCTGCTCCGCCCGTAACGAGAATTTTCATCGCGAGGTCTATCTTTTGCGTCTAGCGTGTAGGCGACGCTAGCCGCACCCTCCGGGGCGAGGCGTCGAGCGCCGCATCATCCAGTGAAATAGAGGTAGGCCGCCACGATGGCCGCGAGGACCGCCACGGAAGAAACGACGTCGACTGCCGACCAACTGGCCCGCGATTCCCGCTTCTGTTCGTCCGTGACTGTGGCGAAGGTGAGCCCCTCGATCTGACGTTCGTCCGGCGGGGCTGTCGCGTAGCTTACCACGATCATGGCAATCATCGAAGCCAGCAAGATGAGGATGCTGAAATACTGGAAGTAGATGTTGTTGACGATCCACAGGAACGAGTCTGGCGTGTAGCCATTCTCATAACCTTTGAGTTTCAGGCTCACCGGCGTATCCACCACCAGGCGGAAAATACCAAGCGCGAAGCCGACGAGCATCGCCGCCATGCATCCCTTCGCGTTGAGCCGCTTCCAAAAGACGCCCAGGAAGAAGACGACGAAAATTGGCGGAGCCAGATATCCCTGCACCCCCTGCAGGTAGTCGTAAAGCCCCTTGGCGCCCTTGATCACCGGAATCCAGGCGATGCCGATCAGCACCATCACCACGGTGGCCATCCGTCCGACCCACACGAGGTGGGCCTGCGACGACTGGGGGCGATACTTCTGGTAGATGTCCATCGTGAAGAGCGTCGATGAGGCGTTGAACACGCCCGCGAGCGAGCTCATCAGTGCGGCGAGCAAGCCGGCGACGACGATGCCGCGGACGCCCAGCGGCAGCACGTAGAGCACCATCTGCGGGAAGGCGCTTTGGGCCTGCTCGGCGACCGCCTTGCCGTTCTCGCCGATCATCGCCCCCATGCCAGGCGTGCCCGACTTCGCCAACCCAAACGCGATGATGCCGGGAATGATAAACAGAAACACCGGCAGCAGCTTGAGCATGCCGGCGAAGATCGAACCGCGGCGAGCCTCGCGTTCGTCCTTGGCGCCGAGCGCCCGCTGGACGATGTACTGGCAAGTGCACCAGTACCACAGCCCGATCACCGGGGCGCAAATCATCATCCCCAGCCACGGGTAGTCGCCGTTGAAGTACCACGCCTGCCGCACGACTTCGCCGGCGGAGTCTTTCACAATTTCGGGCGCCCAGGTTCCTTCAACTCCCTCGGGGACGATCGGCTTCCAGAGATTGAACATCTCGTCGCCGACCGTTTCGCGCAGCTTCTCCCAACCGCCGATCGCCTTCAGGCCAAAGATAGTACAGAGCGCCGAGCCGACCACCAGGATGATCGTCTGCAGCGCCTCGGTATACACGACGGCCCGCATGCCGCCCAGCATCGTGTAGATACCGGTGAGGATGAGTACGAGGATCGAGCCGACCCAAAAACTGTCCATCACCATGAAGCCGAGGTTGAGCGACAGGTCCGGCAGCAGCGTCCGGAACACGACGCCGCCGGCGAAGATGCCGACCGCCACCTTCGAGATGATGAACAGAACGAGCGAGATAACCGACAGCATGTAACGGGCGCTGGTCGAGAAGCGACGCTCAAGGAACTCGGGCATCGTGTAGACCATCGACCGCATGTAGAACGGCACCATCACCCACGCGAGCACGAGCAAGCACCAAGCGTGCAGCTCGTAGTGGGCGAGCGCGACGCCGTCGGTGGCGCCGGAACCGGCGAGGCCGACGACATGCTCGGAGCCGATGTTCGATGCGAAGATTGATGCGCCGACGAGGAACCAGGGCAAATGCCGACCGGCCAGGAAGTAGTCGGTCGCCGTTCCCTTGTTCTTCTGAATGACCCACCAGGCCAACCCGGCCACGGACATGAAGTAGAGGCCGACGACCACCCAATCAAGCGTTTCCATGCAGGGATTCCCGCGCATTGTGAAGAGGAGGATTTCTAAAGAGACTACAGAAAAGGCGAAGAGTTCAAAACTGGCTGTGGGAGGCGTCTCCGACGCCGATAACGCTCACCATTACAAGCAGTTATGGCATCGCCGCGTCGTTTCGGGGTCGGAGACCCCTCCCACAAATTTGCAAGCAAAGTGTCGCCGCTGCTTCAATCGTCGCTACGCCCGGCGATACACGCCAGCGTCGTTCCATCGCAAAATATTTTTGAAATCGCGCAAACGGGTCGCCTCGTCGATGACGACGAATTCGACCCCCCACATCTCGGCGAGGTCTTCCCAATGCTCGGCGGTGAGCGCCTGGCTGAACGTCGGATGATGCGAACCGCCGGCTTGAATCCACGCCGCCGCCGCCGTTTTGAGATCGGGACGTGGCTTCCACATGGCGCGGGCGACTGGCAGCTTCGGCATTGGTTGCTCGGGAGCAATCACGTCGACTTCGCTCAGCACCATCCGGAAGCGATCGCCCAAGTCGACAATCGTCGTGTTCGTCGCCGGGCCGGGCGGGGCGTCGAACACGAGTCGCACGGGATCGTCCTTGCCGCCGATGCCCAGTGGGTGAATCTCGCACGAAGGCTGAGCGGCGGCGATCGACGGGCAGATCTCCAGCATGTGGGCGCCGAGCACCTGCTGGTTCCCTTGCGGCAAGTGATAGGTGTAATCCTCCATGAACGACGTGCCGCCCGGCAAGCCGGCCGACATGACTTTCGCCGCCCGCAGCATCGCGGCCGCCTTCCAGTCCCCCTCGGCGCCGAAGCCGCAGCCGTCGGCCATCAGCCGCTGCGAGGCGATGCCGGGAAGCTGCTTCATGCCGTGGAGATTCTCAAACGTGTTCGTGTAGCCGACGAAACCGTTGTCCTGGATGAAGTACCGCAGGCCGAACTCGATACGGGCGGCGTCGCGCAGCGATTCGCGGCGGTGGCCGTCGCGGCGCAGCTCGGGGGCGAGTTGGTACTGCTCCTCATACTGGCCGCAGAGCCAATCGACCTTTCCCTCTTCGATCGCGTCGATGTACTTCACCACGTCGCCCAGGCCGTAGCCGTTCACCGAGTAGCCGAGGCAGATTTGAGCGGCGACTTTATCGCCCTCGGTCACGGCGACTTCGCGCATGTTGTCGCCGATGCGGGCGATCCGCGCGGTGAGCGCATCGTGCCGGGCCGCTGCGGCGCGGGTCCAAACGCCCACCGACTGCAGCACGTCTTCATCCTGCCAGTGGCCGACGACCACCTTGCGGGCGAGCCGCAGCCGCGCGCCGATGAACCCGAACTCCCGGCCGCCGTGGGCCGATTGGTTCGTGTTCATGAAATCCATGTCGATCGACGACCACGGAATGTCGCGATTGAACTGCGTGTGCAGGTGCAGCAGCGGCTTTTGCAGCAGCTTCAGCCCGGCGATCCACATCTTCGCCGGCGAGAACGTGTGCATCCAGGCGACGATGCCGATGCAATTCGGCGCCGAATTGGCCTCCAGCACTACGTCGCGAATCTGCTCAGGCGTCGTCAGCACCGGTTTGAAGACGACCCGCACGGGGATCTGTGCCGCGTCGTTGAGCGCCGCCGCCACCGCCATCGAGTGCTGCTCCACCTCGCGGAGCGTCTCCTCGCCGTAGAGATGTTGGCTGCCGGTGACGAACCAGACTTCAAATTTGTCGAGGCGGATAGTTGGCATGGAATGCACCGGAAGACGATTTCGTCGGGGAGATAACTTAGGTTGAAAACTCAGCGCTGGCCGTAGTACGCATCCTTGCCATGCTTGCGTAAGTAATGCTTGTCGAGCAGGAACTGATCGACCGGCCCCGTCTGCGGCGCCAGGGCAAGCGTATCGATCGCCATCGCCGCGACCGATTCGAGCGCCACAGCATTGTGAACCGAGTCGGCCGCGTCTTTGCCCCACGCAAATGGCGCGTGGCTCGCCACGAGCACCGCCGGCATCGCCAACGGATCGAGTTCAGCGAATCGCTCGACAATGACGCGGCCCGTGTTCAGTTCGTACGCTTCTTGGATCTCTGCGGCGGTGAGCAGTCGCGTCACCGGCACGGTCCCGTAAAAGTGGTCGGCATGCGTCGTCCCGAAGCAGGGAATCTCCCGCTGGGCCTGCGCGAACGCCGTCGCCTTCGGGCTGTGGGTGTGGGTAATCCCGCCGACGCCGCTGAACTTCTGGTACAGCAGCCGATGGGTGACGGTGTCTGACGACGGCTTCCACGCCCCTTCGACGATGGCGCCCGTCTCGATGCTCACCACCACCATCTGCGCGGGCGACATGCCGTTGTAGGGAACGCCGCTCGGTTTGATCACCATCAACTCGCGATCGTCCGACAGGCCGCTGACGTTTCCCCAGGTGAGCGTTACGAGTCCTTCCGCGACGAGGTCGAGATTCGCCTGGCAGACCTGTTGTTTCAGTTCTTCGAGCATCGGTCGTTACTTCGCTCCGCAACGGGCTTCGTGGCGGATTGCGATGAGGTCCTTCATCACGCCGGCGAGCGAACCATGGAACCCGGTCGAACCGAACGCATCGTGCAGTGTTTTGTAGACCGCGTACAGCTTCGCATAGACAGCGACGTTGGCGGCGATTGGTTCGTAAACCGTTGCCTTCACGCCGGTCATGTTGGCCTGAGCGGCCTCAACGGTCGGGTACGCGCCGGCGGCGACGGCGCCGAAGATCGCTGCACCGAGCGCGCATGTCTGAGCGCTGCGGCTGATCTTCATCGGCCGGTTGCAAACGTCGGCGTAAATTTGCATCACCAGCGGATTCTTCTCCGCGATGCCACCGCAGACGATCACCTCGGCGACGTGGACGTCATATTCTTCCACGCGATTGATAATCGTGAGCGCCCCGTAAGCGGTCGCCTCGATCAGAGCCCGGTAAATCTCGGGCGCCGAGGTGTGGAGCGTCTGCCCCACGAGCAGGCCGGTGAGGAGCGGATCGACCAACACCGTGCGGTTCCCGTTGTGCCAATCGAGCGCGACCAACCCCGACTCGCCGGGGCGGAGCTTCGCCGCCGCTTCGGTCAGTTTCACTTGGGCGTCGCCGCCGCTACCAAACTCAGCGGGCGCCAGCCGCTTAGCGAACCAATTAAAAATGTCGCCGACCGCGCTTTGTCCTGCCTCGAGGCCGTACATCCCCGGGATGATCGACTCGGGCACGATGCCGCAGACGCCCGGCACGTCGGGGAGCCGCTTGGCGAGCGGCGCGACCATGCAGTCGCAGGTGCTCGTCCCCATGATCTTTACGAGCGTCCCTTCGCCGCAGCCGGAGCCGACCGCTCCCATGTGAGCGTCGAAGGCGCCCGCGGCGACCGGAATCCCAGCGGGCAGGCCCACCTTTTCCGCCACCTCGGCGCACAACACGCCTGCCGGATGATTCGAGGGGACAACCTTCCCAGTAAAACGGAACCGCGACAGCCCCGGCTCGATCGAATCGAGGAATTCGGCGCTCGGCAGTCCATTCCACTCAAGGTGGTACATCGCCTTGTGCCCTGCCCCGCAGATGCCGCGGACGATCGCGTCCGGATGGAGATTGCCGGTGACGTACGCTGGCACGTAGTCGGCGAGTTCCACCCACGCCGCCGCCGCCTTCGCCACGTGCGGCGCATTGCGCATGCAGCGGGCAATCTTCGACCAATACCATTCCGAAGAATAAACGCCGCCGCACTTCGCGAGGTACGGATACTCGCCCTCGCGCGCCTTACGGGTGATCTCCTCCGCTTCGCGATGAGCCGTGTGATCTTTCCACAGCCACGCCTGAGCGGCGAGATCGTCTTTGAATTCATCGAGCAGCGCGAGCGCTACGCCCTCGCCGTTCACCGGCAGTGGCGTCGAGCCGGTTGTATCGACCCCGATGCCAACCACCTGCTGCGGCGAGAAGCAGGCCGTCTGCTCTGCCTTCCGCACAGCGCCGGCGACCACGGCATGAAAACCCTCGATATAATCGGCAGGGCTTTGCCGAGCGAGATTTGGGTCGGCGGCGTCGAGCATCACGCCCGCGTCGCCCCGCTTGTAGTCGTAGACCTCCGTCGCGATCTCGGCGCCGTTGGAAATGTTCACCACAAGCGCTCGAACGCTGTTGGTGCCGTAGTCGACGCCGATCGCAAATTGCTGAGCCATGATCACTGACGAGATGTCGGCTGGTGAAAAGCGGTGCGGGCAGCCTATCAGCCGTCCCGCGGAATGAAAAGCAGCGCGGCGGAGCGGCCCGTGCCACCACATCTTAAACTCCGAATCCGCGGTGTTGGGGGCGAAATTGCGGCGGTTTGGCGAAGTTACGCAATCTCTAAATCAAGGCTGCGCTTGAACTAAAATTCTTGCCGTCTTCCCGCGAGCGGCGATTTCTCCGCTGGAAAGGCACGGGCGCTGCTCCGTTCACTCTGCCGCGTCCACAAACTTTTCCAACGATTCGCCAATCCTGCACCACGGTTTCGCGTGATCAGCAAACCGCCTTTTGTCATACTAGGGAGGTCGTATTGATGACCCCCGGCAGATGAGATCGCTCGCCAGCCGCGTCAGAGGTTCCTTACCCGTTCGCATCTCGTCACTGGTAACGATGCCGCGCTTTCTAGTTCTCATTGCTCTTGGTGCGGCAGCGTTTGGGATCGTGCGCCATGCCGCGGCTGCCGACGCGTCGGTTGAACGCGTCGACTTTAACGACCAGATTCGTCCCATCTTCGCCAAGCATTGCGTCAGCTGTCACGGCGGCGTCAAGCAAGCCAGCGGCCTTTCGTTCATCTACCGCGACCAAGCCCTCGCGGAAGCCGACTCCGGCCTGGCGGCGATCGTCCCCGGCAAGCCGGACGAGTCATATTTGATCGAGCGCGTCGCCGACGCTGATCCGGAAACTCGCATGCCCCCTGGGGATCACGGCCCGCCACTCGACGCCGAGCAGATCGAACTCCTCCGCCGCTGGATCGAGCAAGGCGCCGAGTGGGAGCAGCACTGGTCGTTCACGCCGCCGGTCGAACCGTCGTTGCCGGCAGTGAACCGCACCCATTGGCCGCGTGACGTGCTCGACCAGTTCGTCCTCGCGAAGATCGAAGCCGCGGGACTCGCGCCGGCACCCGATGCCGCCCGCAGCGAGTGGCTCCGCCGCGTATCGCTCGATCTCACCGGCTTGCCGCCATCGCCGCAGGACTACCGGTCGTTCGAACTCGACAATCGTCCCGAGGCCTACGAGCGCGTCGTCGATCGCTTGCTTGCCTCGCCTGCGTACGGCGAACGCTGGGCGTCGATGTGGCTCGACCTGGCGCGCTACGCCGACACATCGGGCTTCGAGAAAGATCCGAACCGCAACATATGGCCCTTTCGCGATTGGCTGATCCGCGCGCTCAACGACGACATGCCCTTCGACGAGTTCACCATCCGCCAACTCGCCGGCGACTTGCTCCCTGACGCGACGATTGCCGATCGGCTGGCGACGGCGTTCCATCGCAACACGCAGATGAACACCGAAGGTGGGACGGACGACGAAGAGTACCGCCTCGCCGCGGTGCTCGATCGCGTCAGCACCACCTGGCAGGTGTGGCAAGCGTCGACCTTCCGCTGCACGCAGTGCCACGATCACCCGTACGATCCGTTCCGCCACGAGGAGTACTACAGCTTCATCGCGTTCTTCAATACGAGCCGCGACGCCGATCTTAACGACGACTCGCCGACGCTCGCGATTCCGGACGATTTGCAGCAGTGGGATAAGGCCGCCGGACTCGACCGCGAGATTGCGGCCCTCCAACAGCAGCTCTACGCATTGCAGTCTCCGCTGGCGGAAGACGCGACCCGCTGGCAGCCGCTGACGCCGCTCACCGCCACGACCACCGGCAGCGGGACGATGATCATTGCCGCCGACCCGGCCGACGGCGTCGCCGAGGTTCGCGGCGAAGGGACGGTCTCAGCGTGGAGCTTGTTCAAGATCGAGTTCGATCTCGCCGGAGTCGAACGCCTCACTGCGCTCCGTATCGACGCCCTGCCGAAAGACGCGGCCGCCGCATTAAAAATTCCCGACGAAGGCTTCGTGCTCTCGAAACTTGACGGCGAACTCGTCGCCGCCGACGGCGCCGTGCTTAGCAAGGTGCCGCTCGCCGTCGCGTTTTGCGATGAAGCGGCCCCGCTGAACGATCCTCAAGCGAGCTTGCGGAAGGACGCCGACGGTTGGGGGGCGTTTTCGCGGCTTTCATCGCGGCGCTATGCCGTCTTCATCCCCAAGCAGGCCGTGGAGGTTCCGCCGGGAGCGCGCTTGCGACTCGCCGTGCGGTTCGACCTCACCGACTCGGGCGGCGGCGGGCTCGTGATCAATCGCGGCCGCTACTCGATCTCGTCGAGCGACGATTGGATTCCCTTCGCCAACGATTCGCGTTACAGCGAACTTCGCCGCGAACTCGCTGCGAAGCGTAAGGAGCGGGCCGCCATCGCATCGCTCGCCGTGCCGGTGATGGACGAGCAACCGGCCCGGTTCGCCCGCCATACGCAAGTCTTCGGCCGCGGCAATTGGCTCGATCGCGAAGCCGAGGTGACCGCCGGCGTTCCCGCCGTGCTGCCGCCGCTGGCAAGCGAGGGACCGGCCGACCGCCTCGCGATGGCCCGCTGGATCGCGTCGCCGCAGAATCCCCTCACCGCGCGGGTGATGGTCAACCGCATCTGGCAGGAACTCTTCGGCATCGGCATCGTCGAAACCGCGGAAGACTTTGGCACCTCCGGCGAGCGCCCCTCGCATCCCGAACTGCTCGACCATCTCGCGCTCCGCTTCCAAGGCGAGCAAGCGTGGAGCGTCAAGCAACTTCTCCGTTCGATCGTCCTGTCGTCCGCCTATCGCCAATCGAGCGGCGCGTCGTCCGACAAGCTCGCGGTCGATCCTCGCAACCGGCTCGTCTCGCGCGGCCCGCGGACGCGGCTCTCCGCCGAGATGGTCCGCGATCAGGCGCTCGCCCTCTCGGGCCGGCTCTCGGCGAAGATGTACGGCAAACCGGTGATGCCGCCGCAACCTGACGGCGTCTGGCGAAGCGTCTACAACGGCGAAGTTTGGACGAACGCCGAGGGCGAGGATCGTTACCGCCGCGCCGTCTACACCTATTGGAAGCGGACGAGCGGTTACCCCAGCATGGCGACGTTCGACGCTCCCAGCCGCGACATTTGCACCGTCCGCCGCATCGCGACGAACACGCCGCTCCAGGCGCTCGCGACGCTCAACGACGAAGCCTACATCGAACTGGCTCAAGGCTTTGCCGAACGAATGGCCGCCGCGGCGAGTGAGCCCACAGCGCAAATCGCCTCTGGGTATCGGCTGGCGACCGGGCAAGCGCCGCACGTGGCGAAGCTCCAGCGATTGCAGCAACTTTACGACGAAGCGGCGCTGGCTTACGACGCTGATCCGCAAGCGGCCCAGTCGCTCGCCAAAGATCGTTCTCATTACGCCCTCACGATCGTCGCCAACGCGATGCTCAATCTCGACGATCTGCTGACCAAATAATGCGTAACTCACTATTCAACGAACTGGCGCAAGCGGAACTCACTCACACGACGCGGCGGCTCTTCCTGCGTGACGGCGTCGCCGGTCTGGGCGCGGCGTGGCTTGCGTCGACGCTGGGCAATTCGCTGCTCGGCGGCAGTGCTCAAGCTTCAGGCACTGGGGCGGTTCGCGATCCGATGCGGCCCCTTGCTCCGCAGTTGCCGCCGCTCGTCGCCAAAGCTAAGCGGGTGATCTACCTCCACATGGCAGGCGCCCCGAGCCAACTGGAACTCTTCGACTACAAGCCGGAACTAAAAAAGCTCGACGGCCAAGATTGCCCGCAAGAGTTCATCGCTGGCAAACGCTTTGCGTTCATCCGCGGCGTGCCGAAGCTGCTCGGCCCGCAATTCGAGTTCGCCCAGCATGGCGAATCGGGCGCGTGGCTCAGCGATCGCTTGCCCCACTTCGCAAAGGTCGTCGACAAGGCCTGCTTCGTCCGCACGATGGTCACCGACCAGTTCAACCACGCCCCCGCGCAGTTGCTGGTTCACACCGGCAATCAGAACCTCGGTTACGCCTCGATGGGCTGCTGGGCCACGTACGGCCTCGGTTCGGAGAATCAGAATCTTCCGGGCTTCGTCGTATTGCTCTCCGGCGGCAAGTTCCCCGACGCCGGCAAGAGCGTCTGGGGCTCCGGTTTCCTACCGTCGGTCTATCAAGGGGTGCAGTGCCGTTCGAGCGGCGAGCCGGTGCTGTTCCTCTCGAACCCGCCGGGGATCGATCGCACGCTCCGCGGCCGGATGGTCGACGCGATCGCCGACGTCAACCGCAAGACATACGACGAGGTGGCCGACCCTGAAACGCTCACGCGCATCGCGCAGTACGAGCTTGCCTATCGCATGCAAATGTCGGCGACCGACGCGATGGACTACAGCCAAGAGCCGGCCCACGTCCATAAGATGTACGGCACCCAGCCGGGGCAAGAAAGCCTCGCGAACAACTGTCTCCTCGCGCGGCGGCTGATCGAACGGGGCGTCCGCTTTGTGCAATTGTTCGACTGGGGTTGGGACTCCCACGGCGCCGGCGAGAACGAAGCCCTGCATCACGGGTTCAAAGACAAGTGTCGGCAACTCGATCAGCCGGTGACCGCGCTGTTGCTCGATCTCGAACAGCGCGGGCTGCTCGACGAAACGCTCGTCGTCTGGTCGGGCGAGTTCGGCCGCACGCCGATGCGCGAGAACCGCGGCGGCAAAGAAATGACGCTCGTCGGCCGCGACCATCACCCGCACGCTTTTACGTTGTGGATGGCCGGCGGCGGCGTCCGCGCGGGTCATAGCTATGGCGAGACCGACCCGATCGGCTACGCACCGATTACCGATAAGGTCGAAGTCCGCGACCTGCAGGCGACGATCCTGCGGCTGCTGGGGCTCGACCACGAACGGCTCGTCTTCCCGTTCCAGGGGCTCGATCAAAAACTGACCGGCGTCAAACCGGCCCGCGTCATCGATTCCATCATCGCGTAAGCCCCGCCAATAAAACTCAAGCCCTCCCAGTAGCCGCGGGGCAACGCCCCCGCCGGCGCATTCCGAAAAGTTCAACCCTCCAAGCCATTTTGCGGGCTCCCTTTTCCAGCTGCGGCTAGTCCCCTTTTCCCGCAGCGACCCCAGATGAGTAAACTGGAGGGATGCTCTTCCGCTCCTTTCTATCCCTGCTCACGCTCGTCGGCGGCTTGCTGCTGAGCGGCGTTGAACTGTCCCAAGCGGTGCCGGTGAACTTCTCGCGGGAAGTAAAACCGATCCTCGCGCGCCGTTGCTTCGCGTGCCACGGTCCCGACTCGGGCGAAGGGGGCCTGCGGCTCGACAGCCGCGAGCACGCCCTCGCAGAGCTTGACTCGGGATCGTTCGCGATCGTGCCGGAAGACGTCGATTCAAGCGAACTGCTCGCGCGAGTGACTTCGGAGGATGAGTTCACTCGCATGCCGCCCGAAGGGAAGCCGCTTACTCCGCACGAAGTCGACGTGCTCCGACGCTGGATCGCCGAAGGGGCGGCGTACCAAAAGCACTGGGCGTTCGTTGCCCCAGAAAAACACGAGCCGCCGGCTTTGGAAGCAAGCCCCCACAAGTCGTGGGTGCAGACGCCGATCGATGCCTTTATTCTCGCGCAGCTCGAAGCGAACAACCTGCAGCCGGCGCCGAAGGCGGATAAGCGAACCCTCTGCCGCCGCGCCTACTACGACCTCACTGGCCTGCCGCCGAGCGAACAGCAACTTGAAGAGTTCCTCGCCGACGAATCGCCGGACGCGTGGGAGAAGCTAATCGACAAGCTTCTCGCCTCGCCCCACTACGGCGAGCGCTGGGGCCGGCACTGGCTCGACCTTGTCCGCTTCGCCGAAACGAACAGCTTCGAGCGTGACGGCGAAAAGCAATACGCCTGGAAGTACCGCGACTACGTCATCCGCAGTTTCAATGACGACAAACCGTACAACCAGTTCGTGAAGGAGCAGCTCGCCGGCGACGAGCTCGACGAGGTGACGCGCGATTCGATCATTGGCACCGGCTACTACCGATTAGGGATCTGGGACGATGAGCCAGCCGATTCGGTCCAAGCGCGCAGCGATGAAATGGACGACCTCATCGCCACCACGAGCCAAGCCTTTCTCGGCCTCACCGTCGGCTGCGCACGCTGCCACGATCACAAGATCGATCCGATCCCGCAAAAAGACTATTACGGGATGGCGGCGTTCTTCGCCGACGTGACGCCGTTTGCGGAACGGGGGGATTTGCAAACGAACAACCAGTGGGATCTCACCGTGCCCGCGAATGCGGCCGAGCGGGGCGAGCGGCGCCAGCGGATTCGGACGATCAGCCGCGAAAAATATTCGATGGAACAAGTCGGCGTGAAGCGGATGAGCGGCCCCGACCAACGCCGTTCGGAAACGCAGCGCCGCGAAGGGTTGCTCAAGGCGAAGCTGAAGGACTATCTCAACGACTCGGAGTGGGAGCAGTATCAGCAGACGCTCGCCCGACTGAACGACGCGCAAGAAGACTTGAAGAAGCTCAACCAGAAGAGCGCTCCCGACTGGGCTCTCGCGCTCGCGCGCTGCAACGCGCCCCCGGAGCCGACGCACCTGAACGTCCGCGGCAACCCTCACGTCCCGGGCGAAGTGGTCGAACCCCGCTTCCCGCAACTCTTCGGCGTCGAGCAGCCGACGATTCCCGCAGCGCCGGCAGGCGCGCGTTCGGCCGGCCGGCGCAAGGTGCTCGCCGACTGGATCGCGTCCAACGACAACATGCTCACGTCGCGGGTGATCGCGAACCGCGTCTGGCAGCACCACTTTGGCCGCGGCCTCGTCCGCTCGGCGAACAACTTTGGCGAGCTCGGCGACGTGCCGACGCATCCCGAACTATTAGATTGGCTCGCGATCTGGCTCACCGAGCATGAGTGGAAACTAAAACCGCTCCACCGGTTGATCATGACTTCGAGCGCCTACCAGATGTCGAGCCAGGCCGACGCCGCCGCGCTCGCCGCCGATCCGCTCAACGACAACCTGTGGCGATTCGACTTGCGTCGGCTCGGCGCCGAAGAACTCCGCGACGCGACGCTCGCCGCCAGTGGCAAGCTCAACCTCGAGATGTACGGCCCGAGCTTCTACCCCGAGATGTCGCCCGAGGTGCTGGCCACGCAGTCGATGCCAGGCCAAGGCTGGGGCAAGTCGTCGTCCAAAGAACAATCGAGACGCAGCGTCTATATCTACGTGAAGCGCTCGCTGCTGACGCCGCTCCTCACGGCGTTCGACTTCCCCGACGTCGACGCCAGCTGCGAAGCACGCTTCAACACAACCCAACCGGGCCAAGCGCTGTCAATGCTCAACGGCCAGTTCGCCAACGAGCAAGCCGGCTACCTCGCCAATCGCGTCCGCACCGAAGCGGGCGACGATCCGAAAGACCAAGTCGCCCGCGCGATCGAAATCACCTTAGGCCGCGAAGCGACCAAAGAAGAAATCGCCGACGGCCTCGAGCTATTAAATCAACTCACAAAAGAACACAACCGCGACCCGCAAGAAGCCCTCCGCTACTGGTGCCTAGTCGCGCTCAACCAAAACGAATTCCTGTACCTAGACTAAATCTCCCCCGCATTCCTTTGCGCCTTCGCGCCTTTGCGTGAGACCATCTTCATTAAGATCTCACGCAAAGGCGCGAAGGCGCAAAGAAGACGAAGAGAAAGCAAAGCGATGACTAATCACATGCACAACTTCTGCGGTCGAACGCGGCGGGAGTTTTTGTGGGAGAGCGGCTGCGGGTTCGGCGCGGCGGCGCTCGCGTCGCTGCTGTCGGCCGACGGAGCCCTTGGCGCCGCGGCCAATCCGCTCGCCCCGAAGCCTGCCCCCGGCTCCGCGAAGGCGAAGAGCGTCATCTTCTTGTTCATGTACGGCGGCCCGAGCCACATCGACACGTTTGATTACAAGCCGACGATGGTCGGCATGGACGGCAAGACGATCGCCGTGAAAACCCACGGCCGCGGCGGGCATAAGAACGAAGGCCGCATCGTCGAGCCGCGGTGGAAGTTCAAGCAGTACGGCCAAAGCGGCAAGTGGGTGAGCGATCTGTTCCCGAACCTCGCCCACTGCGTCGACGACATCGCCTTCATGCATTCGATGACGGCCGAGTCGCCGATCCACGGCTCGGCGATGCTGATGATGAACTCGGGCAAGCTGCAAAGCGGCAGCCCGTCGATCGGCAGCTGGGTCAACTACGGCCTCGGCTCGGTGAATGAAAACATGCCGGGCTACGTGGTGATGCTCGATCACACCGGCGGCCCGATCAGCGGCGCGAAGAACTGGTCGAGCGGCTACATGCCGGCGACGTATGCGGGGACGGTGTTTCGGCCCGACGGCTCGCCGATCAACGACCTCAAGCTGCCCGAAGGCACGACGCGGCCGCTGCAGCGCGACCTGCTCGACACGCTGGCGAAGCTGAACGAACGTCATCGCCAGCCGCGGCTCGATCAAGCCGACCTCGCGTCGCGGATCTCGACCTACGAGCTCGCCTACAAGATGCAGCAACACGCCCCCGAGGCGGTCGATCTGAGCCAAGAGACCGAGCATACGAAGAAGCTCTACGGCCTCGACAACGAGCAGACCCGCCAGTTCGGCACACGGTGCCTCTTGGCTCGCCGGTTAGTGGAGCGAGGCGTCCGCTTCATCCAAGTTTACTCGGGCGGTTCGCACAACGACGACAACTGGGACGCCCACGGCGACCTCGTTGCGAACCACACGAAGCACGCCGGCGCGACCGATCTGCCGATCGCGGGCCTCTTGAAAGATCTCAAGCAGCGCGGCCTGCTCGAAGAAACCTTGGTCGTCTGGGGCGGCGAGTTCGGCCGCCAGCCGACGGCCGAGTACGACGTCGGCACGGGCCGCGACCACAACTCGATGGGTTTTACGATGTGGATGGCCGGCGGCGGCGTGAAGGGGGGCGTGAGCGTCGGCCAAACCGACGAAATCGGCAGCGTCGCGGTCGACCAGCCGATGCACGTCAAACGGCTGCATGCCACCGTGCTCAACCAACTCGGCCTCGACCCGAACGCGCTCAGCTACTTCTTCCGCGGGCTCGATCAGAAACTTGTCGGCGTCGAGCATACGGAGCCGATTAAAGAGATTATCGCTTAACTAACAATGAGAGCCGCAGGCCGAGCCGGTGGCTTTCAATAGCGTCACGATCAATCGCGGAAACTCACGGATAATTATTGCCGCAATTTCAAGCCTTGGCCTGCTAAACAATCTCAAGGTAAACTCACCCCACATGTCATGCCGGAGTAGGGGGAGTTGCATGTCGTCGGAGCGGGAGTTGTATCGTCTTAAGGGCCGAAACGCACTGGTGCTGGGAGCCGTTGGGGAATTGACCCAGCAGGCCGAGGCGGCGCTTGCCGCGGCCGGGGCCACGGTTTCGCGGAGCACGCTCGAGGGGTATCAAGCCGTGGGATCGACCCCCGCGGAGTTCCCAAACATCGTCGTCCTCGTGACCGTCGCGAGCGATTCGCCCGCCTCGAACGGCGATTGGGAGGCGGTCGACCGCCAGCAGCGGACGCTCGTCGCCCTGCCGACCGCGATTCTGAGCAACGTCGTCCCCGCCATGCGTCGCGCGGGCTGGGGGCGGATCATCTTCGTTGCTGACGGCGACCCGAGTTCGATGGCCGCGATCACCGCCCGTACGGCTCAAGCGGCGCTGCTGCAGGCCGAGGCCCGGCAACTCGCGGCGGCCGGCATCACGGTGAACCAAATCATCGCTCGCAGCGGCGGCGTCACGTCTGAATCGGAACTGGCCGAAGCGATTGGCGCCGCGGCCCTCTACTTTGCTAGCGAAGAATCGTCGTTCGTGACGGGGCAGTCGCTGCAAATTGGCGGTTGAGCGTCGTGGTCACGCCGGCCACTCTGTCATTCTGAGCGGAGCGAAGAATCTGGCAGCTCATTTGGTCCGCTAGATCCTTCGCTCCGCTCAGGATGACGGGATCTATGCCGGTTCGAAAATCGCCGCAGCCGCTGCAACCCGCCGGCGATTCCCGCTACACTCGAACCATGCCCACCTCGTCCCGCCGCCGCTTGGCCTCGCCTCCGATCGTCGGCGCCCGCCCGATCGAACTGCGGGTGCGCGGCGACTTCGTCGAGTGGCTGGCCGCGAGCGGCGGCACGCTCGCCGTGACGACGTACAACTCGGGAAAGCTCGCCCTCTTCTCGGCCCCTGACGGAACGCTTACCGCCAGCTACTGGTCATTGCCGCGGCCGATGGGAATGGCGGTGAGCGGCAATCAACTGGCGGTGGCGACGCGCGACCTTCTCTGGCAGATGGAGATCGCGGCCAACGACGCCGCAGCCGAAGCGAACCAATTGATCACGCCGCGGCAGGTCGATGCGACCGGCCGGCTCGACGCCCACGACCTCGCTTTTGATCGCCGCGGCCTGCTGTTCGCCAACACGCGATTCAATTGCGTCGCGCGGCCGAGCGAACGTGCCAGTTTCAAACGGACCTGGCAGCCGCCGTTCATGGCCGACGCCGCGACCAATACCGCCGTCGATTGCTGCCACCTCAACGGCATCGGCGTCCGTGAGGGGCGGCTGGCGATGGCGACGGCATTTTGCGAACGCTCGGAACCGGCGGCGTGGCGTGCGGGCGATCGGTTTGCTTCGGGCGTGCTCCTCGACGTGCGGCAGAATCGAGTCGCGGTCCGCGGACTGAGCATGCCCCACTCGCCTCGCTGGCACGACGGGCAGTGGTGGCTGTGCGATTCAGGCCGCGGCGCCCTCGCGACGGTGCACTTGGGACGCGAGATATTCGAGCCGGTGATCGAACTTCCCGGCATGACCCGTGGACTGACGTTTGTAGGCGATCGCGCGGTCGTCGGGCTATCGCGCATCCGCAAACGGCACATCCTCGATGCCCCGCCGGTTCGCGAGCGCTGGCCGCGGCTCCGCTCGGGCGTGGCGGTCGTCGACTACGCCCGCGGCGTGGAAACCGGCTCGCTTGAATTCGTCCGCGGCGGGCGCGAGGTCTACGACGCGGCGTTCCTGCCGGGCGTCACCGCGGCAACATTCCCAACTGAAGCGGTAGGCGCCTAAATGGCAACGAAGCAGGCGTCTGCAAGTTCTCTACGGCTGGGGCTCTGCTGCCAGTTCGTCGACGAGCCGATCAAATTCCGCACCACCACCGCGGCTGTGTGCCAGAAGCTCGCGCCGGTCGCTCGCGATTTGAAGCTCTCGGAAATCTGCCAAGCGAACGCCGACGCCCTCTTCGCGGCGATCGAGTGCTGCCATCGCCTTGGCATCGGCGCGTTCCGCGTCAACAGTCAGATCCTGCCGGTGAAGACGCATCCGGCGGTCGGGTACGACGTGGCAAAACTGCCGGGTGGCGCGGCGATCATTGAGCGGTTCAAAGCCTGCGGCGCGCGGGCGAAGGAACTCGGCGTGCGCACGTCGTTTCATCCCGATCAGTTCGTGGTCCTTAGTTCGCCGCGGGAGGATGTGGTCGACCGTTCGATCGAAGACATCGAGTACCAAGCCGAGGTTGCCGAGTGGATCAACGCCGACGTAGTGAATATCCACGGCGGCGGGGCTTACGATTCGCGGTCGGCAGCGCTTGAACGCTTCGCCCGCAATCTCGGCCGGCTGTCGGAACGTGCCCGCACGCGGCTGACGGTTGAAAACGACGACAAGATCTACACGCCGAGCGAGCTGCTGCCGCTGTGTAAGGCTGAGGGGATTCCCTTGGTATACGATGTGCACCACCACCGCTGCTGCCGCGACGAGCTGACGGTGGAAGCGGCGACTGAGGCGGCGATCGCCACCTGGAATCGCGAGCCCATGTTCCATCTTTCCAGCCCGAAGGAAGGTTGGAACGGCCCCGGCCCGCAACGGCATCACGACTTCATCGACGTGGCCGATATGCCCGCATGTTGGTTGGGGCGGACGCTGACGATCGAGGTCGAAGCGAAGACGAAGGAACAAGCAGTGTTGAAACTGCGGCGAGAACTCAACGGATAACTCTGCGAGCAACGAGAGAGACGCATGACCAAACCGTTGACGATCGTCTGGTTTCGCCAAGATCTCCGCATCGGCGATCAGCCAGCTCTGCGCCGCGCGGTCGATCGTGGCGGCGTGATCCCAGCCTACATCTGGGCGCCCGACGAGGAGGGCGACTGGCCGCTCGGCGGGGCGTCGCGGTGGTGGCTGCACCATTCGCTCGCCAGCCTCGACGAGCAACTGCGGCAGCGCGGTTCGCGGCTGATCGTCCGGCGCGGTCCGACGCAACAGACGCTCGACGAACTTCTCGAACAAACGGGCGCCACCGCCGTCTATTGGAATCGCCGCTACGAACCCGCGGCGATCGAGCGCGACAAGCAAGTGAAGGCGGCGCTCGTATCGCGCGGAGTACAGGCCGAGAGTTTTAGCGGCTCGCTGCTGCACGAGCCGTGGACGATCACCACGAAGCAGGGGGCGCCCTACCAAGTCTTCACGCCGTTTTGGAAGGCGTGCCTCGGCGCCGCCGTAAAACATGAGACGCTTGCCGCGCCACGCGAAGTTGCGGGCCCGTCGAAGTGGCCGGCGACGCTCAAGCTCGAAGAGTTGGAGCTGTTGCCGACGCTCGCCTGGGACGCGGGGATCGCCGAAGCGTGGGAGCCGGGCGCCCTGGCGGCGGAACGGCGGCTCCAAGAATTCGTCGGCGAGGCGATCGGCCGCTACCAAGAGGATCGCGATCGGACCGATATCGACAGCTCGTCGCGGCTCTCACCTCATCTTCACTTTGGCGAGATCAGCCCGCGGCAGATTTGGTTGGCGGTTGAGAAGGCACTTGAGGCATTCAAAGCCAAGTCGACGAGCGGCGCCTCGAAGACGCGGCAAAGCGCGGAAGTCTTCCTGAAAGAGGTCGGCTGGCGGGAGTTCGCGTACCACTTGCTCTACTACTTCCCGCAGACGCCGGGCGAGCCGCTCCGCGAACAGTTCCGCGGCTTCCCTTGGCGGCGGAGCCAGAAAGACCTGCGCGCGTGGCAGCGCGGGCGAACGGGGTTCCCCATCGTCGACGCCGCGATGCGCGAGCTGTGGACGACCGGCTTCATGCCGAACCGCACGCGGATGATCGTCGCGTCGTTCCTCACGAAGGACCTGCGGCTCACTTGGCTCCGCGGCGCCGAGTGGTTTTGGGACACGCTCGTCGACGCCGACCTTGCGAACAACACGCTCGGCTGGCAGTGGACCGCCGGCTGCGGCGCCGACGCGGCGCCTTACTTTCGTGTGTTCAACCCGACGATGCAGGCGGAGAAGGCCGACCCCGACGGCGAGTACATACGCCGGTGGGTGCCTGAGCTCGCCAAGCTGCCGACGAAGTGGCTCCGCGAGCCGTGGACCGCGCCGGAGGAAGAGCTGGTGGCGGCGGGCGTTGAGTTGGGGAAGACTTATCCGCGGCCGATGGTTGATCACCATGAAGCTCGCGATGCGGCGCTGGCTGCTTACGAGCGGGTAAAGAAGTCGTAAATTTCGACGCGCAACCACGCGTTGCTAGCAGCAATCTCCATTGTTGCTCTGCCGGCCGCCCGGTACTCTCTTGCCCCGTCTGGCGGCGGTGCGGTGAAGTGGAGTCAGCGAGTGGCGAAGCGATTGGTCACGAGGGTCCTGCAACTTGCCCTTTGCGCTGCGCTCGATCTGGCGGAGGCTGGCGCCCAAACGCCGACCAGCCCGGCGAACCCTTCCGCTCAGCCGACGCCGAACGCACTGCTCTCCACGCCGCCGGAACTAGTGCCGTTGCCGCCCGTCGAGGACGAGGCAGCGGTCGGCGACTACGCCCTCCTGCAAGAAGCCGACGCGCTGCTCGCGGAAGAGACGCTCGCCGAGGGCGAAGAGGTCGACGGCACGCTCAGCGATTCGCTCCGCAAGCGAGCCAAGTCGAAGGGCGCGCTCGGCGGCGGGGCCCCGGTCGCGCTTGGCGGATTCTGGTCACCGAAGGTCGACGTCGACGGGCAAGCCTCGCAACTCGCGATGAACGCCGAGTTCGCTCGCGTCTCGCTGCCGCTCGCGATGCCGGCCGAAGGCAAGCCGCTGTGGATCGGCATCGCGAAGCTCGATCGGCTGGAACTGGCCACCGATGCGATCCTGCCCGACTCGGGCCAGCGCGTGCCGAGCCAGCTCTGGTCGGTGCAGACTGGCGTGATGAACATCCGCCCGCTGGCGAGCGGCGCGACCGTCGGCGGCACGGCGATGTTCGGCTCGGCGAGCGATCAGCCGTACGCGGCGACGCGCGACCTCACGCTCACGGCGATCGCGTTCTACAACAAGCCTGCGAAGAACGAGCGAGACGATTGGAACTTCAGCATCTTCTACTCGCCGACGTCGCAGCTGCCATACCCGCTGCCGGGCGTGGCGTACGTGTGGCGGCCGAGCGAGCAGTTCGAAGCGAAGATCGGCCTGCCGCCGGCGCTCGACTATCGGCCGAACGAGGAGTGGCAGTTCACGGCGACCTACATGCCACTGACCAACTTCGACGCGCGGGTGCGGCGAACGATCAGCGAAGATTTTTCGTTGCTCGCTTACTATCGGACGAACAACGAGACGTACTTTCTAGCCGATCGTCTTGAGGATGATCAACGGTTCTATGTGTTCGATCAACGCGCCGCCGTTGGGCTGGAGCGGGCGCTCTTTAAGGGTTTTACGCTCGAGCTAACGGCGGCTTATCTGTTTGATCGTGAGTTGTTTCAAGGAACGAGCTTTACGGATGATCGGACCGATGAGGTCGAGTTCGATCCGGGGCTGGGGCTATCGTTCCAACTCCAGTGGCGGCGGTGAGCTGTTAGCGTCAAACGAAAATAGCCCCGACCTAGCTAGGTCGGGGCTACTCAGTGCTATCAATTGAACTCATGCGCCGCTACGCCTGCGGGATCCGCATCGCGTAGAACGAGCGCCACACGAAGACGAGCGCGATCGCGAGCAGCACGGCGCCGATCGCGCTCGTATAGTCGCGCGTCCCGCCGGCGTGGGCCGCTTCCTTCATCTTCACCGCGATCTCGACGGCTAGCAAACCGAACAGCGTCGAGAACTTGATGATCGGGTTGAGGGCCACGGAGCTCGTGTCTTTGAAGGGATCGCCGACCGTGTCGCCGATGACGCTCGCCTCGTGGAGCGGCGTTCCCTTTTCCTTGAGATCGACCTCGACGAGCTTCTTCGCGTTGTCCCACGCACCGCCGGCATTGGCCATGTAGATCGCTTGGAACAAGCCAAATACCGCGATCGAAACGAGGTACGCTACGAAGAAGTTCGGATCGAAGAAGGCGAACGCTAGTGTGATCGCCATCAGGGTGATGAAGATGTTCCACATCCCCTTCTGGGCGTACTGCGTGCAGATCTTCACGATCGCCTTCGAGTCCTCGATGTCGGCCTCCTTCTTGGTGAGGTCCATATTCTTCTTGATGTACTCCACCGCACGGTAGGCGCCGGTGGTGACGGCTTGCATCGAGGCGCCGCAGAACCAGTAGATGACGGAGCCGCCGGCCATGAAGCCGAGCAGCACTGGCGCGTCGGTGAGGCTGAGCCGCAGGTACCCTGCCCTGCCGAGTAGCAAGATGATCGAGAAGATCATCGTCGTGGCGCCGACGACCGCCGTACCAATGAGCACCGGTTTGGCGGTCGCTTTGAACGTGTTGCCCGCCGAGTCGTTCGCTTCGAGGTAATGCTTGCCCATCGTGAAGTCGGGCTCGAAGCCGAAGTCGCGCTTGATCTGCTCGTGGATGCCGGGGATGCTTTCGGTTTGAGCGAGCTCGAAGATCGACTGGGCGTTGTCGGTCACCGGGCCGTAGCTGTCGACGGCGATGTTCACCGGGCCCATGCAGAGGAAGCCGAAGGCGACGAGGCCGAAGGCGAAGATTGAGCCGACGCCGACGGGGTCGAGCCCTTCTTGCAGCGTGACCATCATCAGCTCGTCGAGCCCTTGAAGGCTGACGAAGTAGGCGCCTGCCATCAGGCCGGTGATGAGCATGCCATTCCAGAACGCGCTGAAGTTGCCCGCCACGATGCCAGACAGAATCGTCAGCGACGGCCCCCCCTCGCGCGAGGCGGTGACGATCTCGTGGACGTGCCTCGAGTGCGAACTAGTGAAGACCTTCGTGAATTCAGGGATGAGTACCGCGGCCAGCGTGCCGCAACCGATGATGGTCGCGAGCTGCCACCAGAGCTGCGGCATCGCCTTGCCGCCGACGGAGATGTCGCCGATCAGCAGCCAGCTCATGCCGAACGAGGTGGTGATGCAGAGGATCGCGGCGATCCAAATCAGCCGAGTGAGCGGAGCTTCGAAGTCAAACTCTTTCAGCCCGCGGTACTTCGTTTCGGAGATCGATTGGTTGACGAAGTAGGAGACGCCCGACATGAAGTCCATTAGGAATCGCATCGCAAACAGCCAGACGATCAGCTTCGCCTGGATGTCGACGTTCGGCACGGCGAGCGTGATGAACGCGATCAGCGCCACGCCGGTGACGCCGTACGTTTCGAAGCCGTCGGCGGTCGGGCCAACCGAGTCGCCGGCGTTATCACCGGTGCAGTCGGCGATGACGCCAGGGTTGCGGGGATCGTCTTCCTTAACGTTGAAGACGATCTTCATCAGGTCGGAGCCGATGTCGGCGATCTTGGTGAAGATGCCGCCGGCGATCCGCAGCACCGAGGCGCCGAGCGACTCGCCGATCGCGAAGCCGAGGAAGCAGTATCCGACGATCTCGCGGGGGAGGAACAGGAGGATGATCACCATCATCACCAGCTCGAGCGAGATGAGGAACAAGCCGATCGACATGCCGGCGCGGAGCGGGATGTTGACCACGTCGAGCGGTTCGCCTCGCAGCGAGGCGAACGCCGTGCGGGCGTTGGCGTAGGTGTTCACGCGGATGCCGTACCAAGCGACCCAGTACGAGCCGATCATGCCGATGATCGAGAAGAGGAGCACGAGGCCGGTCGTCTTGAGCGTCTCGTCCTGCAGCTTGAGGAAGTAATAGGCCATCGCCGCGGCGATGATCAGGAAGAGCAGGATCAGAAACTTGCCCTGCTGGATGAGGTAGGTGCGGCACGTTTGGTAGATGATCTCGGCCACTTTGAGCATCGACTCGTGCGCCGGCAGCATCGCGATCTGCCGGCGGAGATAGAGGCTGATGCCGAGCGTGCCGCAGATGACAAACGAGCCGTAGAGCAGCAAGTTGTAGCCGGAGATCTCGTTGCCGAAGATGACGAATCGGCCCTGGTGAAGATCGGGGATCGCCAGGTCGGCTTCGCTTGCCCAGAGGGAGCCGGCGTTGCAGGCGATCAGAGCGATCGCGAAGAGGGCGCGTTGAGCCCAGCGAGTAAAGTTCGTTAAGGATGCAAATCGGCGAGGCGGAACATCACCGGCGACCTGAGTCGCCGCACGGGGGTGGGTCTCTGCGGAGGTCGTGTGCATTGAATCGAAGCCTTTCATAGCTCGACGGGTGCGTGCCCCAGAATGGGGACAGAGAAGCCTGAGCAACAAAGAGCGCGCTCAATTAATAGAAAAGGAGTCATGGCCAAGCCGCGTTACAGTTCAGAACACAAGGGGCCAATGCGCCGCTAATGTAAGCGATTCACAAGCAATTGCCTACTGCATTGGCCGGCAAATTCCTTGGCCTGTTCAACTTAGGCCCGTGCTGTGATCAGCGTCTGCAGCGAGCCGAAGAAGAAGTTCGCTTGCCGCGGGAGGAACCGCTTCGACCGCGGATCGCCGATCTCGGCCAAGCGGGCGGTCGCCGCTGCATCGAGGCGGCCGCTCGTTTGTTCAGCCAAGTACTTGAGATAGAGTTCCACATATCGCTCGAGCGCCTCGCCGACCGGCGGTTGCCGCTCGATGAATATGTACTCGCGCTGCAGATCGGTGAAGCCCGCCTCGGCGAGCAACCGCGGGGCGAATCGCGGGAAGTAGGTGCCGATGTAGCTGTCCTCGTCGCCGATCTCGCGGTGCTCGGCCTGACGGACGGCGAGCTCGAGGTCGGGCGGCCACGAGAGCATGATCGAGTGGACGTTGTCGGTCTCGAGGATCGCCAGCGTGCTGCCGGCGCGGAGGACGCGGCGGAACTCGCGGAGAGCGTGCGGCAGGTCGGGGTAGCTTTGCATGCTGTGGGCCGAGAAGACGCCGTCGATCGTGGCGTCGTCGAACGGCAGACGATCGACGTTCCCTTCGACGAGGCGGACGCGGCCCGCTTCGATCTGCTCGGCCAGTCGCGCCTCAGCCGCTTCTAGGAACGCGGTCGACGTGTCGAGTCCCACGGCGACGCCGCGCGGCAATCGCTCAGCCAGCAGCCCCGTAAAAAAACCGTCGCCGCAGCCAGGGTCGAGGATCGACTCGTGCTCGCGCCACGGCAGCCTGGCGATGATCGCGCGGAAGTCAGCGGCGAGGGCTTGGTGGAGGGCGTCGAGCCGTTCGGCGTAGCCGGGAAGCGAGTCGTTCATGGCCGCGAGCCTGCATGTTGAAACATTCGACAGGAATCGCTTAGCCAGCGGCAACTTCCGTACCGCATGCAGGGCGCGGCCCGCCGCGGTTCGCGGCAACTGGTCCTCCCGCGGCGGCGCCGGTAGAGTGAAGGGGCAACTTCGTCCCGCCCGTATGTTCGCCAACGCCCGCTGGCAGGCGGACGACCGTGCCAGTTCTAGCGGCGATGGTTCCCACCTTTTGGAGGCTCTCATGTTACGGTTCCTCTCTCTTACCTGTTTTGCCGCGCTGCTCGCGGCGACTGCCATGACTGCTCATGCCGATGAAACGAAACCGGTCGACCTGAAGGTCGGCGACAAGGCCCCCAAGTTCGCCGGCGATAACGACGAAGGGAAAGCTTGGAAGTCGGACGATCATGTCGGCAAAAAGATCATTGTGCTCTACTTTTACCCGAAGGACATGACGCCGGGCTGCACGAAGCAAGCTTGCACCTATCGCGATATGCAGAAGGACTTCACTGGCAAGGACGTCGAGATCATCGGCGTCAGCGGCGACTCGGTCGAAAGCCACCAGAATTTTAAGAGCGAACACGAGTTGAACTTCACGCTGCTGGCTGATCCCAAGGGGGAGATTGCCAAGGCGTTCGGGGTGAAGCTGCTGAGCAACAGCCCCGACTCGATCGTCACCTCGCGGTGGACGTTCATCATCGATGACGAAGGGAAGATCGCTTACAAGAACGATAAGGTCGATGCGGCGAAGGATCCGACGACGGTGCTCAAGGTGATTGAGGAGTTGGAAGCGAAGAAGAGTTAAGCTTGCCGCTCCTTAGCAGTGAGTAAGTTAAAGCAGCCCCGACCTAGCTAGGTCGGGGCTGTTCTTTTTTGGTGATTTGCTGCGTTTGGGAATCCCTCCCCTTGCCCCTCCCTTCGAGGGAGGGGGATTATTTCACTCGCAACTCGCAACTCGCAACTCGCAACTCAAAAATCATCCGCGGCGCGGTACGCCTCGACGAGTGCGATCTCGCCCTCTTTGCCGCCGATTGATTTGCCGTGCTCCATGCCGATGACGCCGTCAAAACCCTTCGCGTGGAGGTGCTTGAAGATGTTGCGGTAGTTGATTTCGCCGGTGCCAGGTTCGTTGCGGCCGGGGTTGTCGCCCGATTGGAAGTAGCCGATTTCGTCCCAGGCGAGGTCGATGTTAGGGATGAGATTCCCTTCCTGGATCTGCTGGTGGTAGACGTCGAACAGAATCTTGCAGGCGGGGCTGTTGACCGCGCGGCAAACTTCGTACGCCTGCGGAATCTTGTGGAGGAAGAGCCCGGCGTGGTTTGTCCACCAGTTGAGCGGTTCGAGCACCATCACATAGTCGTGCGGCTCGAAGACCGCGGCGCACTCGCGGAGGAGATCGACGCAGGCGGCCGTTTGGTAGCCCCACTCGACGTTGTTGTCGTAGCCGTCGGGGACGACCGTCATCCACTTCGCGTTCACGCGCTTGGCGACGTCGACGCTATCCTTCACGTCTTGCACCACCTTGGCGCGGCCTTCTTTGTCGTCCTTGCGAACGAACGACTTCGCGCCGAAGTTGCCGTGCGCGACGAAGACGCCCATCGTCATGCCGAGGTCGGCGAGGGTCTTGCCGATTTTTTCCTGCATCTCGACCGACTGGCCCTTCATGCCATTGTCTTCCCAAGCAGTAAAACCTTGGTCGGCGGCGTACTTGAGTTGGTCGAGATAGTCCTTGCCGGCGTGGTTTTCGAACATGCCGGGATGGGGGGCGTACTTCAGCTTGAACTTCGTGCCGGGGGCGACGGAAGTTTTGGCGTCGGCCGCGACGGCGGTGCTGATCGCGCCGACGGCGCCGAGCGCCGCGGCACTGGCGGCTCCGCCTTGGACTAGGAAATCTCGCCGCTGCATGTGTTGGTACCTCGATCGGTGCTGGCTGTGTTGGTGGCGAACGCTGGGCGCTCGCAACGCCATTGTAAGCAGTGGCGGTGCGGACTGCGATCTAGGTTGGCTCTCGTTCCCACGCTCTGCGTGGGAACGTAGGTTCTTCGCCGCTCCCGCGGCATTTTGCGGGGCATTTTGCGTTGGGCGATCGTTGGTCTCGCGACGCAGAGCGTCGGACTTTGCGTTCCCACGCGGAGCGTGGGAACGAGAGTGTTATGCGGCTCGGCGGCGATTTTGTTGTCGATTTTGTTGTCGCGTCGCTTGTGTCGCTTTCTTCGTTTTACGCGACATTAAGTGGTCGTACTTGTCGCGGTCTTTTTGGCGTTGTTCGTTTTGCATGAGGCGCAGGCCCCAATCGAGGAGGTCTTGGTGGCGTTGGGCGCGCTCCGCTTCGGTGAGCGGGGGCGGCGTCGATTGCCCCCGGTTTGAAGAACCGGGGGCTAAGGTTGGCGTTGGGGGTGGGGTAACATCCGCGTTGGGTTCGCGACGCGGAGCGTCGGATTCTGCGTTCCCACGCGGAGCGTGGGAACGAGGTTGCTCAGGCTTCGCGGCGAAGGACCATTCGTCGGGCGTACCGAGGCCGTAGTTGTGGATCACGGGCGCCGACTTGGCGCGCTCGCGGAAGACTAGCGGCGTGTCGGCCATTTTCGGTTCGCGTGGACGATCCCAGGGGCCGAGGCTGGGGAAGCAGCAATCGAGCGCGTGCTCGTAGGTTTTGTCGAGGTGCTTGAACAGTTCGCTGCGCGCTTCCTCGGGCGTGTTGGCGAGGGCGGTTTCCATCATTAACCGCAGCGCCTTCGTGACTTTCAGGCCCGAGGCGAGGTCGCCGCGTTTGCGGGCGTAGGTTTCGGGTTTAGTGCGCTCGAGCAGCCACGCGGCGGCGCGCCAGTGGGTGCGTGCGGCCGATTCCATCAGTTTTAATGGGTCGGGCTTGGCGAGCTTGGCCATGCGAACTTCTTGGTCAAAATCTTCTTCCTCACGGCGGTAGCGCTGCACCGTGCGGAGCGTCACGCCGACTCCTTGAGCGGCCTCGGCGAGCGAGTAGCTCTCTCGCACCAGTCGGCAGAATTTTACTTTCATTTCTTCGGTGAAGACGCGTTCGCGTTGGCGAATGTATTGACGTTGCATGGGAAGGTTCTCCTGTTTTGGAATGTGTGAAGCGCGCTTGGCGCTGCGTGATTGTGCGATGGCGAGCCCCCCGGCTTGTCCGGGGGGGATTCGGTTGGTGGTGCGTTGCGGTTGGCGGTGCTTGGTGCGCTGCGGACGACCCCCTGGATAAACCAGGGGGCTCGCTTGGAGTGTGCGCGGCGCGGCACTTCGTGATGTGAACTGGCGTTCACGTTAGCAAAACTAGTGGCCTAGTTTCGACAACTAAATTTGGCCGCGAGATTGTTTTGCAATATGCGGGAAGAATGGTGCGCCGCTTGCCCCCGGTTTGAAGAACTGGGGGCTAAGGAAAGTGGATGCGCGGCAGATATTTGGGGGTTGACGCAGTGTGTGCCTCGAAATGTGGCGCTGTCGGCACCGCTTGCTGAAATGTCGGCGATTTGGCGAGCGCGTGGTTTTATGCAGTCGCGGAACGGCTACAATGCCGAGCGTGTTCCTGCCTGCCGGGTGCGTCTGCACCGGGCGTTTGACGTTCCCACCACTTGATGCACGAGGCGATCATGCCTGCTCGGCGAAACTTTTTGCGCGTTGCGTTGACTCTTTGCGTGACTCTGGCGGGAGCGGCGGCTCCGGCGGTGGGCGCCGAACCGGCGGCGGCGAAGGCTGCCGATGTGGAAGTGCGGTACAAGACCGCGAAGGTCGGCGATCTCGATATTTTCTACCGCGAGGCGGGACCGCAGGATGCACCGGCGATTTTGCTGCTGCATGGGTTTCCGACCAGCTCGCAGATGTTTCGCAATCTCATTCCGGCGTTGGGAGATAAGTATCGGGTGATCGCGCCCGACTACCCGGGGTATGGGCATAGCTCGATGCCGAGCCATGAGAAGTTCAAGTACACGTTCGACAACCTGGCGAACGTGATCGACGAATTCACGGCGCAGGTTGGTTTGACCAAGTACGCGCTCTACGTGCAGGACTACGGCGCGCCGATTGGGTATCGGTTGGCGTCGAAGCATCCGGAGCGGATCAGCGCGATCGTCGTGCAGAACGGAAATGCGTATGAGGAGGGAATCGACAACGATTTTTGGAAGCCGGTGAAGGAGTATTGGGCGGCGCCGGAGAGCAAGGAGAAGCGGGACGCGCTGCGAGCGCTACTGACGTACGACGCGACGAAGTGGCAGTACACCGAGGGGGCGAAGGACTTGGAACTGGTGAGCCCCGACGGCGCGGCGGAGGATCAGTTCTTGCTCGATCGGCCGGGGAATGACGAGATTCAGCTGGATATGTTCCTGAGCTACGGCAGCAACCCGCCGCTGTACCCGGGCTGGCAGGAGTACTTCCGCAAGCATCAGCCGCCGATGCTGATTGCGTGGGGGAAGAACGACAAGATTTTCCCGGCGGCGGGCGCCGAGCCTTACAAGCGTGATCTCAAGACGCTGGAGTTCCACTTGCTCGATGCTGGGCACTTCGCGCTCGAGACGAACGGCGACGAGATTGCGGCGCTGATGCGCGAGTTCCTCGGCAAGCACGTGGGTTCGAAGTGAGCGACGGAGACGTTCGATGGAACGCGAGTTTGCGAGCGACGTGGCGTTCACCCCAGCGGTGAAGGCGATTCAGGAGGCGAAGGGGTCGCGGCGAAGCTACGCGCGGATGGAGCAGAGCGGCGGGTGGCAGACGACGGTGACGCCCGACCTCGTCGAGTATCTGGCCGACCTCGACATGTTTTATCTCGGGACCGCGAACGCCGCGGGGCAGCCGTACATTCAGTACCGCGGTGGGCCGCCGGGGTTTTTGAAGGCGATCGACGAGCAGACGCTGGGCTTCGCCGACTTCGGCGGCAATCGGCAGTACATCACGCTGGGGAATCTCGCGGAGAATCCGCATGCGTTTTTGTTTCTGATGGATTACGCGAACAGCCGACGGGTGAAAGTGTGGGGCACGGCACGGGTGGTCGAAGGGGACGCGGCGCTGGAGAAGCGGCTTGCCGATCCGGCATATCCGGGGCGCGTCGAGCGGGTGATTTTGTTCACGCTCGAGGCGTGGGACGTGAACTGCCCGCAGCATATTCATCCGCGGTATTCGCAGCGGCAGATCGCTCCGGTGATTGAGCAACTGCAGGGGGAGATCGCGGAGTTGAAGGCGGAGGTGGAGCGGTTGCGCGGGGAGAACCAACAAAATCTTGAGGTTCCCTCCCCTTGAGGGGGAGGGTTAGGGAGGGGTGAAAGAAGTGGGTACCAGTGTTCCACCCCCTCCCCAGCCCTGTGCTACGCACGGACTACCGCCTGCGCTCGATCGCCACTGGCGATCGTGCTCGTTGCTCCCTCAAGGGGGAGGGAGCCTCAGCATTTCTCTCGCGCGAGAAGGGGGCGAGCGACGCTTAGATCACTTGCACCGGATCGCGTTCGCTGCGGCTGGCCCAGACGTGGGCGTCGGAGAATTGGTCGGTGAGGTAGTCGGCGAGCGACAGCAGCGCGAAGCGTTCGCTGGCGAAGTGGCCGGTGAGAATGAGGCCGACTTCGCGGGCTTCGGCTTCGAGGATCGTGTGGAACGTCGCTTCGCCGGTGACGAGGACGTCGCACTCGGCGGCGATCGCGGCGTCGAGGAACGAACCGCCGCTGCCGCAGGCGATCGCCACGCGGACAATGGGCGCCTCGGCGGGGCCGGCGAGCTTGACGCTTTCGACGTTCAGAAAACCCTTCGTCCGTTCGGCGAGTTCGCGGCGCGTGAGCGGTTCGCCGATGAGGCCGCAGCGGCCGGAGCCTTCTTCGGGGTCGCCGCTGAGGGCGGGCTTCAGCGGGGCGATTTCTTGCAGGCCGAGGCCGATGGCGAGGTGCTGATTGATGCCGGCCGAGGCGGAGTCGAATGCCGTGTGCGGGCTGTAGACGGCGATCGAGTTGCGGATGAGGTCGAGCAGCAGGCCGCCGACGGTGGTGTCGGGGGTGATTGTGCGGACCGGTTGGAAGGGGAGCGGGTGGTGCGCGACGATGAGGTTCGCACGTTGCTCGATCGCTTCCTTCACCGTGGCGGGGGTGACGGTGAGGCAGGTCATCACGCGGGCGGCGGGCCAAGCGGCGTCGCCGACGAGCAAGCCGACGTTGTCCCACGACTCGGCGAGTTCGAGGGGAGCGAGCTGCTTGAGGACTTGGGCGATGTCACCGACCGTCGGCATGGCGGCTTTCCTGGAATTGGCTTTCGTGCTGCTAAGAATTTGAACCGCCAAGGACGCCAAGGGACGCCGAGGAATACGGGGATTTTAGCATGATTGCGTTGGGGGGACGACCGGCGCGTTTGCTGGGAGCTTGAGCGCCCCGTTTTATTACTGCGTGAAGCGGGAACTGGTGGCCGCTTGAGCATCACCGCGGTGAATATTCTGGCTCCCTCCCCCTTGAGGGGAGGGCTGGGGAGGGGGTAGATCGCTGGTACCCGCTGCCGTCACCCCTCCCTAACCCTCCCCCTCGAGGGGAGGGGAACTCAACAATTCGTTTTCAGTGGGGCTTCGGCAGAGTCCGCGGCTATTGTTCCACCTTGAACCGGTGGTTGAGGACTCGCGAGCCGTCGTTTTCTTGGGCGCGGAGCCAGAACTCGGCGCCGATGAGGTCTTTGCCGTCGGGGTAGCGGTAAATTTTGATGTCGGGGCTTTCGCCGAGGCGGGTGACTTGGGCCCGTTGGCGGCGGCGGCCGGGGGCGTAGAGCTGGCACTTGAAGTCGGCCTGCTCGGGGTTGTAGTTCACCATCCGCTGCTCGACCACCAGCGTGCCGTCTTCTTCGAGGCGCGTGTAGGTGTCGAGTTCGAGCTGGTCGTCGCCGACCTTGAGGTCGCGGTAGACGCTGAAGCGGTACTGGCGGTCGGCGTCGACGATGAAGTCGATCCGCACGGTGGAGAGCCCGCCGCTGGCGTCGAACGGCAGCGTTACTTGGATTGGCTTCGCAAAAGTTTCGCCGGCGGCGAGTTTGAAGTCGCTGCGACCGGGGGTGATTTGCCAGCCTTCGGGGCCGGTGATTTCAATCGTGCCGCTGACGCCCTGCGGGAACGAGTTGTGGAGGTTCAGCTTGTTGTTGTGGGCCGAACCGAACACGCTGGGGATGTTCTTCGCCGCGAAGCTGGTGTCCATCCGCCACTTGGCGATCGCGGGGTTGATGCCGAGGACGAACCGCGGCAGGCGGTCGACGGCGATCACTTGCGCTTCGCCGCGGCCGGCAGGGAGTTGCTCGCGGCCCCAGACGTCGAGGACGCGGAGATCGTCGCCGAGGTAGGCTTCCTCTTCGCAAGGTTCGTCGCCCCAGACGACCATCATGAATTCGCCGGAGGCCATTTCGAAGATGCGGTTGTGGCTGCCGTTCGGCAAGTCGATGTGGCCGATGAACTTGGCGCCGCCGAGGAGCGACGCGGTGGTGCGCCAGGGGAGGAAGAGGTCGGTCGGCGTGCCGGCGTCGCTCATCAGGCCTTGTTGATCGTCGAACGGCCGGGCGACGAAGATGCCGTCGGCGGCGTTGATTTTGGCGGCGAGCATTTGCTCGACGAGATCGCGGGCGCGAGTTTCGAGGCCGTACTGCTCGCGCGACAGCGGTTCGACGAGCACCCAGCGGCGCATGCCGGTGCGGCTGGGTTCTTCGAGGTACGCGGCGAGTTCGGGGCCGGTGAGCGACGGCGTGGCGCTCATTTGCTCGAAGCTCCAGGGGAGCTGGCCGGTGGCGATTGTTTCTTGCGTCCACTCCCAGCCGAGGCCGAGGTTTACCTCCTGGCCGAAGCGGAAGAGCTTTTCGCGGAGGTCGAGCACTTTGGCTTGCAGGCCGGGTTCGGCGGAGAGGCTGGGGTCGTCGTCGGCGCCGAGTTGCCACCAGCGGACGCGCATCGAGAGCCGCGTGAGGACCGGGTCGAGCAGCGGCAGCCAGACGGAGGAATCGACGGCGAAGGTGTCGGCAATCGCGGCGTCGCCGCTGAGGCGGCGGGCGAATTCTGAGTTTCCGGGGGGGCGATCGAGCACGCCAACCGATTCGACGTCGGCGGCGGCGAGGCGTTCGATCAGCATCACCAGTTCGTCGCCGCGGCGGGCGTCGGCGGGGTCGTACCAGACCGGCAGCTTCACCCAATTGATGGCGGCCTGCGGCAGCAGCTTCGCGAGGTCGTCGAATTTGAGCGGGATCTCGTCGCCGGCGAGCGACCAGCCGAACTCGCCCCCTTCGGGACGCGCGAGCGGCGGGGCGACGACGATGTTGATCAAGTCCTGTTTGAGCAACCCCTGATCGGTCGCCATCGAGACGCGGACTTTGTAGAAGCCATGCTTGCGGATCGGCGGCTTCCAGACGGTGCGGCCGGCGTAGGCGGTGCGCTCGCCGCCGTTCGATTCGACGATTTCCGACGCTTTGCTGCGGCGCTCGGTGATCAGGCGGCCTTCGAACTGCACGCGGCTGCCATCGAGGCGTTGGCTGCTCGCGTCGAGGAGTTCAAACAAGATGTCGGGGTCGCTGTCCATGATGCCCGAGAGGTCGCAAAGAACTTCGACCTCTTCGGGGCTGGAGTAAACGTTGAAGGCGCTGTTGCTGCCGATCGTCATCCGCGGGAGTCGGCCGAGCCAGACGTTCGCGAGCGACGCTTCGCCGGAGAGGTCGGTGAGGGCGCCTGGTTCGACGACGAGCGCGACGCGGGCGAGTTGCACGCGCGGGTCGGTCGGGCTGACGGGGCCTAGGTTGCAGTCGACCCAGCCGTCGGTGTTCCGGAACCATGGGCCTTCGACGGTTTCGATGACTTGCTTTTGGTCGTCGCAGAACTCGACGCGCAGCTGCACGCGGGAATGTTGCAGGCCGCGGACGCGGAGCTGCGATTCGACTTTGTAGCCGAAGGTTTCAGAGACTGATCCGCAGGGGCTGAGGAGCATCGCTCCGCCGCCGTTCACCTTGACGGTGAGGCAGTTGCCGCCGGGGGCGGTGGGGTCGGCGACGAGGCCGGCCTCGATGTACTTGGGCATGCCAGCGCCGAAGACGCGCTGCCAGCGATCGGGCCAGCGGTCGTAGTTCAGATCCCAGCCGGGGCCGAAGTCGCAAGCAAAGACCTCGACTGTGTCGGGGTGACGCGACTGGGTCGCGGTCGAGTCCTGCGGTGCCGCTTGGGTCGCAGTCGAGCCCAGAAGGGCTAGAATCAGCAGTGAGGAAAGCGGCGACATATCTAACCACGGGGAGCGGCAGTGATCGGCGTACGGATTGCCATACAGACGAAATGCCTGGCGCAGCCGCTAAGGCAAGCATTGCACATTGCGGGGAATTTGCAGGCCGAAGGGGTGCAGATCGACCTCCGTCAGGAGCTGGCCGTCGCCGAACTTTCGGACACGGCGCTCCGCCAGCTGCGGAAGATGCTGGATGATCTGAATTTGCGGGTTGGCTCGGTTTCGTTCCCGACGCGGCGGAGCTACGGCAATCCGGAGCAACTTGAGCGGCGGATCGAGGCAACCGTGGCCGCGATGCATGGCGCTGGGCGGCTCGGCTGCCGGGTGATCGTGCTGACGCTGGGCCCCTGCCCTGCTCCGGAGTCGGCCGAGCGGGCGACGCTGCTCGAGGCGCTGGGGACGCTGGCCGTGCAAGGAAATCGGCTGGGGGTGGAGATTGCTCTCGCGTCGACGGCACCGGCGGAAGAGCTACAGAACCTGCTGGGCGAGTTGCCGGAGGGGGCGATCGGGCTCGACCTTAATCCGGCGGACCTGGTGCTGGCCGGGCAGTCGCCGCGGGAGTTTGCCGAGCGGCTGGGCAAGCACGTGGTGCACCTCGCGGCGAACGATGCGGTGCGCGGGTTTGGTTCGACCGGCGGCGGCGAGGTGGAGCTAGGCCGCGGAGCGGCGGACTTTCCGGAGCTGCTTGGGATGCTTGAAGAGTACGGCTACCGCGGGTGGGCGACGATCGAGCGGCGACAGTCGCGGCATCCGGTGGCGGATGTGGAGAACGCGGTGGCGTTTTTGCGGGCGCTGTGAAGTGTGCGCGCGAGCGTTCGGGTTACGCGCACGGGATGGAGGCCGCATTGGACTGGTCGCTTAAGCGACCAGTCCGAAGTTCGTTTGGGGCGCCGATCGTAGGGGAGGCGCCGAGCAGCGCAGCACGGTTCGCGCGATGGCGCGAGCGGCTGGGGATCCGGCACGGAGCAGAAGGCGACGCGTGCGGAAACGAGACGGCAGTGACCCTGGGTACGCCAGACTACTTCTTGCGATGGCGGATCTTGGCGCGCATCCGTCGCTTCTTGCGACCTTGCTTCCGCCGACCCTTGCCCGACTTCTTAGTACCCAAAGGAAAGCTCCGATTCGTAGGTCAGGCGCGAGGCCTGACAGAATGAGGTGTGCGTCGGGCCTGGAGGCCTGACCTAACAGTGGGCGATGAAGGGCTCGAACCTTCGACCCCCAGCTTGTCGAGCTGGTGCTCTAGCCAACTGAGCTAATCGCCCTGAACCCCGCCGCTTCGCAGCAGCTGGGTGCAAGTCCCGAATTTTAGCACGCGATCGCGGAGGGCGAAAGGGTGGTCGGGGGGCGGGGGTTTTAAGTTTTTTGGGAACGGTTTAAACGGGATGGGGGCGCATTGGACTGGTCGCTTAAGCGACCAGTCCGTGGGGGCGTGCCGATCGTTGGGAGCTGGCGGCGTGGCTGGACAGCGGTTGTTTTTGGTCCTAGAATTCGGGTCTCATGGGGCGGTAGCTCAGTTGGGAGAGCGCTGCGTTCGCAATGCAGAGGTCGAGGGTTCGACTCCCTTTCGCTCCACTTTTTCTTTCGGGTCGTTCGCTGATCCGATCAACCTTGCTTGGCAAGAGTTTCTGGCGGGTGCCGACGTTTGGCAGGCTGCGATCTATCAAAAGTCACAAACGGTGTGCGCCGTTTTCGGCTCGGCTAAGAGAAATCCGCATCCTGCCGTGGCCGATCGCCACCGGTCCAAGAGCTTCAGGGGGCAGGCGCCTAGTTGTACACGCGGACGCGCCAAGAAATGACGGCAGCACTATTCGAATAGCCGGGGAGCGCAGATCGCAATACGCTCTCTATGCAATTGAATTTATTGGGATTACAAACTGCTACTTCGAGGACCGCAACTTCTAGGACCGTTTTAAGGCCCAGGAATTGTAGTCCGGCAAGCTCGCATAGCGTGAAAGCTGCGCGGTGGCCAGGTGGCATCGCTCAAATGGTCCGACACGACAGGCTAGGTATGATCGCTAAGCTCCTGCCCCCAACGATCGTGGTTCTCGGAATACCAATCCTCATGACGACGACCAGCATCGGGCTGTACCGATCCGCCCTCGTCTCCGTCGTCGTTGCCTTCGCCGTGCTCTTCTTGTTGGGGCGCTACACGAAGGGCCCGGGCGCGGCGTGACTTGTGGCGATGCCGCGTTGGCGGTTCGCCGTTTTTTGAAAAAATCCGCGCACGAACAGTGGCGGTGTTCCGCTGAGCTGAAGGCGGTTCAGCGCCTTGTGCGATGAAGCCAGACGCCGGCGAGCGAAGCGGCGAGCAGTTGGACGGCGGCGGTTGGTTCGGGAACCGCACCCGACGTCGCGGCGAGGCTTGCCCCGGCGCTGCGTTGCCAGATGAGGAAGTCGGCGCCGTCGGTGACGCCGTCGGCGTTGGCGTCGGAGAGGCGGTTCTGGCCGAAGTCGGCCTGCCATTTGGTTAAGTCGAGGTCGTCGACGACGCCATCGTTGTTGAAGTCGCCCGGGAGCAGCGGGAGGTAGGCGAAGTCGTTGACGACGACTTCGACCGGCTGGTCGCCGGCGGGCGCGGTGCTTTGGAAGAGCCACAGGTTGAAGCGAAAGTTCTCGGCGCCGGGCGTGGGGACGCGGCGGGAGGTTCCGTTGGCGACGTAGACGTAGTGGTGGAGCACCGACTCCGCGGGGAAATCGGTCGGCGAGTAGTGGCCGCGGAGGGAATAGAACTCGACCTTGCCTGGCGACCAGATGAAGAAACGCGTCAGCGCGGCGTCTTCGCTCAAATCGGGGAGCGTGATCCGCTTCAAGTTGTTGGCGAGATAGTAGGGCTGGACGACGACTTGCGAGCTGGTGGGATCGGCGGCGTTGCCCCAGCGTCCGTCTTCGAAATCGATTTCACGGTTGGGGTTGTCGGGAATGGTGTCGCCGCCGGCGGTATCCCAGGTGAAGGCGCCGAAAGTGGCGTTCGCATTGAGTATGTCTTGCCGGCTGGTGGTCTGGAACATGTACGTTCCGTAGCCGAAGCTCTCGTTGAGAATCACCTCCGTCGAGTACCAGAGCGAACCGGTTTTGCGAATCGTCAGGTGGAGGCCCGCCGCGTCCGACCAGACGTTGTTCGGGCTGGCGGAGAAGCGATTGGGGCCGGGGCCGACGGGGCTGTTCGACTGCTTGATCGTCCAGGTACGCCCGGCGAATTGCAGCGTGGCGCCGCGGCTCACGCTCTCGGTCTTGACGAACAGACCGAGAGCGACGACCGCGGTGAGCAGGGCGAGCGAGCGGAGGGCAAACTTGCGAGACACGTCGGCTCCGGCGAAGGGACTGGCTGAGAGTTCTAACGAGGCAACGCGAACGCTTAACGGCTGGCGCGCCGTCGGCGAACCAGGGCGGTGAGACCAATTGCCGCGAGGAGTCCTGCGGCGGGTTCCGGAACCGCGGCGACGGCGGCGACGGCGGCGACGCTTCCCACTGTTCCGAATTTTGCCTTCCAAATCGCCAGGTCGGCGGCGTTGACGGAGCCGCTGCCGTTGGCGTCGCCCTGAGCCAGCGTCGCGCCGCTGCCGAAGTTGCGCTGCCAAATGAGGAAGTCGGCTCCGTTGACGATGTTGTCGTTATTAAAGTCGGCGTCTTCGACCACCGGCGCCAGGCCGGTGATTTGATCGTAGTCTAACCGCGCCAATCCCGTGCCGTTCGAGTTGTAGACGACGAGCTTGATGCGAATGTTGGCCAAGTCGGCGAGCGTCGGCGTTCCCTGATCGAGCGTGCTGATAAATTGGCTGAAGGGGACGGAAAACGTTTGGTAGACGTCGGTCATCGTATGCTTCGGCGCGAAGAATTCTTCCTCGGTCTCGTCCTCGCCGGTGGCGACGATGATGTCGAGCTCTCGAACGCCTACGAAGGGATCGAAGCCGGGGACGTCGACGAATCGCGCGTCGACCGAGAGGCCGCTGTAAGTGGATAGGTTGAGGGCGCCCGGCGAAGCGTCGACGATGCCGAAGTTACCCGCATCGGGGACGCTGAAGTCGCCCGAGTGATAGCGTCCGAAGCCGGAGCTGCCGTCGATCGGTCCTTTGTCGGTGGTGATGGCTCCGTAGGATCCCCAGCCTTGCTCGTCGGTTTCGAAGTCGAACAGCACGGTTTGCGCGCTGGCAGACCGGGCGGCGAGCAGCAAGCCAACCAGCGTGACGCCGCAGAGGAAGATTCTTCTCATGGTTCGTCCGTATGAAATGGGGAGCAAGGGAGCGGGAGGGCGGCGGCACTCAGCGCCGGCCGACGACGAATTCGGGAGGTTGCGGGTTCGACGACGCTTGGGAGCGGGCTCGGTGCTGCGCCGCTCGGGCGGGGTTTCGCAAGCGGTACAGCGCGGCGAGACGGTCGTGCATGGTTTGCGGTTCAAATCCCATGCCCAACGCGGTTTCGTACGCGGCAATCGCCTCGGCGTCGCGGCCGGCGCCGCTTAGCCCTTCGCCGAGGTGAAAATGAGCGGCGGGAAAGAAATGGGTCAGCTCCACGGCGCTGAGGGCCTGCTCGACGGCGGCGGGGAAGTCGTTGCGGCGGAGCGAGAGTTGCGCCAGGCCGTCGAGCGCCACTGAACTTTCGGGGAGCAGTTCGAGGGCGCGGCGGAAGGCTGCTTCGGCTTCGTTCCAGGCGCTAGTCGACAGGAAGAGTTGGCCCAGTTGATTGTAGAGGCCGGCGTCGGGGAGCGATGCGGCGGCGAGCGTGCGGGCGATCGCCTGTGCGTCGCCGAGGCGCTCTTCGCCGATGGCGAGCGAGGCTTCCAGCAGCTGTCCGTGCGGCGAGTGACGGAGCCCCGGCGGAAGCTTCTCGATCGCCTCGTGGCAGGCGTCCCATTGGCTCAAGCGGAGGCGGCAGGAGGCGACCTGAAACTGAAAGCCCGGTTCGTCGGGGTGGGCTGCGGCGAGTTCTTGCCAGAGTGGGAGCGCATTGGCGACGCGGCGGCTGGAAGCGACGGCGACGGCGCGATTGATGCGTGCGTCTTTGATGGCTTGCTCGCACTCCGCGCGGCCATCCTCGTTTGCCGCGGAGAGGTAGCCGAGGTCGATGAGTTGCCGCATCACCAGCGCCGAGGCGACAGGATCGTCGCGGAACTCTTCACGATGCATCCCGGCGTCGCTGGCGTCGGGTTCCCACGATTCGACGTAGTCGACGGTTGGCGGCTCCGTGCAGATTTCGAGCCACGGGCGGCCGTCCATATCGTTGCCGATGGGGAGGCCGAGCAGCGCGAGGACCGTGGGCGTGACGTCGAGCAGCGTGGCGCCGTGGAGGGCGCCGCCGCGGCGAATGCCAGGGCCGTGGATGCAGGCGACGCCGAACTCGCGGTGCCAGGTTTCCGGATGCTGCCAGGCGTCGGCGCCGGGCCGCCGTTCGGAATGGTGGAAGCCGTGATCGCTAACGAGGACGACGGTCGTCTCGGGGCCCGCGTAAGCGAGCAGCGATTCGAGCATCATGTCGTGGAAGCGGTAGCAACTGGCGACGGCGTCGCCGTAGATGGCTGCGTCGCGCTCGCTGACGCCCCCCACATGCGGCGGATGGTACGGCATGAAGTGGTGGCCGAACTCGTCGATGGCGGAGTAGTAAACCGCCATGAAGTCCCAGTCGTCTTGGTGGGCGAGTTGGCAAGCTGCGGCGTGAACGGTCGAGGTCCGGGCAACGATGCCGGCGAGCTTTGCCAAGCGATCATCGTGTTCTTGGTCGATCTCGGCGGCGCGGGGGACGAAGGGGAGCAGCGCCGCAGCGTCTAGATCGCGCGGCGACACGATGAATGGCGCCAACCGCTCGGCGAGGGAAGCGGGGTGAACCGTGCCGGCGGGAAGTTGCGCGCCGTCTTGCCAAGCGGCCGATTGTGCGGCGTAGCGATCGCTGACGATCGAGCCGCGGATCGGTTCGGCTGGGTGGCTGGCGAACCAGGAGACGACGTTGGAGGTGAGCCCCGCTTGCGTGAGGATGTTCCAGATCGCCTTGCAGGTACGGCTCGTGCTGGCGACGGGGCGAATGCCGGAGAGATCGGGCAGCGGTTCGACGAAACTGCAGATGCCATGCTTGTCGGCGCGTTTGCCGGTGGCGATGGAATTCCAGAGCATCGGCGAGAGCATCGGTTGGATGGTCGCCAGATTGCCGCTGACGCCGCCGTCGATCAGGCGAGCGAGCGTCGGCAACTTGCCTTCCGCGAGCAGCGGGCGAATCACTTTCCAATCGGCGGCGTCCCAGCCGATTAGCAGGACGCGCTTGGCTAGTCGGTTGCTCATGCGACGATCGCGGCGGCGTTAGCGCACAGTGGATGTCCGGCTGCTTCCCCTTTTGAGGAGAAGGAGCCGCAAGAAGTGGATTTCCTGAACCTCTAGCAGGCCGTGCGCCGGCGGCGCTGCAGCGCTACGGCGCCGCCGCCGGCGGCGAGCAGGGCGAGCGTCGAGGGCTCCGGAACGGCGCCGGCGATGATCGAAGCGTTCGGCGTCGATTCGTAGGCGTAGCTCAGGAGCGTCGCCGTGCCGTTGTTGGCGGCGGAGACGTCGATCCGGGCCCAACCGAAGCTAAAATTGCCGCCGCCGATGTCCCATTTCAGGCCGACGTATTTGTCGGTTCCGACAAAGTTGTAGAAGTCGGCGCCGACTTGGCGGCCAGCGAAGCGCGCTCCGCCGGCTGCGATCGCGGCCGGGCCGATCTCTGCTCCGGGGGCGAACGAGTTGACGTAGTAGGTCGAGCTGGTGAGCGTCCTGCTCGCCTGCGGGCCGATGTTGTACGGATTGACGCGGACGCTGTTCGAAAATGCCGCGATCGCGAATTCGTTTTGCCCGACGTTGTCGAGGTTGAGATAGATCGGGCCTTGGCCTTGCGTGATCGTGACGTCGGGGACGTCGGTGTAGACGATGGCTCCCGCGGCGTCTTGCGCGACGCCGAAGGCGCCGAGGCCCGCGGCTGCAGCATAGGAAGCGAGACGAACGCTGACCCGCTCAGAGAGCGCGGGACTTTCGACGAGATTCGTCGAAGCAAGCGGCGTGACAAACGTTCGCATGTGGTGCACCTCGTGAGATGAATCTGCTGAGTAGCCGCCGTCGCCCAGCTTAGGGGAGCAGGCCGATGGAAGCAAGAAAATCTGGGCAATTCTCAGCGGTGGTTTGCCGCTGAAATGGCATTGCTGCGCTGGCTCATGCGGTCGCTGCAAAGTGAAGCGCCGCATCGCTCTCCGCACCTTCGTCGACGGCAGCGGTGGAGTGTGGGTAGCTGTTTCGCGAGCACCCTGTAGCGTGCCTCGGCGTCGCTTTGCAAAGGAAGCGACGCTCTCCTAAAATGCGGAACATCACTGGCAGCCGGCTCTTCGGCGGCCCTTTCATCGCGGCAATGAGGTTCGCGGCAGGTCCACGATCCGCATGGCGCCACGTTCGGCTTACATTCACGTTCCCTTCTGCAAGTACCGTTGCGGGTACTGCGATTTCGCCATCGTGGCGAACCGGGACGATCTGGTGGGCGCATATCTCGACGCCATCGCTGCCGAGCTGAGTTGGCTCGGCGAGCCGCGGAAGGTGGACACGCTGTACTTTGGCGGCGGGACGCCGAGCCATTTGGAGGCGGGGCCGCTGCGGCGGCTGGGCGAGACGGTGCGGCGGTGGCATCCGCTGGCGGCCGGGGGCGAGTGGACCGTCGAGGCGAATCCGGAAAGCCTGACGGCTGATCGAGTCGACGTGCTCGCGGAACTTGGTGTGACGCGGTTGAGTCTCGGGGCCCAGTCGCTCGACGATGCGAAGCTGCGGTCGCTCGAGCGGAATCACGATCGGGGCGATGTGCTGCGGTCGATGGAGTACGCCCGCGCGGCGGGGATGCAGGTGTCGGTCGACCTCATGTTCGCGGCGCCGGGGGAGACGCTGGAGCTATGGCGGCGCGATTTGGCGGCGGTGATTGAGCTTGCGCCCGATCACATTTCAACCTACGGCCTCACCTGGGAGCCGGGGGCGGCGTTCACCGTGAAGCGGGATAAAGGGCTGCTCCGACCGCTCGATGAAGAGCTCGAACGGACGATGTATGGCGAGGCAATCGATCGGCTCGCGGCGGCGGGGTTCGAGCATTACGAAGTTTCGAACTTTGCGCGGCCGGGCAGGCGAAGCCGGCACAACGAGGTGTATTGGGCCGGGAGCGAGTACTTTGCCGCGGGGCCGGGGGCGGCGCGATACGTCGACGGGGTGCGGTCGACGAACCATCGGAGCACGACGACCTATCTCAAACGCGTCGCAGCGGGCGAGTCGCCCGTCTTCGAGCAGGAAGAGTTGAATGCCGAAGAGCGGGCCCACGAGCTGCTGGTGCTGGGGCTGCGGCGGTTGGAGGGAATCGACCGGGCGAGCTTTGCGGCGAAGGCTGGCTACGAGGTCGACGCGATCGCGGGGGAGGCGATTCGCAAGTTCGTCGAGCTGGGGCTGCTCAGCGACGACGGCTCGCGGGTGAAACTAACCCGCGAGGGGCTCTTTGTGAGCGACGGCCTGTGGCCTGAGTTGCTTTAGCACTCCTTCGGTCTTCTTTGCGTTCCTTTGCGCCTTCGCGCCTTTGCGAGAAAGTTGCCGGTCAGTTTCACGTAAAGGCGCGAAGGCGCAAAGAAACGCGAAGCCGGAAAGCTAAGTTCTCTGCACTGCGAAGTGCCGAGTTATAGCGGGGCGCGAGGCAGGTCGCGCGGGTATGGCGGGTCGTCGACCGGGGGCAGGTAGCCTTCAGTCTCTTCGGCCCACATTTGGCGTTCGTCTTCGTTCGCGTAATAGCGGAGCCAGGCGTCTGGATCGCCATCGGTGTTAGCGCAGTCCCAGTGGAGGTAGTTGCTCTGGCGGCGGATCATCTTTTCGTGCGACGGGAGGATGTCGCGGTAGATGATGCAGTAAAGCTGGCGATCGGTCAGGTGATCGGTGAAGTCGAGCACGACGTGCTTTTCGTACAGCCGGCCGACGGTCTGGTAGAGGTAATCGCGGACCTGTTGGTCGTTGAGATCGTCGGGATGCGGCAGTTCGAGCTTCGGCTGGAACCATTCGCAGATCGGCAGGATCGGGGCGCGCTCCCACTCGAGCATCGATTCAAGGAAATCATTCTCAGCGCCCGTGGTCATCACGTGGACGTTGACGCGATTGATCGATTCGTCGAACAGCGGCTCGAGGGCGTCGCGCAGTTGCGCGTTCCGCAGCAGGTGTTCGACTTCGTCGGAGCGTGGGGAGTTGGGGAGCATCATATTCAGGGCGTGCCGCACGCGGAAAACGAAGAATTCCCAAAAGCAAACGTCATTCGCAGCAAACCAGGAAAAAGTTCGGTGCGACGTCAAAGTTGCGAGCGATTGTTGAAGCCAATCACACGCGGCCATGTGTTCGACTCTATCAACGGGAAAGAGCCGAGAGAATAGTTCTGCACCTTGTTTTGTCCGCTCGGAAAGAAAGCGGAAAAATACCACCGTTACGACCGGCAATGTTCTCCCAGCCTTCCGATTGTGCTAGCGGCGAGCGGAGGGGTGAGGGGGTGTTTGCGGTTGAGGGGCTGCAAGGGCGTCCCGAGCTCAGAAGGCTAGCTGGCGAGCGGCCCAGTAGGCGGCGAGGGCGGCTCCGAACGGCGTCAGGACGAGCACGGCGGGGGCGAGGAAGTAAGCGATGGGTATTAGCAGGAGCGCTGTTAGTGAGCCGGCGAAGCTGCTCAGAAGGCATAGCCACGCCAATTGCGAAGCTCGGTGGCGTCGGGGCGGCAGAAGCGCTGCCGCTGCGGCGAGGAAGCTGAGGATCGCGGCGATCAGGAGGTAACCGCCAATCTCGGTGATCGCTTCTGCGATGAACAGAACGAAGGCATCTACCGGCGTGATGTTCATCGTTTCAGGCTAGCGGTCTTGCGGAGAGACGCAAGCAAGCTGAGCCGTAGCAGGTCGTCCAGCGTTGGTCGCACCCCGCATCATCTCTGAAATCTGTTGCTCCCTCCCCCTTGAGGGAGCAACGAGCACGATCGCCAGTGGCGATCGAGCGCAGGCGGTAGTCCGTGCGTAGCACTGGGCTGGGGAGGGGGGAGATCGCTGGTGCCCGCCTCAATCACCCCTCCCTAACCCTCCCCCTCAAGGGGAGGGGACCAGAAGAAAGTTTCGCTAGGGGGCGGGCGGTCAGTCGACCGGCGTGCCGAGTTCGCGCATGAGGAGCTTCATGTCTTCCCAGGTTTGCTTCTTTGCCGAGGGGGTCCGCAGCAGGTAGGCAGGGTGGTAGGTGCAGACGACTTTCACGCCTTGGAACTGGTGGACTCGGCCGCGGAGCTTGCCGATCGTTTCGGTCGTGCCGAGCAGGTTTTGGGCGGCGACGGAGCCGAGGCAGCAGATGAACTCGGGGTTGATCAGCTGCAGCTGCCGGTTGAGGAAGCGGCGGCAGTTGTGTGCTTCCTCGGGGAGCGGGTTGCGATTCCCCGGGGGGCGGCACTTGAGGATATTGAGGATGTAAACATCCTCGCGGCGGAGGCGGCAGGCTTCGAGGATTTTGTTGAGCAGCTGCCCTGCCTTACCGACGAACGGCTCGCCTTGCTGGTCCTCGTCGGCGCCGGGGGCTTCGCCGAGGAAGATGAGCCGGGCCTGTGGATCGCCGACGCCGAAGACGGTTTGCTTGCGGGTGGTGGCGAGTTCGTAGCAGAGCGTGCAGGCGGCGACTTCTTCGGCGAGGATCTTGAGCGTTTTGGCTTGGGAGACATCGCCCGCTGAAGCGGGGGACGCCGCTGGCGTGGGGGCGGCCGTTGGGCGGGGCCTCGGGGGATCAAGAGAGCGTGCGGCGGCCGGGGCTGGGGTCGCGAGGCCAGCGCTGACGTGTGTCGCGGGCGGCGGTTCGATGGCCGCGGCAGCGGGTGGTTGCCTACGGGCGGCCTCACGCCACTCTTGGGCGATCGCGGCGCCGCTGGGGAGTTGTCGGACGCCGGCGCCGGCGAGGCTTTCCAGCGTCTGCCGCAGGGCGTGGCGGAGCCGGTCGTCGTTCGCGGGTGGCTGAGGCGCGTCGGCCATGTGGGGGAGATCTCCTAACGTTTCCGTAAGGCCAGTTATAGGGCCAAAATTGGCCGCCGAAAGGGGTTCCGCCGCGGCTGGCGACGCTACTCCGCCCCGGCGGCGTAGATTATGATGGACTCCTCCATCGCCCCGCCGAGAAGTTGGTTCCCATGGCCGTCCCCAAAGTTGTCATCGTCGGCCGTCCCAATGTCGGCAAGAGTAGCGTCTTCAATTGGCTCGCCGGCATTCGGCTGGCCATCGTCGAAGATCAGCCTGGCGTTACGCGCGATCGCGTCGACTATCTCACCGACCACGAAGGGCGCTACTTCGAGCTGGTCGACACGGGCGGCATCGGCATCGAGGACGAAGACAACCTCACGAAGCATATCGAAGATCAGATCCAGACGGCGATCGATTCGGCGGCGGTGATTTTGTTCGTCGTCGACACGCGGGCCGGGTTGATGCCGCTCGATGAAGAGGTCGGCCGCCGGCTGCGCGACGTCGAAGTGCCGGTGCTCTGCATCGCGAACAAGACCGACGACGAGAAGATGGACGTGCAAACGACCGACTTCTATCGCCTCGGCCGCGGCAAGATCGTGCCGGTCAGTACCAAGCAGAACCGCAATCGGACGGTGCTGCTGAACATGATCGTCGAGCGGTTGCCGCCCGAGAGCGCCGACGAGGGGCCGGCGGAAGAGCCGGAGATGAAGGTGGCGATCGTCGGCCGGCGGAACGTCGGCAAGAGCACGTTCGTCAACACGCTGGCCCAGGCCGAGCGGATGATTGTCAGCGAGGTCGCCGGCACAACCCGCGACAGCGTCGACGTGCGGTTTGAACTCGACGGCAAAGGGTTCGTCGCGATCGACACGCCTGGTATTCGCCGTACGAAGAGCCAAGGGGCGTCGATTGACTTCTACGGCGCCCACCGGGCCCACCGCAGCATTCGGCGGGCCGACGTGGTGCTGCTGTTCCTCGATGCGACGCAGAAGATCAGCAAGGTCGACAAGCAGCTTTGCGAATACATCGGCGAGGAATACAAGCCGGTGATCTTCGTTGTGAACAAGTGGGATTTGCTGGTCAATTCGATGCCGACCGAGAAGTGGGTGCGGTACTTGAATGACAGCTTCCGGGCCCAGCGGTACGCGCCGATCGCGTTCATCACCGGGCAGACCGGCAAGAACATGAAGGCGCTGCTGAACCACGCCCAAATGTTGTTTAAGCAAGCCCGGCAGCGCGTGACCACGGGCCAACTGAACCGGATGCTGAAGGAAGCGCTGCAGCGGACGCCGCCGCCGCTGTTCCAGGGGCGCCGGCCGAAGATTTACTACGGCACCCAGGTGAGCGCCCAGCCGCCGACCATCGTGCTGTTCTGCAACGATCCGGCGGCCATCTCGAAGCCGTATCAGCGGTATCTGCTCTCCACGGTGCGCGAGTATATGCACTTCGAGGAAGTGCCGATCAAGCTTTATCTACGCCGTCGCCAGGCGAGCGACACGCGGGACGATACGGGCGCCGACGAGATCGGGCCGATCGTGGATGAGGGCGAAGATCAAGCGGTGCACTCGGAGTAGTTTCGAGTTGCGGGTAGCGAGTTACGAGTGGGTGCTACTGGCATTTTGCCGGTGTTGAACTTGAGGCCTGCTCGGCAGTTCTCACTGGCGAAATGCCAGTGGCACCCAGGAGGCTGCGTGGAAGACGCTGAGCCGTGCAGCAATGCGCATGGGGAGCGTTCTGACGCAGGCATGGTTCGCCGGGAAGAAAGCCGGGCGATTAATCGATGCGGGGGACGGTCGCTTTGCGTTCGCCGCTGACGGCGACTTTGGCGCCGCTCTTATGGTCGCGGGCGGCGTAGTCGGCCCATACGGCACCGAGGCCGACCGTCCAGGCCAGCACGAGGCACAGCAGTTCGCCGAATCCAGAAAATTCCCGCCAGTCCTGTCGCATATCGCCTTGCCTGGACACCCGTGTCCAACTCGCTCCGTCGTCTCCGCCTACTTCGCAGGGGCGCCGCCTCGTGCGGCACAACCCTACCAAGCGGGAAGTAGAGCGAAATCGTTAAGGTTCCGCAAGCACAATATGAAGGCTGCTAGCAGCTGCCGCTTAGGCGGCAGCGTCCGTAGTCCGTTGTCAGTAGTCAGTTGCGGCTGTCGCAGGGGCATGCAGCCGCCTGGTTCCAGCAACTGACCACGGACCACTGACAACTGACATAGCCCGCCGATTGGCGGATTCCAGGCGAAAAGGCGCCGCCGGCGGGCTATTGTACGAGCGCTTCTTGCTCGCCGCCGGGGTTGAGTTCCAGCTCGCCGGAGTCTTCGAGGCGACGGACGATGTCGACGATTTCCTGCTGCTTCGCTTCGACCGCCGAGAGTTTGACCGGGCCGAGGTAGCCGATTTCTTCCTTGAGCATGTCGGCGGCGCGGGTCGACATGTTTTTGAAGACCTTGTCCCGCAGCTCGGTGCTGCAGCCTTTGAGCGCCGTGGCCCACTGCGAGGTCTCGACGTTCTTCATGACGATCTGCAGGTCCTTGTCGTTGAACTTCGCCATGTCTTCGAAGACGAACATCAGGCGGCGAATTTCTTCGACCAGCTCGGCGTCTTCGAGCGAGAGTTGCTCCATCAGCTGCCGCTCGGTGGCGCGGTCGGCGACGTTGAGCATCTCGGCCACGGCGCCGACGCCGCCGGCGTTTTCAAAGCTCTGGCTCATGACGCTCGACATGCGGCGTTCGAGGCCATGCTCGACTTCCTTGATGATGTCGGGGCTCGTCTGGCCCATTTGGGCGATCCGCTGGACGACCGAGATTTGGCGTTCGGGCGGCAGGCCGGCAAGGATCGCGGCGCCCGCCGCGGCCGGCAGGTGCGAGAGGACGAGCGCGATCGTCTGCGGGTGTTCGTCGATGACGTAGGTGAGGATGTTCTGGCTGTCGATCGTGCGGAGGAACGCGAAGGGGACCTCTTCGATCGCTTGGCGGATCGTGTCGAGCGTGCCGCCGGCGTTTTTGCCGAAGGCTTTTTGCACGAGGTTTTTCGCGCGATCGAGACCGCCCCCTTCGGCGGTGGCCGCGGGATTCGACTCGGCGAACTGGACGATGATTTGTTCTTGCTCTTCGGCTGAGACCGACTTGAGCTTGGCAATTTCGATCGACACCATCTCGACTTGCTTGGAGTCGAGCCGCTGGAGGATGTCGGCCGCCTCTTCCTCGGGAAGGGTAGTGAGGAGGACGGCGGCTTTGCGGATGTCACCCATGGGAGCGGACGGCCCCAAACTCTGTGGGAGGGGTCTCTGACCCCGAAACTGCGTTGCGCTACCGCAACCGCCTATATTGGTGAGCGGAATCGGCGTCGGAGACGCCTCCCACAGCGGACGGTTGGGTAACTCGGCGTGATGCGCGTAGTTTGCCGTATGGGTTTAATCGTCGCGGGCGGCGCGGGGACTTGATGCGGGCGCGCGGGGGCGGCGTCGGCACGCCAGGCCGGATAATCGTTAGGGTTTGTGCGTGGTGCGGCGTAGCGTGGAGTGGGGGCAGCCCCGGGCAAGCTTGCCCGGGGCTATTCGGGGGACGGGACTGCACAAGAAGCATTTAGGCACGCCAGCGGTACACGCCCCATTGGCCGTCGCATTCGTCGACGCCGACTTCCATCGAGACGAGCGCGTCGCGGACGGCGGGGGCGAGGGTGGCGAGCGTTTCACTGGCGATGTGTTTGGCTAGCAGCTCCGCCGTCGTGTTCTCGACTTCGAGCAGCACGCAATCTTGGCGGGGGAAAATCCAGCGACGCTTGCCGTGGGTGGCGACGACTTCGCCCGCTTCGCCGCCCGGCTGTTCGACGACCTTGATCGTCGGGTGTCGCAGCGGCAGCACAACGCGGTGGTCGAGGCCGTCGACGATCTTTTGCAGGGCGTCGCGGAGCGCGATGAAGTCGATGACGTACTGGTTGCCGTCGAGCGGGCCTTCGACTTCACAGTAGACGTGGTAGTTGTGGCCGTGGATCGGCTCGCAAATGTCGCCGGCGTAGGTGATGAAGTGGGCCGTGCTGAAGACGAGCCGTTCCTTGTGGATGCGGACGCGGTAGGTTTCGGGCATGGCGGTTACACGGCTGGCTTTGCTTGAAGTAAGAAAGACTGAATGCTTTCAACACAGAGAGCACAGAAGGCACGGAGAAGACGTAGGAAAGAGGATTATCGTTCTTACTCCGTGCTCTCTGTGTCCTCTGTGTTGAAGTCTTAATTAAAAAGCGGTTTGTCAGGAGCAGCCCCGAGCAAGCTTACTCGGGGCTAATTGGGGGGGCGTAGAATTTTACCGGCCAGGCAAGTCTGTTTTCGCGGAGGAGCACGAAGAGGGCGGCGGCGATGACGTCGGCCGTTGTGCCAGGGTTGCGGCGGTGGCCGTCGGCGCGGAGCCAGAAATCGTACTCGGCCCGCATCGCTTGGAACGAGTCCTCGCCGTGACGGCGGGAGTCGAGGATCGTCGCGGCGTGTTGCGACACTTCGCGAGCGGCCTCGGGGCCGAGCTTGCGGGCGATCAGCGAATCGGGCTCTTCGGCCAGCAGTTCCATGAAGGCCAGTACGATCGCCTCGCCGAGCGGTTGGCCCGCGGCGGCGTGGTTTGCGATGCGATCGGCCGTGCGGAAGACTTCGACGAAGCCGTTCGCATACTGCCGAGCGATGAGATCGCGATCGGCGGCCATTTGCATCGCGGCGCGGAGCGTCAGGCCGGCGGGGGGCGGTTCGTGCACGTCGGCCTCGGCGACTTCGCCCATGCCGCCGGGTTGGGCGAGGGGGATCGCGCGGTAGACGGCGCACGTGTCGTCATAGTTCAGGCCTGCGAGTACCTGCTCAATGCTCTCGCGAAGCGGCACGCCGCAGGGGACTGCGGCCAGCGGGGCGATGAGCAACAGCATGCCGAGGTTGGTGTTCGTGGCGACGGCGGCGCGGGTGGCGGCGACGGCGGCGAAGATCGTGGCGCCGACCCCCTGTTCTGCCGTGCGATCAATCACCGGGCCGATCACCGCGGCGCTGGTGAGGAAGTCGGCGTAGGTGAGATCCTCGAAGTCGGCTCCGCGGTAGACATTCCCCGGCTTGGCGGCGGTCGCTTCCCAGGTGCAGGCGAGCGTCGCGCAACCGCCGAGGGTGAGGGGCGGCGCGGCGGGTGGTCGAGCGGCAGCGCTCATGCGTCGGTCCGGTGGAGGAAGCTGCGCACCGCCCGTTCCGCTTCTTCGGGGGCGTCTTCCACGACCCAGTGGCCGACGTCGGGAAGGCGAACGACGTCGGCGTCGGGCCATTCTTCGACGAACCGCGTGAGGCACTGCGTGTTGAAGCACCAGTCTTGCTCGCCCCAAACGAGCAGCGTCGGCAGGTCGGCCATTTGCGGGAGCTTGCGTTCGATGCCTTCGAGCGTCTGCCACGTCGGGTGGCGGTCGTTCGAGGGAATGTCGCGGACGAACTGGTAAACGGCCGCGCGACGACGCCACGAGTTGTACGGGGCGAGATAGCCGGCGCGGACGTCTGGTTCGAGCTCTTTCTTGCGGGCCAGCGTCATCGTGAGCGCGGCCCGCGAGAAGGCGTTGGCGCCTTGCAGCATCAATCGGCCGAGGACCTTGCCGCGGCAGGCGCGGATTCGCCACGGGATGAACCAGGGGCGGAAGGCGCCGGTGTTGAACAGGACGATCCGCTCGAAGCGTTCGCGTTCGGCGAGCAGCGTGCCGAGGCCGATGGCGCCCCCCCAGTCTTGGGCGACGAGGGTCACGCGTTGCAGGTCGAGCGATTCGACGAGCTTGCGGAGGTTGGCGATGTGGTCGGCGAGTTGCAGCGGACGAGGCTGCAGGTCGCTCAGCCCGCAGCCCATGTGATCGGGGGCGATGCAGCGGTACTCGCCGCGAAGCGACTGGATGAGCCGCCGCCAGTGGAACGACCAGGTGGGGTTGCCGTGGACGAACAGCAGGGTCCGCTCGGCGTCGCGGGGGCCTTCATCGAGGTAGTGGAGCCGCCGGCCATCGGTGAGGAACCAGCGCGATTCGAAGGGGTAGAGGGCTCGCCACGGCGCGGCGGAGGCGGCGGGCGGGTCGATGGTGGTCGGTTGCAGGCTCAAGGGGCGCGAGCGGAGTGGGGCAAGTCGGTTTGGGGGACGCTCCGGCGGGGCGTGGACCCGCGGCTACAAGCGGTTCAGCCTAGCGGGTTGGGGGGCGGGACGCCACTTGGGAATTGGCGGGCGGCGGGGGCGGCGGGCCTTTGACGGGGGGGAGTGGGGCGCGTACAACTGAGGGTCTTGAACGCCGTGCGCGGCGGTCGTCGACGAGGGGCCCTTGCAATGGGGGCCTTACGAACCTGGTCAGGGCGGAAACGCAGCAGCCATAAGTTTGCGTCTCTTTGTGTGGGGGCCTCTCGTCGTCGGCCGTGGAGCGGGGCGGTTCTGGCTTGGCGCCTCCCGGAGGGCGTGGCCCTCCGGCTAACGGGTGAGGGCGCTGCACTGTTTCGCGAACCCTCCCTGCCCTATGAACGAGTCGCCGTCACCTTCGAACGCAGACACTGGCGGCGAATATGTCGTCGTCGCGCGACGGTATCGGCCGCAGGCGTTTGATCAGCTCGTCGGGCAAGAGCATGTCGCCAAGGCGCTCAAGGGCGCCATCGAGAGCGACCGCGTCGGGCATGCCTACCTCTTCACCGGCGCGCGCGGGGTCGGCAAGACTTCCTCCGCCCGCATTCTGGCGAAGGCCCTCAACTGCGAGCGAGGCACGTCGGCTTACCCGTGCGGCGAGTGCGAGGTTTGCCAGAGCATTGCCAGCGGCGACGACGTCGACGTGCTCGAGATCGACGGCGCCAGCAATCGCGGCATCGACGAGATTCGCCAACTGCGGCAGAACGTTGCCGTGCGGCCGGCGCGGGCGCGGTTCAAGATCTACATCATCGACGAAGTCCACATGCTGACGAAGGAGGCGTTCAACGCCCTCCTGAAGACGCTCGAAGAGCCGCCGGAGCATGTGAAGTTCATTTTCGCCACGACCGAAGCGAACAAGATCCCGATCACGATCCTCTCGCGGTGCCAGCGGTACGACTTCGCGGGGATCGAGCCGACGGCGATTCACAAGCGGCTGAGCGAGATCGCGACGAACGAAGGGGTCGAGGTAGAGTCTGACGCGCTACAGATCATCGCGATGCGGGCGGCGGGGTCGATGCGCGACAGCCAGTCACTGCTCGAGCAATTGCTGTCGACCGGCAGCCGGCAGATTTCGACGAAGGACGTCACCGAACTGCTCGGCCTAGCGCCGGCGGCGCGGCTGACGCGGCTCGTTGAACCGCTCGTGAATCGTGACGCGGCGGCGGCGCTCGCGGAACTTGACGCGGCGATCGTCGAGGGCGCCGAGGTGGGGCAGCTGATTGATCAGCTACTCGGGTACTTCCGCGATGCGATGACGCAGGCCGTTGGATGCGACGCGAGCCAACTGCTGTATGCGTTGCCAACGCAGCGGGAGGAGATGCTGAGCGTCGGGCAGCGACTCGGCGTGCAGACGCTGCTGGCGGTTTCGCAGGTGCTTGATCAGACGGCCGCGCGGCTGCGCGTGAGCACGCAGGTGCGGACGTTGGCCGAGATGGCGCTAGTGCGGATTTGCCATTTGCAGAATCTCGATGAGATTGCGGCGCTGATTGAGCAGCTCAAGGGGGGCGAGGCGCTGCCGGTGCGGGCGGCGGCGAGCGCGGCTCCTGTGGGGAGCGCTGCGGCGCTGGGCGCAAAAAAAAACGAGATAGCTAGCCCGGCGATGCCTATGGCAGCCAAGCCACCGGCTCCGCTGGTGAATGTCGCGCCGGTTGAGGTGGCTCGCGCGGTGGATCGTCCACCGGCGGAGTCGGTGGCTTCTGTGAGGCCCAACGCCGCGGAGGATTACTCCCGAGCGGAGCCCGGGGTTAGGGAAAGTGCGGAGCCTGACGCTGGGGCGGGAAGGCGGACCGCTGAAGCGGAGCGCCCCGAGAGCGTGGCTCAGCCTGCGGCAGTGAGTGCGCCGCCGACTTCTGCGGGACCGGTGCGGATTGATGCTGCTGCAGCGGAGCGGATTTGGCGCGAGGCGCTCGAACAGCTCGAAGCGATCTCCGGCGTCGTCGCGGCGTCGGCGCACGAAGCGACGCGGATCAGCGCGGATGCTCAGGGGCGGCTCGTCGTGAGCTTTCCCGAAAGCAAAAAATACATGCGCGAGACCTGCCTGCGGCCGCAGAATCTCAGCAAGCTCGACGCGGTGCTCGAACAGATTTGCGGCGGCCGCGTGCCGCTGACGTTGACGACGCACGCCGACCCTGCCGGTTCAGGCCCGGCAGCCGCCGCTGCTTCGCGGCCAAATCCGAAACAGCAGCAAGCCGACGCGGCGGCCGACCCGTTCGTGAAGCGCGCGGTAGAATTGTTCGACGCCGACGCGGATCGGTTGCGTTACGTGGCGCCGCGCGTCGACGGGCCGGCGAATTAAAAAAGAAGAATTGAACCGCCAAGGACGCCAAGGTTCGCCAAGGAAATGCATGGGGCGCTGAACCACGGCGGCACGGCGGACACGACGAAAAGCTGAGAGACAGCCCGCGAATCACGCAAATCTGCGCGAATGGAATCCATCTGTTTTTGATTCGCGACAATTCGCGTGATTCGCGGGCTAGTTATTGCTCTTCCCCTTGGCGTCCTTGGCGTCCTTGGCGGTTAGTCTTCATAGCGAAGCGGAGATGATGCGATGTTCAAAGGCTTAGAAAATCTCGCCAACCTGCCGGGGCTGATCAAGCAAGCGCAGGAGATGGGGAGCAAGATGCAGCAGCTCACCGCGGAGCTGAAGACGAAGCGCGTCACCGGTTCGGCGGGGGGCGGGCTCGTCGAGGTCGACGCCAACGGGTTGGGCGAGGCGCTCGCGGTGCGGATCGACCCGTCGCTCATCGCGAAGCAAGACCGCGAGTTGCTCGAAGATTTGCTGCCGGCGGCGATTAACGCGGCCCAGCAGAAGGCGAAGGAACTTCACGCCGAGCAAATGCAATCCCTCGCGGGCGGGATGAATATTCCGGGACTGTCCGACGCCCTGGGCGGTTTGGGCAACATGCAGCCGCCGGAATAGGTCGTAGGGGCTCCAAATGGGGCCAAAATGGCGAGACTCGCGGCAGATTCTTGGGGTAAAATTAAGGCGTCGCAGGCGTGGTTGGCAGGGCTAATCACGACGGCACAAAGACGCCAAGAACGACACGAAGAGCCGCCCGGTTACGTTGCGATCATCATCGCGCGCGGGCGCTTGTGGGGAACATGTCGGCCGCTAGATCTCAGCGATCGTTGCGTGTTTCTCCTTCGCGCTTTTCTTCAAGCTCTTTGAGCTTTCGTGGTTCGTTCTCACAGCCGCAATCGCGGCGGAATGTTTGACCTGCCGCGAAGCTGGCCAGTATGCTACAGGTACTTGGCACGCCGATTGCAGTCGTGCAACGTCCAACTTTTTCCGACGCTGCAATTCAGACCACGCGTCACTGACACCACTCGACCTTCTGCGGAACGAACACACGCCATGCGACTCTCCCTCGGCCAAAGCATGCAGATGGCCCAGAAGCAGGTGCTGGCGCCGCGGATGATCCAGTCGATGGAAATCCTACAACTGCCGATCATCGCGCTGCAGGAGCGGATCGAGCAGGAGATGGAAGACAACCCGGTGCTCGATCAGATCGAGCCGTCTGGTGAGATCGAAGAAAACGGTTTTGAAGAGACCCTTGCGGTCGCCGACGGACCAGATGCGCCGGCCGACACCGAGCGCGAGTTGGTCGTCAGCGAAAACACGAACAACGAGGATGACTTCGAACGTCTCCTCAACATGGCAGAGAATCTGCCGGATGATTACGAGGAGCGCAGCCGGCCGTCGCGCGGGGAGATCGAAGCCGAGGGGGACCGTCGTCACGATCAGATGGCGAACATGGTTGCCCGGCCCGAGTCGCTGCAGGATTATCTGGATCATCAGCTGAGCTGGTTCGATCTCGACGAAGAAACGCGGCGGATGGCCGACCGCATTATCTACAACCTCGACAGCAACGGTTACCTCAAGTCGCCGCTGGAGGATTTGATTCCGCCGGCGCCTCCCGAGGTGAACGGCAACGCCGAGGCGTGGCGTGCTCAGCAACTCGCGATGGCCGAACGGGCGCTCGCCGTGGTGCAGCGACTCGATCCGCCAGGCGTCGGGGCCCGCAGCTTGAAAGAGTGCTTGCTACTCCAATTGACGCCGGGGCTATTGTTCTACGAGGAACTGCAGGTGCTCATCGAGCATCATCTCGAAGACCTGGAGAACAACCGGCTGCCGCTGATCTCGAAGAAGACCGGCTTCTCGATCGAGACGATTCAAGAAGCGTGGGAAGACCTGCGGACGCTGAAGCCGAAGCCAGGCGCCGACTTCACCGAGACGAGCGCTCCGGCGGTGACGCCCGACGTGTTCGTCGAGAAGAACGACGAAGGCAAGTACGCCGTTCACCTCGAAGACGGCGATCTGCCGTCGCTCTACATCAGCCCCTACTACCGGCGGCTGCTGCAGGAGTCGGGGACCTCGGCCGAGACGCGTGATTACATCAAGCGGAAGGTGAACGCCGCGCAGTGGCTGATCGAAGCGATCGAGCAGCGCCGCAGCACGCTCACGCGAGTGTCGCAGGCGATCGTCGATCACCAGACGAAGTTCCTCGACGACGGCCCCGACCACATCGAACCGCTGAAGATGCAGCAGATTGCCGACAAGGTCGGCGTGCACGTCACGACGGTGAGCCGCGCGGTCGACGATAAGTGGATTCAAACGCCGCGCGGGATCTTCCCGCTGAAGCGGTTCTTCGTCGGCGGCACCACTGGCGCCGACGGCGAAGAAGTGGCGTGGGATCGCGTGCGGCTGAAGCTGCAGGAGATCATCGACGGTGAAGATAAGACGAAGCCGCTGTCGGATGACGCGCTGGTCGACGAACTCGGCAAGGCGGGCGTCACCGTGGCACGGCGGACCGTGACCAAGTATCGCAAGGCGATGAATATTCCCAGCAGCCGGCAGCGGCGAGATTGGTCGGCGGAGGGGAAGTAGGAGAAGATTTCTGCTTCTTCAGAACAACTCCGTCAGGTCGCGAGCGCCGTGAACAACCCTGAGGACGATCACCGCGTCATCGTCGATACGGAAGAAGATGAGGTAGCTCTGATAGCTCAGCCGCCTCATGCCAGGGCCAAACTCACTGCAATCTTCGCCGACGAATGGATTTTTGGTCAGCGGTAGGCAGCGGCGTCTCAGACGCTGCACGAAGTGCAGAGCTGCAACAGGCTTAAACGAGAAGATTCCGTCCAGATCGTTTTCGGCGTCCTGCGTGATATCCAGACGCCGTACTTTCAAGAGGCCTCTTTCTGCTGCCGCATCAGCTCAAGAGCGCGTTTCTCAAGTCGATCGAAGACTTCCTCCGCGGGTTTGCAGAGGCCGGCCTCGATCTGCTTTTCAGCGACTTCAAGCATGCCTCGAAGCTCATCGCGGCGTTGCAGCAGATGCACCGCCTGATTAAGCGCTTCGGCTTCGCTTTGGTAGCGCCCGCTGGCAATGGCTGCGGCAATGTACTGCGAATGCTCGGGTGAGAGGTTGTCTAGCATGACGAAACGCCTCTGCGGAAGATGTTCAAATCGGCTGCCTTGAATTATCGCCCGCAGAGGCCGTGAAGTCAAAGTCCATGGGTTCGCAGTGAATTCTACACCGATTCGATATACATCCCCCGCCGGCGGCGTTCTTTGCGGCGGGCATCGTCGATCAGCGACGCGACTTGGCGGACGTTCTCGATCCCCTGGATCATGAATTCCGGCGTCGAGGCGTCGCTCGAGCGCAGGCGGATCGAGCCGATTTTCAGCATCCGCTCGACGGGGCCTTGGACGACGCCGACGTCGTCGATGTCGATCGTTTCGATGCGGTCGACTTCGCGCCACAGCAGGCCGCGCTCGTGGATGAAGCGTTGGTTCGTGAGGTAGTAGTGAAGGCTGAGCTGCAGGTAGAGGAGCCGCAGGACGAGCGCAATCCAGACGAGCACGATGGCGCCGGCGGCGATCGCCCACGCGCCGCCGGTGAAGCTAGCAAAGAAGCCGATGACGATGATAACGAGCGTGAACGCCCCGCCGGCGATCCAGGCGCCGAGCATCGCGAGCTTCGAGAATTGGCCCTGCCACAACACTTCCTCTTGGTCCTCCCCCGCCGTGGGGGGAACTGCAGCCCGCGGCCGCTTCGCGGCGGCGGGCCCGCCGGCTGCCGCTGGTTGGTCGACGGAGGAGCTGATCGCGACGCCGCACTTGTGGCAGAAGGCGGCTTCGGCGGGAAGCTCCGCGGCGCAGGCAGGGCATTTCATCGGCGGGGAATCCTCGCGGGAAGCGGCTGAAGGGTAGCGGCCGGACGATGGAACACGGCGGCCTGCGGATCGGGGGAGCGGCGAGCATTATAGCGGTCGGCCGCAGCGGCGCAGAGAGTCGCGGAGCGGCTCTGCGAGGCGACGCGGCGGGTACACCGGGAACGCTGTGCCAGCGATTCTGCGGGGTATTCGCCGGCGGGCGGTACAGCTTGCCAGCACTGCTCCTCGGTTTGTCGAAATGTGCCGCCCTCCCCTCGACGGCGCCGTGGACGAGGCGCGCGCCTGGTGTATGATGGCGACCATGAAATGCCCCTTCTGTCGCATCGACAACGATCGTGTGATTGACTCGCGGGCTTGCCAGGATGGCTTCTCGATCCGTCGGCGGCGGGAATGCCTTTCTTGCAAGCGGCGGTACACCACGTACGAGCGGATCGAAGAGACCGCCATCAAGGTGGTGAAGAAGGATGGCTCGCGCGTTCCCTTCTCGCGCGACAAAATCAAAGGGGGCCTCGAACGCGCCTGCTGGAAGCGGCCGATTAGCGACCGCGACATCGAACGCACGGTGGCCGCGATTGAGAACGACGTTTATACGACGTTCGACAGCGAGATCGAGAGCCATCGGCTCGGCGAGTTGGTGATGGACCACTTGCGAGATCTCGATCCGGTGGCGTTCGTCCGCTTCGCGAGCGTCTATCGCCAATTCGCCGACGCGGGCGATTTCTTCGACGAATTGCGGCCATTTCTTACCGAAGCGCGGAAGACGCCGCGCTAATCGACAGGCTCCGCGGTGCTGGTTGAGGCCGACGCCCGTGCGCTGGTAGCATGGCGTGCTGCGAGTCCCCTGCCCTTTCCCGTATTCCTTTGCGCCTTCGCGCCTTTGCGTGAGACAATCTTGATTTAGATCTCACGCAAAGGCGCAAAGGAAATGCAATAACTCAGAAGCGAAATAGTTCGATGGCTCTCTCTCCGATGATGCAGCAGTATCACGACGCCAAGCAGGTGGCGGGTGATGCGATTTTGCTGTTTCGGATGGGAGACTTCTACGAGCTGTTTCACGAGGATGCGAAAACTTGTGCGCGGGAGTTGGGACTGTCGCTCACCAGCCGCGACAAGGGTGAAAACCCGATCCCGATGGCGGGATTTCCGCACCACCAGCTTGACCAGTATTTGGCGAAGCTGATCGCCCGCGGATTTCGGGCCGCCGTCTGCGAACAGATGGAAGATCCCAAGCAGGCGAAGGGGATCGTCAAACGCGAGGTCGCACGGATCGTGAGCCGCGGGACGGTGACCGACGATTCGCTGCTGGAACCGTCGACGGCGAACTTCCTGCTGGCACTGGCGGCGAGCCCGACGAAGGACGCCTGCGGGTTGGCGTGGGTCGACGTGTCGACCGGGCGGTTCGAGGCGACCGTGACGACCGCGGAACGGCTCGGCGACGAACTCGCTCGCGTGGCGCCGGTGGAAATTCTGGTTCGCGAGGATGCGGGAGAGTTGCCGGGGGAGTGGTGCGAAGGGCGGATGATCACGCGGCGGCCGACGTGGGCCTTCAGCCGTGAGGCGGGCGACGACGCGCTGACGCGGCACTTTGGCGCCCACTCGCTCGACGGGTTCGGTTTTACCGACGACGACGGCCCGGCGATCCAGGCCGCGGGGGCGGTGCTCGACTATCTCAACGAAACGCAGAAGACCTCGCTGGGGCATATCGATCGGCTGATTCCCTACCGCCGCGAGACGCGACTGGAAATCGATCAAGCGACGCGACGGAGTTTGGAAATCAGCCAAACGATCCGCGATGGGCGGCGCGAGGGTTCGCTGCTCGGCGTGATGGATCGGACCGTCACCTCGATGGGCGCTCGGCTGCTGGGCGAATGGCTGGCGGCGCCGCTCACTGACGTGGCGGCGATTGATTCACGACTTGATGCTGTGGGCGAGTTGCACGCCGATCCGTCGTTTACCGGCGACCTGCGCGAGGCGCTCCGTTCGATTTACGACATCGAACGACTGCTGGCCCGCGTGACGACTGGTCGCGCGACGCCGCGAGATCTCAGCTTCGTCGCCAGGACGCTCCGCTGCTTGCCGGTGGTGAAGGCGAAGCTAACGGGGCGAAAGTCGGCGCGGCTGTCGCAGTTGGAAGAGCGGATCGACCTGTGCGGCGACGTGCGGGAGAAGCTGGAGACGGCGCTCGCCGACGATTGTCCGCTGAACGCCCGCGACGGCGGCTTCGTGCGGCCTGGCTTTCATGCGGAACTCGACGAGCAGCGTGAGCTTTCCAAGGGTGGCAAGCAGTGGATCGCCGCCTATCAGGCCGAGGCGATCGAGCGGACCGGCATCGCGTCGATGAAGGTCGGGTTTAACAACGTCTTCGGCTACTACCTCGAAATTACTCACGCCCATCGCGACAAGATTCCGGCCGACTTCATCCGCAAGCAGACGTTGAAGAATGCCGAACGGTATGTGACTCCGGAGCTGAAGGTTCACGAAGAGAAGGTCCTCGCCGCGGAAGAGCGGGCGAAGGATATCGAGTACGACTTGTTCGTCGAGCTGCGCGAGACGGTTGCCGCGGCCGCGCGGCGGATTCTGGCGACGGCCGATGCGCTGGCGGAAATCGACGTGCTGGCGGGGCTGGCGGAACTGGCGCGGTCGCGCAATTACTGCCGGCCGACGATCGTTGCCGAGCCGCGGTTGGAACTGATCGCGGGGCGGCACCCGGTGCTCGATGCGACCGAGGCGGCGGGGACGTTTGTGCCGAACGATACGAGCTGCGAGGGACGAGTCGCGAGTCGCGAGTTGGAACCAGCAGGCGCCGAACTTCCTCCTAATAACTCGCACCCCGCCACTCGCCACTCGATACTCTTGATTACCGGCCCCAACATGGCTGGTAAGAGTACCTACATCCGGCAGACGGCGTTGTTGCAGTTGATGGCGCAGGTCGGCAGCTTTGTGCCGGCGAAGAGTGCGACGGTGGGCGTCGCCGATCGGATCTTCGCCCGCGTCGGAGCCAGCGATGATTTGGCCCGCGGCCGTAGTACGTTCATGGTCGAGATGACCGAGACGGCGCGGATTCTCAACACGGCCACCGCGCGGAGCCTCGTGATTCTCGACGAGATTGGCCGCGGCACGAGCACCTACGACGGGCTGTCGCTCGCGTGGGCAGTGGTCGAGCATTTGCACGATCAGATTGGTTGCCGGACGCTCTTTGCGACGCACTATCACGAATTGACGCAACTGGCGAAGGAGTTGCCGCAGTTAGCGAACTTCAACGTCGCGGTTCGCGAGTGGCAGGACCAAGTGGTGTTCTTGCACCAGATTATCCCCGGGGCGGCGGAGAAGAGCTTCGGCATTCATGTCGCGCAGCTGGCCGGCGTGCCGCGGGAAGTGAATCAGCGGGCGGAGCAGATTCTTGCGAGCCTGGAGAAGGGCTCCGCCGCGGCGAGCCAAAATCGGGCCGAGGACGTAGAACTAACGCGCGTCGACGGTTCGCACGCGGGGGCGAACGGCGTGAAACGCGGACGGCGTCGCGCGGGGGCCCAACTGCAGATGACGTTGTTCGAAGCGGCCGAGCATCCGCTGCTCGAACTCATTCGCGGCGTCGATCTCGACGCGACCAGCCCGCGCGACGCGATGAAGTTAATCGATCACTGGCAGGAGCAACTGCTGGCCGAAGCCAACGGATCTGCTTAGCCTGTCGGAACTCTCACGGAAGACGACCATGTCACGGCGCCTCGCGACTCTGCTGCTGGCCGCTGTCGCGGCGGCAGCCTTGAACTGTGCCATTGCCGTCGCCGGCGGCGGACCGCAGAACGTGGCGCTGCTGGTCAATTCGAACGATCCCGATTCGCTGGCGGTCGCGAACTGCTACATCGAATTGCGGCAGATCCCGGCGACCAACGTCGTTTACATCCCGTGGAAAGGGGACGATCGCAGCACTTCGGGGGTGCTGTTTCGCGATTCGATCATGAAGCCGGCGCTTGCGGAGCTAGAGCAGCGAGGCGTGCTGCCGCAGATCGACTGCATCGCGTTCAGCAGCGGGTTTCCCTATCTGATCGACTGCGCGCGGATGTGGCCGAACGAGCAGTTCCCGAAGACCTCGCGACCGGTGACGTCGCTCACGTCGGCAGCGTACCTTTCCCAGTTCTTGTTCGCGGAGCGGAAGGAGATGTTCCTGGGCAACGTGAATCTGTATTACGCGCCGACGGTCGCCGGTAAAACGAAGTCGCGGGCGTTCTCGGCGAGCGAAGGCTGGGGGCCGAACGGTCCCGAACCTGGCGGGTTGAAGTATTACCTCTCGACGGCGCTCGGCATTACGCATGGTCAGGGAAACACTGTGGATGAGGTGATCGCGTCGCTGCGCCGTTCGAAAGGGGCCGATGGCGCCAATTATCGCGGCACCATTTACTACATGGCGAACAACAACGTCCGCTCGAAGGTTCGCGACGCGGGCTATCGCGACGCGGTGGCGGAATTGGCGGCGCTTGGCGTGAGGGGCGTCGTCGACCAGGGGACGGCGCCGTTGGCGAAACTCGACGTCGCGGGGCTGACGACGGGGACGCCCCACCTGTTGCTGCGCGATTCGGGGAGCACGATTTTGCCGGGCGCTTTGGTCGACAACCTGACGAGCGCCGGCGGGCAGATGATGCTGCGCGAAGAAGTGAATCCGCAAACGCGGATCAGCGAGTTCATTCGGCTTGGCGCCGCCGGGGCGTCGGGAACGGTGTGCGAGCCGTTCGCGCTGGCGGCGAAGTTTCCGTCGCCGGCGTTGCATGTGCACTATGCCCGCGGCTGCTCGCTGGCGGAATCGTACTATCAGTCGGTGGCGGCGCCATGCCACTTGCTGATTATTGGCGATCCGCTTTGCCATCCATGGGCGAAGACGCCGAAGGTGAGCTTGCCCGGCTTTGACGTGACGACGCCGCTGAAGGGCACCGTCACGCTGACGCCGTCGGCCGCGTATCCCGACAGTCGCCAGGCGAGCCGGTTTGAGGCGATCGTCGACGGCGTGCGGACCGCGACGGCGAATCCGGGGCAACCGCTCACGATCGATACGACGAAGCTAGTCGACGGCTGGCATGATCTGTGGGTCGTGGCCGTCGACAACACGCCGATCGCGGTGCAGGGAGGCTGGGTGGGCGTCGTCGAGGTTCGCAACGGAAAGGGTTCCGTCTTGCTGAGCGTCGTGACGCCGTCGGTGGGGATCGACGAGTCGGTCGTTCTGAAAGTAACGGCGACGCAGAAGGGGGACGTCGAGGTGTTCCAGAACAGCGAGTCGCTGGCGACCGTCGCGGGCGGCGAGGGAGAGGTTTCCATTCCGGCGAAGACGCTGGGCCGCGGCAAGGTGAAGCTGACGGCGATCCAGGCGGGGACGCCGGGAATTCGCTCGCGGTCCCTCACGGTGGAGATTCGGTAGCAAATCGCCGCATCCGCGCACGAAAATGGCGGCCCCAACGTGGTCGGGGCCGCCATCACGATGCTTGCCGTCTGTCCAATCGCAGACGTTTTCGTTACGCGGTCTGCCGACGACGGGCTGCCCAGCCAGCCACGGCGGCGATCGCCAGGAGCGACGCTGCCGCAGGCTCCGGCACCGTGGCCGAGGCCGCCGTCGTCGCGACGGGGCCAGTTCCGAAGGTTTGTTGCCAGACCAGGAAGTCGGCCCCGTCGGTGACGCCGTCGCCGTTGGCGTCGCCAGCCGTCGTGGTTCCGAAGGCGCCCTTCCAGATGACGAGGTCGTCGTTGTTCACGTAGCCGTCGTTGTTGAAGTCAGCGTCGTTGGGCGTGAGATTAAGCGCCGTCAGCACGCGGAACTGCAACGCATCGTCGCCTGCCACGCTCAGGTTGAAGGTGATCGTGCGATGGTCGGCGGAAATCGTGACCTGATTCGCCGGGTCGAAGGCGACCCCGCGATTGGCCGCTTGTCCGTAGTTGCCAAAGCCGCCGACGATTTTGTCGGAGAGAGCCAGCGTGCCGACGTTGGTAATCAAACCGATGATGTCGTCGGAGAAGGTGACCGACCCGACGATTTGCTTCATCGTGCCGACTTCGTTGCCTTGCGGATCGAAGTTCAGCATGTAGCTGACGTACTCGGCGTTTTGGGCCAGCACGCCGCTGGAGAAGCCGTTGTTGGCCGAGTTGTTTTCGCCGGGAGTGACGATGGCGTCGACGCTGAGCGCTTGCAGGAGTCGTCCCCGCGTCTCCTGAGAGACTTGCATTCCGGCCGATTCCGACATCCCCAGCGAGAGATCGGTGGGCCGTGCGCCGGGAACGGCGGCTTGACCGCTCACGCCTTGAACGCGGTAGCCGGCCGCGTCGAACTTGGCGTTGTACATGCTGGCGACGTTGGCTGCGGTGACCGCGTAGTTAGCGAAGCGCATCTCGGCGATCTGGCCGCGGAAGCCGCCGAGGAACGGCCGCGGGCCAGTGCCGCCGTTACCGCCGACGTTGTTCGAAGAATAGCCGCGGGCGTTGCCGAGGCCGGCTTCGTCGAGCCCGTCCCAATTGACCGTACCGGCGGCGCCCGCGATGCCGGCGATGTGGGTAAAGAGGGCGCCGTTGATGTAGAGATCGAGGTAGCGATTTGCCGGGTCGTCCGAAATGACGGCCGTCACTTCCATGAACCGTTTGGTCGGGTTGTCGAAGACGTCGAGCTTGCCGGTGGCGGTCAGGCTGACGTCGCCCTGCCCGAGCACCCGAACGCGAACGTCGTTGAACACGCCGTCGCCGTCGGCGTCGCCGATCGACATCGACATGCCGGCTGAATTTCCATCGCCGGTTTCGAAGACGAGTTGGTTGCGATCCATCGCGTCGATTTTGAGCCACATGCTCAGCGTCGCCGAGTTGTCTTTGTCGTAGGGGCTATTCGCCTTCGGGTCGGAGACGCGGAAGAAGGGACGGAACATGTAGTCGTTGCCGTCGAACTTGTAGGCGTCGTGGGCCAGATTCGGTTGGAGCGGAGTCGTCGCGACGAGCTTCGCGTCATAGGCCGGATTGTGGGGCTGGTTGTGAACGGCGTCCCAGGTTTCGCTGCGGAAGTCTTTCACCCGCGTGGTCGAGCGCCACTGCGTCGGGTATTCGCCGCGTTGGCTGGCGTTCCAGGTGAACATGACGGGGTCGGTGTCGCGTTGCGGCATCGAGGCGTCGACGCCGGTGAGCCAATTGTCCAACTTGCCGAGCATTTGCTGCACCTTCTGCGGCATTTGCGAGGCAAGGTTTAGCGGCGAATTGACGTTCGTGCTTTCCGTCGGGTTGGCGGCGATGTTGAAGAGCATGATTTGCTCAGGATTGCCGCTCTCGGCATAGATCTTAATGAGCTTGTAATCGCCGTCGCGGATCGCCGACATCGGCGTGGCGTTGTCGGAGTAGTGGGGAATGTGGAAGAACAACTCGCCGTTGGCCCCGAACGCCCGTTGCAGCGGCACGCCGCCCGGCAACTGGCCGTTATTGTGGAGGACCGGCAGGATCGAGGCGCTTTCGAGCATGGGGTCGAGCGGCGCCGTGATGCCGGCGATTTCCGAGGCGGTAGCGAAGAGATCCATGCCGACGGTGGGGACGCTGCTCGTGGAGTTCGGCGCGATGCCGGGCCCCCTGACGATGAACGGCACGCGCAAGCCGCCTTCGTAGATGTTGCCTTTGCCGCCGATCAGCGGCTCGTTGAATCGCGCCGAGGCGTTGCCGCCGTTGTCGGAGGTGAAGAAGACGTAGGTGTTGTCGGAGAGTCCCTGCGCATCCAAATTATCGAGCACCTGGCCGACCATGGCGTCCAATTCGAACGTGTCGGCGGCCAACTGGTCCGACTTGTGGCGAGCGCCTTTCGCTTTGTTTTGGAAGTACTGGAACGTCGACTGTCGGTACTCGTACGGAGCATGCGACGCGCTGGGCGCCAGCAGCATGAAGAAGGGCTTGTCTTGCGAGGCCTGGTCGTTGATGTAGGCGTTCGCGCGATTGGCCGTGCTGAACAACTTGTGCGGATCTTCGCCGGCCGGGGCGTACCCGTTCAGGAAGAAGTCGTACAAATCGAAGCCATATTCGGTCGGCGTCGCTCCGACGTGATCCTTGCGGATCATCGCGGTGCCGTAGTCGGGGGTCTTCGCTTTCAGCCAATCGGCGACCGTCTTGTTTTCATCCAACTTGTACATGGGCAGGACGCCGGTGAGTTCGTGCCCGGAGTAGACGGCGTCGGGGAACAACGTGTAGTCGATGACGTTGTTCATTTGATTCTGGGCGGGACTTTTGCCGGTCAGCAGCGCGATCTTGCCGGGCGAGCACATCGGCTGGCCGTAAGCGTTGGAGAACCGCATGCCTTGCGAGGCGAGCCGTTCGAGATTGGGAGTTTCGTGGTAGTCGCTTTTGGAGAAAGGAATGTTCGGGTCCATTTGGACCGACGTCTGCGTCCAACCGATGTCATCGCCGAGGATGAACAAGATATTCGGTTTCGACGAGGCGGCGAACGCCTGCAACGGGCAGGCGAGAACAAGTGCGCCGACAGTCATTGTCGTACGTCGAAGCCAGACGAAAGGCATGCACCGCTTCATATGGTTCTAGAATTCTTGGTCTGAGACTAACGGGCCGTTAGTCGATGGAAATAGCGGTCGGGGAGCTGCAATCATTTGCCGCCTGGCATACGTGGCGCCCGCGTCTGCAGACGTTGCGGGTGCGCACGGCTCTCTCTCTGTTCCGAAAAGAATTACTGCGAAAAGGACGCCTGCCGACGCGTACCGTGCAGTCGGCGCTGAAGGACGTCATCCGATGCGAACCGCTTTCTTCCGCCGCTGGATTCCTGCGGCGGAAGCCGCCATGCCGATCAACAACATTGCCGCCGCCGAGGGTTCCGGAACCGCGGCGACGCTCGTCGTGTTAGCAGCGACGTTGGTCACGTTGCTGGCGACGGCCGACGATCCGTAGGCGACGCCCGTGCCGTTGTTCTGCTGCCAGATCATGAAGTCGGCCCCGTCGGTGATGCCGTCGCCGTTGGCGTCGCCGGCGGCTGACGTGCCGAAGGCCGTCTTCCACACGGTGAGATCGGCGCTGTTGACGATGCCGTCGCCGTTGAAATCTCCCGGGCCCATAAACCCGGTGACCACGCGGAACTGCTGCATCTGGTCGCCGGCCGCGGTAAGCCGGAAGCTCAGGGTGAGGCGATCGGCGGAGATCTTGATGAAGTCGCCGGTGGATCCAGACCCCATGAGCGTCAGGCCGCGATCGCTCGTCACGCCGTAGTCGCCGATCGAGCCGAGGATTTTGTCGGTGGCGGCCAGCGAGGCGTCGTCGAACATGATGCCGAGGATAATCTGGTTAAACGTAATGACGCCCGAGGAGGTGACGGCGCTTCCCGCCGAGCCGACGGGGTCGAGGTCGAACAGGTAGCTGCTGACCAGGGTGCCCGCCGCCAATTGGGCGGTGGATCCCATGGCGCCCGGCCGCAGGATGACGTTGGCGGGCAAGGCCGCGTCGAGCGTCAGGCTTTGGTCGAGGCGGTCGCTGCGTTCGTGGAAGATGCGGACGGCTGCGGATTCCACGGCCGCCGAATTCTTTGCGACGCTGCTGGGGCGGCTGGCAAGGCTGGTGGCGCCGCCGCCGAAGCTCTTCACGCCGAACGTGACGGGCGCCAACGCCGAATTGTAGCTGGCGAGCACATTCGCCGGCGTCAGAGCGTAGTTATTGAATTTGGCGCTCGCCATCTCGCCGCGGAAACCGCCGGTGAACGGCTGGACGCCGGAACCGCCGGCCGCGCCGAGCCCGTCGCCGCCGACGTTGCCGAGGCCGGCGCGATCGTAGCCGTCCCACTGCAGGCTGTGCGCATCGCCCAGCTGGCCGTTGATTTGGCCGACAAGCGCGCCGTTGACGTACAGCTGGAGATAGCGGTCGGTGTTGCTGTCGTTGAAGACGGCAGTGGCCTGAATGAAGTCCTTCGTCGGATCGGCGAAACGGTCGATCGGGACGTCGAGCGTGAGGGCCTCGCCGTTGGCGCCGAGGACGCGGAAGCGGAGATCGTTGCTGCCGCCGACGCCGTCGGCGTTGCCGAGGGTGAGCGACATGCCCTTCGTGCCGTCGCCCGATTCCATCAGGATGCCGCTGCCTTGCAAGTCGTCGGCGCGGAACCAGACTTGGGCCGACATCGAACGGTCGAAGTCGTTGGTGCCGGGATTGAGCGTCGTCGTGCGGGCGGTCGGGTCGCTCACATGGAAGAAACGAGTGTTCATGCCGTCGCCGCCGTCGAAGTTGAACGCCGCCTTCGACAGATTGGCCTGGTAGCGCTCGGCAGCGAGACGAGTCGGCGCTTCGCCTCCCGCGTTAATCGTCCAGCTTTCGCGAGCCTTGTAATCGACGTTTTCCAGTGAGCGCCAGAGGGTGGTGTCGACTCCCGGCGTTTCGGCATTCCAAGTGAGGTTGATGTTCGTCCGGACGTCGTAGGCGAACGAGGCGTCGATTTTTGCCAAGTAGTTGTTGAGCTTGGCCTTCAGATCGGCGACGATCGTCGGGTTTTGGTTCGCAACGTTGACGGCTTCGCCGATGTCGGTCTTGAGGTTGTAAAGGAAGTACTTGTCGGCGGCCCCGTTTTCGCCGTATTGGCGGTAGAGCTTGTAATCGCCTTCGCGGACGAACGATGCGGGAATGAGCCGCGTGCTCGGACCAACCGCCATGTACTGCGGTTGGTGAACGTAGATTTCGCCCCCTTCGCTGTACTGCCGCTCCAGGTGGTCGACGCCGGCGGGCAGGACGCCGCCGTTTTTCAGCACGACGTTGAGGTCGGCGCCTTCAACCCCTTGCGGGACCGGTCCGGTGTAGCCGCCCCAGGAAGCGACGGTCGAGAAGATATCCATCGTCGTGACGGGGAGATCGCTGAACGTATTCGCAGCGATGCCGGGGCCCGCGACGATATAGGGGACGCGAACGCCGCCTTCAAGGATCGATGACTTTCCGCCGCGCAGCGGGTAGCCGGAGCTGAGGTTGAGCGCGGCGCCGTGGTCGGACGTGAACAGGATGTAGGTGTTGTCGGCGATGCCGAGTTCTTGGACGCGATCGAGCACGGCGCCGACGGAGTCGTCCATGTGTTCGATCATGGCGGCGTAGCCGGGATCTTTGTGGACGGCCCCCTTGGGGAGCGCTTCGTACTTGGCGCGGGTTTCGGGCTTGGCGTAGATCGGGGGATGGGGCGCCTTCGGCGCGTACTGCATGAAGAAGGGCGTGTTGCTATTCACCGACTGCGTCATGAACGTGTCGGCTTCGTGCGCGAGGGCTTCGAGGCCCCACGGGTCGACGTTCTGCGAAGGGACGCCAACGTCTCGGTAGTAGTCGAAGCCTGCGGAGGCAGGCGTGACCGTCGTGGGAATGTCGAGATGCCACTTACCGATGAGCCCCGACGTGTAGTTGGGGTTCGACTGTTTCAGGATGCGCGGAATTGTGAGTTGGGTGGGGTCGAAGAATTCAGGCGTCGGAGGAGTGAGCGGCAATCCCGTAAAGGAACCCATGTAACGGTCCGTGCCAGGCTGCGCGTCTTTCAGCTCCGTTGATTGAAGTTGGCCGGGGCTTTTGCCGGTGAGCAGTGCGGCGCGCGTCGGGCTGCACATCGACGTGGGAGCGTAACCATTGCTGAACCGCATGCCGGACTGCGCGAGCGCCCCGATGTGCGGGGTTTGATAGAAGTCGCTCTTGGAATTCGGCACGTTCGGATCCATGAGGACCGAGAGGCCGTTCCAGCTCAGGTCGTCCATGATCATCACGATGATGTTCGGCGCGGCAGGCTGGGCCGAGGCTGTCTCGACGGAGACGAGCGCGAAGGCCCCAAGGGTTGCCAAGGCAATGGCAGGCCGAGCGAACTTGGTGGCAGCAAATCGGACCGCGGAAGAGAAGTTAGTCATTGATGAGTCGGTCAGGGAACTTAGTGGAGATCCTTAGCGCTCAAGCGACGTCCCTGCCACTTTTCTGCTGACAATCGGGCCTTTTCGTGCGTTCGTTGGAGGAGTGACCTTGAGTATTCACCAACTGCGGAGAATGTACAGATTTTTGGCGAAATTGAATGCGTTTTCGTCGCTCAGATTCAGTTACATTTGCGAAATAATCCGGTCAGGGATAGCAAGCCGTTCGCTTTCCACGGAGACCTCCCTTTTAAGGGCCTTGCGTGTCGCCAGAAGTCACTTCGACGGGACGCTCCGGCGGCTTCGGATTTGTGAAATCGACTGCTCGGATTCTGCGTTTAGTGTAAAGCCAGTTTTCTGCTTGCAATTGCCCGCGTCCACCCGTCGCCAAGGGCCGTGATATGTCGCGGGTGCACCGTGGATTTCAGCGGACAAGGGGGTGATTGAGAGCTCCTCGACGGGCGTCGTCGGCCTCTCGTGCTGGACACTCCTTCGCGACCCTCCCTCGCGGCTTCCCGCCCTTCTATCTGGTTCGAACGGCAAATTCGGAGAGATCCTCCTTCGATCTCGGCGAATTTGCGGTCCCCGTGATAGACGGCGCTGGCTTTGGATAGCCAGAATGAGTCCATTCCTTAGGTAATGAATGCGGCGCCGAGGCATTGGTCCAGGGTTGATGGAAGCAGATTCTTTAGATCGCCCGATTATCGTCGTCGGGGCGCCGCGCTCCGGGACGACCCTGCTGGGGCGATTGCTCGGCGAGCACCCTGCGCTGGCGCACGTCGATGAGCCTCGCCTTACCTGGCGGTACGGTAACGACGCCAAGGGGGATATGCTCACCGGCCGCGACGCCCGCCCGGAAGTTTGCCGGCATATCCGCGCGAAGTTCGCGGAGGCCGTGCGTAATGACGGGAAGCAACGGCTGCTGGAAAAGACGCCGAGCAACTCGCTGCGGATGGAGTTCGTCGATCGGGCGTTGCCGGGCTGTATTTTCGTTCACATCATTCGCGACGGCGTGGAATCGTCGCTCGCGATTCGGCGGTTCTGGCAAGATCACGCCCACGGCGTCGACCGCGGCAAACTGTGGGAGCGGCTGCGGGAGATTCGCCTGCGGCAGTTGCCGTACTACGGCCGCGAGTTCATTCGGCGCGTCGCTCCCAAGTCGATGTCGGGGCTCGTACGGCGCCCCGTTTGGGGGCCCCGCATTCCGGGGATCGATTCGCTGCTGCTGGAACTGGAACTGATTGAAGTTTGCGCCCTGCAGTGGCGGACGTGCGTCGAGGCGGCCTGCCATTACGGCCGCGAGCTGCCGGCCGACCGCTACCGGGAAGTTCGGTTGGAGGAGATGTCGCTCGAGAAGCTGCGAGAGATTCTCGCCTTCTGCCAACTCGAACCGTCGCCGGAAGTCGAGGCGGCGTTCGCGCGGGACTTCGATTCGCAGCAGACGGCCCACCGGCGGAGCGTCGCCCAGCCGGAAGATTTGGAACTGATCAACAAGTGGACCGAGTCGACCCGCAAGTGGCTCGGCTACAGTGACTGAAGTCGTTGAAACATGCCTGCAAAAACGCCCCCGACATTGCTGTTAATTTCGCAGGTCTACCCTCCCGACCCGACGTCGGTGGGGCAGCACATGCATGACGCGGCCGTGGAGATTGTGAACCGCGGCTGGCGGGTGATCGTGTACACCTCGGCGCGCGGATACACCGATTCGTCGCAAAAGTACCTGCGGCGGGAGACGCGCGACGGCGTCGAGATTCGTCGGCTGCCGCTTTCAAGTTTTGGCAAAAGCACGCTGGCGTTGCGGCTGCTGGGGCAGATTCTATTCGTGGCGCAAGTGGCGCTGCGCGGGATGTTCTTGCCAAAGCTCTCAGCGATTCTGGTGAGCACCAGCCCGCCTATGGCAGGCGCGGCAGCACTCTGGATTCGTTTCTTCCGCCGCGTGCCGGTGAAGTTCTGGGTGATGGACCTGAGCGTCGATCAGATGATCGAGGCGGGGCTCGCCAAGCCGAACGCAATCACTACTCGGCTGCTGCGCGGGGTCTACCGCCGGACGCTGCAGAAGTCGCAGGGGATCGTCGCGCTCGACCGGTTCATGGAAGAGCGGATCGCCAAGACCTACGGCGTCGATAAGAACGTCTACGTGATGCCGCCCTGGCCGCATGAGGATCACGTCGATCCAGTATCGCATGCGGAGAACCCGTTCCGCACGCAGCATGAACTGACGGACAAATTCGTCTTCATGTACAGCGGCAACATGGGGATTGGGCATCCGATCGACGTGCTGCTGCAAGCGGCGCGGCAGCTAGAGGATATGCCCAACGTGATGCTGTTGTTTATCGGCGGCGGCGTGCGGCGGGCGGAAGTTGAGCGCGAGATCGCCGAGCGGAAGCCGAAGAACGTCATGCTGCTGCCGTACCAGCCGATCGACCAGCTGCGGTATTCGCTTTCGGCGGCCGACGTCCATCTGGTGACGATGGAAGACGGCGGCATCGGCTGTTTTCACCCCTGTAAAGTCTACGGGGCGATGGCCGTGGGGCGTCCGGTGCTGTTTGCCGGGCCCGATCCGTCGCATGTGACAGACCTGATTGAGCGATATATGATGGGGTGGCGTATTTCACCCCACGATCCGGCCCAAGCAGCCCAGGAAATGCGGCGAATTGCGGGTCTGCCGACGGCGGAGCTCCAAGCGATGGGCGAGCGAGCGCGAGCCGCGATCACCCAGGCTCTAAGCAAGACCCAACTCTGTAATCGGTTCTGCGACGTCGTCGTGAGCGGCGTCGGCGGGTGAGCCATATTCGAGAAGAAATCCTTTCGAGGAAAGATAGCGAGCGAGTTTATGAGCAAACGTGATCAGGTGATGCAGCTGCTGCGCGAATGCGTCGCGGAGTATGGCGAGCAGACGGGCGGCGAATACGACCTGAAGGACGAGACGCCGCTCATCGGCCCCGACTCGCCGGTCGACTCGCTCGGCTTGGTGATGATCATCACCGGGTTCGAGTGCAAGTTGAACGAAACGTTCAACGCGGAAGTCGTTCTCGCCAGCGAAAAGGCGATGTCGATGAATCGGAGCCCGTTCCGGACGCTCGGCGCGATGGCCGACTACGGCGTCGAATTGCTCGATGAAGAGGCCGCCGCATGAAGCCGCAAGATTCCGCGATCGTCATCACCGGTTCCAGCCGCGGCATCGGCCTGGGGCTCACCAACGTCATGCTCGAACGGGGCTGGCATGTCTTCGGCTGCAGCCGCGGCCCGAGCGAGGTGCAGCACGAGCGCTACCAGCATTTCGAAATCGACGTCGCCGATGAGAAGGGCGTCGTCCACCTGTTCGGCGGCGTTCGCAAGAGCGGCAAGCCGTTGTACGCGGTGCTGAACAACGCCGGCACGGCGTCGATGAACCACGTGCTGACGACGCCGTTCGAAACGATGAAGAAGCTGTTCGCCGTGAACGTCTTCGGCACGATGCTTTGCAGCCGCGAAGCGGCGAAGCTGATGCTGCGGCACAAGACAGGCCGGATCATCAACTTCGGCAGCGTCGCGGTGCCGTATTCGCTGGAAGGCGAGGCGGTCTACACGGCGTCGAAATCGGCGGTCGAGGCCTACACGAAGGTGCTGGCCCGCGAGATGGGCGAGCATGGGATCACCGCCAACTCGGTGTCGCCGAACCCGGTGAAAACCGACCTGATTGCCGGCGTGCCGGTCGAGAAGATGACGCGGCTGATCAACCGGCAGTCGATCAAGCGGTACGGCGAGTTCGAAGACGTGCTGCGGGTGGTCGACTTCCTGCTCGATCCGGAAAACACGTTCGTCACCGGGCAGGTGATTTATCTCGGAGGTCCGTGATGCCGCTCACGTGGCTGCTGGACCGATTTCGGGAACATGCCGACGACGACGCGATCGTTTGGCACGACCAGATCACGCGCTACGGCGAACTGCTGGAGCGGGTTGAACGGGCCGAGGAATTTCTGCGGGCGAACGACGTGCGGCCGGGCCAGGCCGTGATGCTCGACGCCGATTTTTCGCCCAACGCGATCGCGCTGCTGCTCGCGGCCATGCAGAACCGCAACATCATCGTGCCGATTGCTCGGCATGTGACGGCTGATCGCGATAAGTATTGCCGCCTGGCGCAGGTGAGTCACCGACTAAGCGTTAACGCCGACGACAGCTACGGCTGCGTTTCGGAAACGGGCATCGAGCCGTCCCATGAGCTGTACAAGCAGCTGCACGAATCGCAAAGCCCAGGGCTCATCCTGTTCAGCTCTGGTTCGACCGGCGAGCCGAAGGGGGCGGTCCACAGCCTCGACTTCCTGCTGAACAAGTTCAAGCTTTCCCGCCACACGCAGCGAATGATCACGTTCCTGCTGTTCGACCATATCGGCGGGTTCAACACGATGATGTACGGCCTGGCCAATCATGGCTGCATCATCACGCTGCCGTCGCGCGACGCGGCGACTGTTTGCCGGGCGGTGGAGAAGTATCGGGCCGAGGTGCTGCCGGCGTCGCCGACGTTCCTCAACTTGCTGCTGGTTAGCGGCGAGTACGCGAAGCACGACCTCTCGAGCCTGAAGATCATCAACTACGCCACCGAGGTGATGCCGGCGGCGACGCTCGAGCGGCTGAACGCCGCGTTCCCGGGGGTGACGTTCCGGCAGTCGTACGGCATGACGGAACTGGGAATCATGCGGACCCAGTCGCGGGACAACGCCTCGACCTGGATTCGCGTCGGCGGCGAGGATTACCAGACGCGGGTGGTCGACAACATCCTGCACATCAAGGCGAAGTCGTCGATGCTGGGCTATTTGAACGCTCCGTCGCCGTTCGACGCCGAGGGGTGGTTCAACACGCAGGACGAGGTGGAAGTCGACGGCGAGTGGCTGCGATTTAAGGGCCGTAAGTCGGACATCATTAACGTCGGCGGCGAGAAGGTTTACCCGGCCGAGGTCGAGACCGTCATTTTGGAAGTCGACAACATTGCCGACGCCACGGTGACGAAGGAAGCGAATCCGCTCACGGGCAGCATCGTCGTCGCCGAGGTGACGCTCCACCAGGACGAGCCGTTGCCGAACGTCATCAAGCGGATTCGGCAGCATTGCTTCTCGAAATTGCCGTCGTATAAAGTTCCGGTGAAGATCCGGCTGAGCGACGCGTCGGCGCGGGTGAGCGAGCGGTTCAAGAAACAGCGAGGCGAAAAGTAGGCATCAGCCACCGCCTGCCGTTCCGCACCGTGCCGCGGAGCGCGGTATGATTGTGATCTTCGCCACCTCGCTTACTATCGGTCGCCATGTCGTCGCCCTCCCCTGCCCCGTCTGCCGCTGCTGGCGTCGCCAAGATTCGGCCGCTCGGGCCTGAGGACATTGGCCACGTGCGGGCGATGCTGGCCAAGCGCGACGGCCATGCGTGGGACGAACGTTCGACGGCGTGGTTTCTGCATGGGCTCGATCCGCAGCGCTGCATGGCGTGGGGGGCGTTTGTCGGCGACAAGCCGGTTGGGCTGACGTCGATGTTCTTGCGAACGCTGTCGGTCGGCGGCGGGACGGAACGAGTCGCCTATTGGGCGAACCTGTATGTCGACCCCGACTATCGCGACCAGATGCTCTACCCGCGGTTGCCGATGATGATGCTCACGTCGCTTAAGGCACTTGGGATCGAGATGCTGTACGCGCCGGTGCGGCTGCCGCAGCTGACGAAGGCTCACCTCGGGTTGGGGTTCGCCAAGGTGGGCGCCATGGAGGTGCTTGTACGGCCATTGCGGCCGGCGCGGTTCATTTGCAAGTACAAGCGGCTGGGCTGGGCGCGGCCGCTCGCCGGGACGGTGGATGCAGCGTTCGGCGCCGTGTTGGCGCTGACGGCGGCACGGCCTGCAACTGGGGCGCGGATCGATGATGGGCCGATCGAGCAGCGGCCGGTGGAGCAACTTCAGGCTGTGGCGACGCTCATCGGCGAGCGCTCGGCGGGGCGAATCGCCCAACTCTGGTCGGCCGAACTGCTGCAGCAGCGGTATGGTCAGACCCGCGAAGGCGGAAGTTACCGCTTGGCGACCGCCTGGCGGGGAGACGCGCTGCAAGCGGCGGCGATCTACCGGTTAGCGGAGCGCGGCGACGGCATTCAAGTTGGCGTGTTGATGGATTTTGCGTTCCGCGAGGGGGGCGAGGCCGACGGCGCCGTGGCGCTGCGAGCCGTCGAGAAAGCGACGCTCGCTGCGGGGGGCGAACTGCTGCTCTACCTCGATGGTTTGGGCGACGCGAATCGGCAGTTGCTCAAGCGGCGCGGGTTCCGCTCGTCGCCCGAGAACTACGAGTTCCTCGTCTGGCCGAAGAAGCTGGCGACCGCCGAGGCGCGCTTCGGCGATTGGAATCGTTGGGCCTTTTCCTTCCGCGACCACGACGCATTTTGAGAGGTGACGTGACATGAAGAGCGCCGCCGCGTCGCCGGTCGTCAACGCCCTGTCGTTCGACATCGAAGATTGGTTCCACATGGTCGGGATCGACGCTGTCGATAAGCCCGAGCTGTGGCCGACGTTTCCATCGCTGGCCGAACGCTACACCGATCAAATTCTGCAGGCGCTCGCCGATGCGAACGTGCGGGCGACGTTCTTCACGCTGGGATGGATTGCCGATCGGCACCCGGCGCTCGTGCGGCGGATTGCCGACGCGGGGCATGAACTCGGCACGCACTCGTACTGGCACCGGCAATGCTTCACGCTGACGCCGGAAGAACTGCGCGAAGATTTGCGGCGTTCGATCGATGCGATCGAAAACGCGGGGGGGCAGAAACTGCTCGGGTTTCGTGCGCCGACGTTCTCGATCATCCCGGGGAGCGAGTGGGTTTTCGACGTACTGCTCGACCTAGGGCTGAAGTACGACGCCAGCCTGTTCCCGGGCGTACATGGCGGCGGCGGGTACCCTTGTCCGATGGAACGGCACTACTTCACCGGCGCCCCGTCGGGCCGGCCGATGCCGGAACTGCCGATGAGCATGATGACGCTGCTGGGGCGGCGGATTGCGTTTTCCGGCGGCGGCTATTTGCGGCTGCTGCCGCCCTGGCTAATTCGCCGCGGGTTCGACCAGCTTAACGCTCAGGGCATCCCGGTGGTGGCTTACCTCCACCCGCGCGACTTCGCGGCGGATTGCCCGCGAGTGCCGATGCCGCCGCATCGGAAGTTCAAGTGTTACGTCGGCCTCGGATCGACGGCGGCGAAGTTCAAGATGCTGCTCGAGCGCTATCGGTTTACCACCTGCGCCGAGGTGGCGGGTATTGTCCAGTGAGCGCGTCGTTCATCCGGTCTTAACGATTATGCCGGAGAAACTAGTTTTCCGGGCCTGTCGGCGGACGGCCCGGCGGCGCCGCTTCGCCAATCCATTTACCTTCCCCAGGGAGGCAACTAGACTCAAGGCTCACGGGGATATAATCCCTAGCGGAGGCGCTAGTTACGTCCGTTCCACACGGCCTTTTCACGAAGTCGGAAGTTTAACGACATGAGCAAGAAGAAAGTCCTCGTCGCCGGCGGCGGCGGTTTCATTGGCGGTCACCTGGCGGCTCGTTTGCTGAAAGATGGCTTCGACGTCCGTTGCGTCGACGTGAAGCCGATGGACGAATGGTATCAGGTGTTCGACGAAGCCGAGAACATCGTCGCCGATCTCAAGGATCGCCACGCCTGTGATGAAGCTTGTCATGGCGTCGACGACGTTTACAACCTCGCTGCCGACATGGGCGGCATGGGGTTCATCGAAAATAACAAGGCGCTCTGCATGCTGTCGGTGTTGATCAACACCCACTTGCTGCAGGCCGCGCAGAAGGAAGGCGTGAAGCGGTTCTTCTACGCGAGCAGCGCGTGCGTGTACAACGCCGAGAAGCAAGTCAACGAAGACGTCATTCCGCTGAAGGAAGAAGACGCCTACCCCGCGATGCCGGAAGATGGCTACGGCTGGGAGAAGCTGTTCTCCGAGCGGATGTGCCGCCACTTCCGCGAAGACTACGGTCTGCGGACGCGGGTCGCGCGGTTCCACAACGTCTACGGCCCCTACGGCACCTGGGAAGGCGGCCGCGAAAAGGCGCCCGCCGCTGTCTGTCGGAAGGTGATTCACGCCAAGGAAACCGGCGCGACCGAGATTGAAATCTGGGGCGACGGCAAGCAGACCCGCAGCTTCATGTACATCGACGATTGCGTGAAGGGGATTCTGGCCATCATGGACAGCGACATCCTCGAACCGATCAACCTCGGCTCGGACGAGATCGTGACGATCAACGGTCTGAGCGATTTGGTCGAAGACATCGCCGGCGTGAAGTTGAAGCGGACGCACAACCTGAGCGCCCCCAAGGGCGTGAACGGCCGCAACAGCGACAACACGAAGATCATGCAGTACTTGGGTTGGGCCCCCGGCATTAAGCTCCGCGAGGGGATGGCCAAGACTTACGATTGGATTCTGGGCGAATACCAGGCCAAGTATGCCGCGACGGCTTCGAAGTAAGGGCCGACGCGAGAGATTGAGCAGCTACCAGGGAGGCGGCGAATTTGCCGCCTCCCTTTTTTTGTTTTTGGGTGAGGGGAGGGGAATTCTGGCGCCCGCTTCAATTCCCCCTCCCCAAGGCTCGTCATCGATTGGAGTATACATCGGCTCGCCGCATGGATTGCTGGCTGCATTGGCCCCGGAGGGGCCGAGTCATGTAGCCAGGGGCGCGAGCCCCTGGTCTTCGGTTCGAATTGGTTCCATAGCCCCGCGAGGGGCGGCACTGTTCGCCATCGCAGGCGGGAGCTGTGTCGCCCCTCACGGGGCTAAGGAGCATTCCGGTGTTTGAAACCAGGGGCTAACGCCCCTGGCTACACCATGCCGCCCCCGCCGGGGGCTAATAGCAGATGCACTTTCCCGCTCACGAGCGGAAACTTCAAGGTTTACAAATGGCTCATTGCATTGCGGTTCTCATCGGCACGCGGCCTGAAGCGATCAAAATGGCGCCCGTCATTGCGGCGTTGCGCGACGATCCGTTGCTCGAGCCGTACGTCATCAACGCTGGGCAGCATCGCGAGATGATTGCCCAGGTGGTGGAGCTGTTCGGCATCCAGGTCGACGCCGATCTCGCGGCGATGGAGCCGAGCCAAACGCTCGCCGGGTTGACGTCGCGGTTGGTCGACCGAATCGATCAAGCCCTCGCGGCGGCGCAGCCAGAGATGGTGCTCGTGCAGGGCGACACGACGACGGTGTTGTGCGCGGCGCTTGCGAGTTTCTACCGCCGGATTCCGATCGGGCATGTCGAAGCGGGACTGCGAACGGGGACGATCGATTCGCCGTTTCCGGAAGAGGCCAACCGGCGGCTGACGAGCCCACTCGTGGCGCTGCATTTCGCGCCTACGGAAACCTCGCGGCAGGCGCTCTTGGCCGAACGGATTCCCGATGAATCAATCTTCGTCACCGGCAACACGGTGATCGACGCGCTGTTGGCGGAAGTTCGCCGGCAGCAAGATGCGGAGGTGCGGGGGTCGCTCCATAGCCAATTTGAACAAGTGATCGGCAGCGACTGGAACGCGCGGCCGTTCATTTTGGTGACGGGGCATCGGCGCGAGAATTTCGGTTCCGGGTTCGAGTCGATTTGCGCGGCCCTCGCCGAGCTCGCGACGAGGCGGCCCGACGTGCTGATCGTTTACCCAGTGCACCTCAACCCGCAGGTGAAAGAAGTGGTTCACGCCCGGCTGGGGAATCTGCCGAATGTGCGGCTGATTCCGCCACAGCCGTACGCGCAGTTCGTCGCCCTGGCGACGGCGTGCAAGTTGATCCTCACCGATTCGGGCGGCGTCCAGGAAGAGGCCCCGTCGCTTGGCAAGCCGGTGCTGGTGATGCGGGAGTCGACCGAACGGCCCGAGGGGGTGGCGGCGGGGGCGGTGCGGCTGGTGGGGCCCCACGCCGACCGGATCGTCACGGAGACATTGCGGCTGCTCGACGACGAGGCGGCCTACGGGGCCATGGCCCAGGTGGCGAATCCCTATGGCGACGGCGAGGCGGCGGGGCGGATTGTCGCGGCGATTCGCCAGTATCTGAGTGGTCGTTAGACACAGTCGCGGAAGCGTTTGTGGGAGGCGTCTCCGACGCCGATGCCGGTCACAACAACCAGTGGCTCTGCCTGCACAAGCTGCTTCGGGGTCAGAGACCCCTCCCACAAGTTAATAATTTCGGCCGGCTTAGCGGGCTTGCGGGCGGGCGTGCCAGCGGCTGTTCGCCCGGCTCTCCCAACCGTTACAACCGGGCCGCCGGGGGCGTTGTAAGATCGCAACATCGCGGGCCGAGATGTTCCATTCATTTGACATGTCGGCGGCGATTGGTAACGATGACAACTGGGTCGAACGCGAGAACATCTTAGCCGGGCGAATGATCGCAACGTCTTATCTGGCCGGCAATTGCGAAGCCGCAAGTCGCCAATCGGCCAGGGCCCAAAGACGCCGCAAGCGGTCCGCCTGCCAGGCTTGGTCCGCCGATTGCTTCGACGGCCTCTTCGCGTTGTGGACAGCGAGCGAAGGCCGTCATGGCCGCATCGCCAGCTGCCTGCACGACTGCTACGACCCGACGCCGTTGATGTGCAACTAGAGGAGCCCGTACCGGATGCAGTACGTACTAACCATGAGCTGCATTGCTGCGATCGTCAGCTACCCGCTGACGCATTTCGTGGCTTCGTTGGCTCAGCGGTGGGGCTTCGTCGACCGGCCCGACGGGCATCACAAAAGTCACAAGAAGCCGGTCTCGCTCGGCGGCGGCTTTGCCGTCTTCATGGCAGCGGTGGTGACGTTCGCGGTCGAATTTTTCTCTTCGCAGAATCTGCAAGAGTCGCTTCACGACAATGCCCCGTTCCTTGCCGGCTTGCTGCTGGCGGGGGGCTGGATCGTGCTACTAGGTTTGTACGACGACCGCTTCGGGATGAAGGGGCGGTACAAGCTGCTCGGACAGATTGTCGCGGCGCTGATCGTCATTGGCTCGGGATTGGAGATCAAGGCGTTCTCACTGTTCGGCGAACGCATTCCGTTGGGTTACCTCTCCGTTCCATTCACTTTGTTCTGGTTGGTCGGCGCCATCAATTCGCTGAACCTGCTCGATGGCATCGACGGACTGGCGACGACGATCGGCATCATCCTCTGTTCGGCGATCACCGTGATGGCGCTCTGGTTCGGACAACCGGCCGTCGCCGTCGTCGCTGCGGTATTCGCTGGAGCGCTACTTGGATTTCTACGGTTTAACTTTCCGCCAGCGAGTATTTTTCTGGGCGACGCCGGAAGCATGCTGATCGGACTGATCGTCGGTTCGCTGGCAATCGGCGCCTCGCTGAAGGGCCCGGCTACCGTCGCGATGGCGGCGCCGCTGGCGATCTGGTCGTTGCCGATGTTTGATTCGTTCGTCGCGATCTTGCGGCGGAAGCTGACCGGCCGCAGCATCTACGCCACCGACCGCGGGCATTTGCATCACCGGCTGATGGCCCGTTTTGGCAAGAACACCCGCGTGCTGGCGGTGGTGGCGCTCTGCTGTGCGGTGACGTGCGGCGGCGCCTTGCTGAGCATGTTCATGCAGAACGACCTGATGGCGATCGGGTCGGTGCTGCTCGTGATTTGCATTCTGGTGGCGACGCAGATCTTTGGCCACGTTGAGTTCATGATGCTAGCCAACCGCGTGAAGTCGGTCGGCATGTCGTTCGTCAAACCCTCCAACGGCAGCGGCGCATGGCACTCGTCAGTGCGTCTACAGGGGACGCGCGAGTGGGACATGCTGTGGCAGTCGCTGATCGAATACGCGGAGAAGTCGCGGTTGGTGGAGGTGCGGATCGACCTCAACCTCGCGTCGATTCAAGAGGCGTACCATGCTTCGTGGAAGCGTCGCAGCAGTTGCGAACGCCGCGAGCTGTGGCGAACGGAAGTGCCGCTGTTCGTCAATCAACACGTCGTCGGCCGGATTTCGATCTGCGGCGAACGGACCGACGGAGCGCTGGTCTGCGATGTGATCGGCCGCGTGATGGACATGCTCGAAACGGTGGAAGTGGAGATCGCTTCGCTGGCGTCGACGCAGTCGCTGCCTCCGCAAATCGCTCCCGTTCCCGCCGCGCCCATCGAAGAGGTTTCGTCGACGCCGGTCGGCTCCTGAGCATTCCGGTCAAACCCGCGACGTTCCCGCCCTGCCAGTTCTGGCGACGTCGACCACTCGTTGAAAGCTGCGCCTCCTACCTTGTCTGCTTCCAATCCTTCAGGCGAAGCCGTTGAGCCAGCAGACCAGCCGCCGGCTGCGAGTCGGGGTCCGTCGTTGGCCGTCGTCGTGGGGCGAGGTTTTTCGTGGCTGACGCTGAGCATCGTGGCGGGGAAGCTCCTCGGCGGCGTCACGCAGTTGCTGCTTGGCCGCTGGATCAGCGATGAGCAGTTCGGCGACATTGCGATCATGCTGTCGATCGCCGCGGTCGTCAAAGTCTTTCAAGACGGCGGCGTGCCGCAGGTCCTCGTGCAACGCGGGGCCGAGGCTTTCGACCGCACGATGGGGGCGGCGTTCTGGTTGAGCATGGCCCTGGCGACGGTCTCGGCGGCGGCGCTGGCGGTCGCGGCGCCGATCATCGCCGACGTGTACGACACCCCCATGTTGACGAGCCTGTTGTGGGTCGTCGCGGCGTCGTTGCCGCTCGGGGGCATCAGCACGTTTCTGCGCGCCAAGCTGCGGGTCGATTTGCGATTTAAGACGATCGCTTACGTCGCGATGGCGTGGTTCGTCATTAGGAACATCAGCACGATCGGGCTCGCCTCGGCGGGCTTCGGCACGATGAGCCTCGCGATTCCGCTGGTGATCGTCGCGATCTACGAAGCGTTCGCCGACTATTACGCGACGCGCATCAAACCTTGGCGGCTGCCGTTCGGCTTTTCACAGTGGCCCGACTTACTGGGAAGTTCGTTCTGGGTCGGCGCCGCCGCGGTGAGTCGCGGCGTGGCGCGGATGGGCGACTACCTCGCGCTCGGCATTTTCTTGCCGATGGGTGTCGTCGGCAAGTACTTCTTCGGCTACCAATTCACGGCGCAGGTTCTTGAACTGTTGGCGACGAATCTGCAGCACGTGCTGTTTCCTGCGCTCAGTCGGCTCGCCGATCAGCCGGAGCGGCAAGCTCGCGCGATCGTTCGCAGTATCCGGATGTTGGTGTTCATTGCGGCTCCGGTCAGCGTGTGCCTGGCAGTCGTCATCAGCCCGCTGGTCACGATCCTTGACGAGATTGTGTGGAATCACAAATGGTCGTCGACGATCGGCCTCATGCAGATCTTCGCGGTGACGGCGCCGATGCGGATGTTCACGGACTTGCTCGCCGCGGCGCTGTCGTCGCAGGGAAAGTTTCGGTCGAGTGCAATCGTCTATTCGTGCGAGGGGCTGTGGCTGGTCGTCGCGGCGTCGATCGCGGTGGCGATCTACGGCGAGAACTTGGTCGGGCTCGCGGTCTTGATTTCGCTCGCACAAGCGGTGTTCAGCGTCGGGGCGTCGATTCGCATGTTGCGTGATTTCGGGATCGATTGGCAAAGCTGCCTGAGGTCGATGCTGCCGGCGTGGTTCGTCGCCCTGGCCGCCGGCGGGGGGACGCTCGCTTTGCTGGCCCTGCTGCCGGCCGGCTCCGCTCAGCTGGTGCTTTTGATCTGCGGCGGGTGCTTTTTCGGGGTGACGTTTATAGCAATGGCTAGGGTTTTTCTGGCGGCCGATCTCATGGAACTCGCCGGTTTGGCCCCGGCTAAGATCGGGCGGCTGGCGCGGGCCCTGTTGCTATTGCCTTCCCCGCCGTTGGCCTATGATAGAGCAAGCAAATGATCGGCCCATTCCTCATCCGCGGGGAGTCCGTCGTCCAGCACGACGACCCGCCGCGCGAGTCGATCGCCAAGCAGGCAGCAGCCTTTCGGCTGCGACCGAACGTCGTTGAGTGTAGGGCGGCGGCAGAGTCCATCCTTTGATCTGGTCGCAGCGCTCCGCATGTTCGCCGGCGCGTGACTGGAAACCGTCATTCATTTCACAGAGGCATCGTCGAGAATGGCCGCTCCGTTGAAAATCGAACCATCGGCTGCGACTGGCTGGTCCGACAGCAATTCGTTGATCGTTTCCGCTGCGAACTGGTGGGCCGAGACGATGCCGCGCGGCCGGGGCGCCGTGCCGCGCTTCCTGAGCAAGCTGGTGCCGAAAGGGCGCAAGGAAACATTCAAGACGAAGCATGGCGCGAAGCTGGCGATGGTGCCGCGGGTGCTCGACATCTACGCCGCGATGAAGCGCAAGGGTCGTACTTGGGATGCGTACGTTTTCGAAACGTGCCGCAGCCTGCTCAAGCCGGGGGACGTTTTCTACGACCTGGGGGGCAGCGTCGGTTACATGACGATCGAGATGGCGACGCTGTTCGCCGGCAAGGTGCGTTGCTTCACCTTCGAACCGCAACCAGACTTGGCGCGCTCGATCGCGATTTCCGCGGCCCTCAACGGCGTCGGCGACGCGGTGACAATTTTCGAAACCATGGTCGGCGAGACGGAGCGCGAAGAGACGCTGATGCTCACTTCGCACTCGCTGCACGCGTCGGTCAACGCCGCGGAAGAGGGCGGGCAAGAACTGAAACGCCAGATGGTTTCGCTCGATCAACTCGTCGGCAGCGGAGAAATTCCGCCGCCCGACGTGATCAAGATCGACATCGAAGGGGGCGAATTGCAGGCGTTCCGCGGCGCTCAGGAAGTGATTCGCCAGCATAGCCCGCACATCGTGTTTGAAGTCAACTCTTGCGCCGACCGGTTCGGCTACGGCCGCAAGGATCTCTTTGAATTGCTGCAAGGATTGGCGGAGTACGAGTTCTTCGAAATCGAGCACGATGGTTCGCTGCGTCCCGCCCGCAGCGACGAAGGAACTCCCGACATTCTCGCGCGCAGCGTCGCCCGAACCCGAGCCTCTGCGTGAGGCAACGATCGACGCGAGACGACGCTTTGCCGCCGGCAGCGCACCTCCTGCCTGATGCGGGCGAGATTCTCTCCGTCGGCCGAAAGGCTGCCCTATGAGCACCCCCGCAAAACGGAAGCTGGCGATCATTGCGAATGCGCCATCGCCCTATCGGATCGCGCAGCATCTTCGCATTGCCGATGAGCTTGGCGACCAGGTCGAGCTGTGGTCGCTGTTTCTGTGTGAACACAATTGGCAGCCGTGGAACTTTGAACTGCCGGAGCGGATTCGGCCGGTGATTTTCGGCCCCGGCGAGTCGGTGGGGAAGAAGCACAGCCTGAAGCACTTCTGGAAGGATTGGAAGAAGGGGGGCGAGGTCGTCCGCTGGCTGCAAGAACATGGCGTCGAGGCGGTGATCTCGACCGGCTATAACAGCCCGGCGCTCGTTCGCCTGATCGCCTGGTGCCGGCGGCACGGGATGCCGAACTACATGTTTGGCGACTCGAACGTTCACGGCGATCGCGTTAAAGGTTGGCGGCGGTGGTTGAAGCTGCGCTATGTGAGATGGGTTGTGCGGAGCGTGTCGGGGTTGATGCCATGCGGGGAGTATGGCCGGCGGTACTTCGAGCCGTACGGCGGCAGCGCGAAGCCCTGCTTCTTCATGCCGCACGAACCCGACTATCGCCGGATCTTTGAGGTAACTGACGAAGCGCAGGCTCGCGTTAAGCAGAAGTTTCAACTGAGCGAAGGGCGCCGCCGCATTGTTTACTCGGGGAGACTGGCGCCTGTCAAACGAGTCGACACGCTGATCGATGCGTTCGTACGAATTGCCGCGGAGCGCCCCGAGTGGGATTTGCTCGTCGTCGGCGGCGGGCCGCTGGAAACGGAGTTGAAGGCGCGAGTTCCGGAGGAGTTGAAAAACCGCGTCGCTTGGACCGGCTTCATCGACGATCCGCATGAACTGGCGACGCTGTATACGTGCGGCGAAGCGTTCGTTCTGCCTAGCAGTTACGAGCCGTGGGCCGTCGTGGTATGCGAGGCCGCTGCGGCGGGGCTTGCGATCGCGTCGAGCCGCGTCGTTGGCGCCGCCGGCGAACTGTGCCGCGACAACGTCAACGGCCGGCTTTTCACGCCGGGAGACGTCGACGGGTTGGCCGCGGCGTTGCTCGATATGACTGAGAACGACGACCGCCTGCGGCACTACCGGCTCGCGAGCTTGCGGCTGCTGGATGATTGGCGGCGGCGCGGCGATCCGGTGCAAGGCGTGCGGCTGGCGCTGGCCGAGGAAGGGCTGCTGCCCTCGCCTCCGCCGGTGACGCCGATTCCCGCGACCCCCACGACTCTCCGCGCGCAACCGCTGGCTGCGGGCGCGCTGCCGCCCGGTTCGATTCACTAGCCCGTTTCCGTAAACTGCACAGTAGTTATCGATCCATGTCGCTACCCAGCATCTTGATCATTGGCTCGATGAAGGCGGGGACCACCAGCCTGTACATGGATCTCGCGCAGCATCCGGCTGTCTTCTTTCAAGCCGACAAGGAGCCGCACTCGCTCTGCAGCGACGACGTGCTGACGCCGGCCGGCCTAGAGCAGTACGCCGCACTGTACGCAAAGGCGGAGCCGGGCCAACGCAGTTGCGACGCATCGACTGGCTACACGAAACTGCCGGACTTCCCCGGCGTGCCGGCGCGCGCGACGCAGGTGTTGCCCGCGGACTTCCAAGCGATTTACTTGGTGCGGCATCCGATCGATCGGATCGTTAGCCAGCATCATCACGAGTTCTTCGCGGGAGAAGCGGGGCCGTCGATCGACGACGAGATTCGCACGCAACCTCGCTACATCCAATACAGCCGCTACTACGAGCAGCTGGCGCCGTGGGTCGATGCAATCGGCAAAGATCGCATCCTTGTCGTGCGATTCGAGGATTATGTCGAACGTCGGCCCGAGGCGATGGAACGGATCTGCCAATTCCTGGGGCTGGACGCCGCGGAGTTCGTCGATCGAGAAGCCGTGGCGTATAATAAGAGCCAGGGCAAACCGGTGCTGTCCAGCGTCTGGCGGCAGGCGCGCGAGAGCGGTTTTTACCGCAAAATCGTGCGTCCACTGATGCCTGCGGGCATGCGACAGGCGGTGCGCGGGTTGCTGCTGCCGAAGGCGAAGCAAGAATTACCGAAGCTTAGCGCCGAGGGCAGGGAATACTTGCGTCGGGAGCTGAAAGGCGACGTTGAGGCCTTGAGCCGATATCTCAATCTCAACGAGCCGCTGTGGGAAGGCTTTTAAGAATTGAGCATGATTCGTCGCCTAGACGAAACGATTCAATTCTAACGAGCATCATCGTCGTGATCGCACGCCTCTAGTTTTCTAATTGTTGGCATTGAGACTATGGATCGCGTCGCACGGCATCTCGAGAACATCTCGCTCGCGCACTTCTTGCTCGCGCTGATCGCGATGGGCATCGCCGCCATCTTGGTTCCCAAGAAGTACGGCATGGAGATCTCGATCATCATCGCGGCCGCGTGGTTGAATCTCAATCGCTTCACGAACCTCGGTCCGATCGCATCGATTTCGAAGGCGACCTACTGGATGCCAGTGTTGTCGATTATGTGGTTCGCCTACATGCGGCCCGGAAATCGTAATCCGGTGCCGGGAATCGCGTGGCTGTACTTGATCACGCCGGTCATCGGCTGCATTTGCGTGGCGACGACGGCGGACCGCATGCTCGGTTTCGTCCAGTTTGCGAGCATGTTCTTGCTGGCGTTGACGGCGATCTTGGTGTATCGCACCGTCGACTCGGAAGAGTCGCTGATTCGCGTCGTTGCGAGCGTCTTTATCGGGCTGATGGTCCCGCTGGGGATCTCGGTGCTGGCGCTCGTGTTCTTTCGGGCGCAGTCGTTCGTGCCGGGCATCGGTCGGTTCGCACCGTTTGGGATTAACGCCAATCAACTCGTGCCGATTTTGGCGACGGTGATGGCGCTCGCTGGCTGCGGCTTGATCGGCTTCAAAGCCAAACCGTGGCGCATCGTCTGCATGGCGGCAATCGGGGCATCGGCGACGCTGCTGGTTGCTACCGCGAGCCGTCAGGGCATCGTGGTCGCGGGCATCGCCGTGCTGCCCGCGGCGTTCTGGGCGGCAAAACGACCAATCGTGATCGTGGCGATGGCGGTGGTGGCCGTCGGCGTCGGCGTCTGGTTGTTCCGCTTCACTGAAGGCGCCGCCCAGACCGACCGGTTGTCCGACGTCTCGACCTCGGGGCGTTATGAAAATGCGTTCGTCTACGCCAATACGATCGCCAAACGGCCGATCGGCGGGTTGCTGGGTACGAAGGGGCAATCGGTCGTCGTCAGCCAAGACGCTGACAAAATTCCGCATAACTCCTACGTCGGCATGTTGTACTTAGGCGGCATGCTGCTGGGCGTGCCGCTAGCGCTGGCGATGTTCAAAACGATGACGTCGATGTACTACGTCCTCCATAATCGGGCGCGCGTCAACATGCAGCCGGCGCTGCTGTGGACCGCGGCCTCGATCATGGGGGCGATCTACCTGCACGGCTTGGTGAACGACATGATCTTCTGGTCGGTGTCGACGTGGACGTTCCTGCATTACTTCCTGTCTTGCTTGTTCCTCGGGTTGGCCAATCAACTGCGCGAGAATCGTTACTCGTATGCAGCTCAGCAGTGGCAGTACGCGTAACCCCTTCACTTGGTCTACGCTCGCCGTGCCATGCCGTTTAGCTGCGTTCACTTCATCCGCGAGATTCGCTCCGAACTAGGCGGCGTCGTTACGGCCGTGCTGGATCTCAGCCAAGCAATGGCGGCGCGGGGGCATCGCGTAACGATCGTGACTTGCGATGGGCAGGACGTGCCGGCGGAATGGCGCGGAGCCGGCGATTGGCCGACTGTCATCGAGGTTCCGCACGCACGGCTTAGCAGGCAGTTTCTTAGCCGAGCGGCGCTCGCCAACTTCGGAGAGTTGCTGCCGAACGCCGACGCCGTGCATCTCCACACGCCGTGGGAGCTGGCGAACTTTCAACTTGCGCCGTTGATCAGAAGGAGCGGCACGCCGTACGTCGTGACGCCTCATGGGATGCTCGACCACTACTCGATGAGCAAGAAGGCAGCGAAGAAGCACGCATTTCTAGCGCTCGGCGGCCGGTCGCTGTTTCGCACGGCGACGACGGTGCACTTCACCGCCCAGGCCGAAATGGATCAGGCGCTGAAGTACGTGCCGGTCACGGGGAACACGGCGGTGATCAGCTGTTTGCTCGACTTGTCGGCCTACAGCGAACTGCCGGGGCCAGAGCCGACGCTGCGGGCATTTCCGCAGATTCAGGCCGACAAGTTCAAGATTCTGTTCCTTAGCCGCGTTCATCCGAAGAAGGGCGTCGATCTACTGATTCAGGCGGTCGCCGAGCTGCGGCGGCGCGGGAGGCAATCGGTGCAGGCGCTTATCGCCGGTCCCGGCGAGGAGGCGTACATCGCGGAGCTGAAGCGCCTCGCCACGTCGTTGGGAGTGCAGGACGCGGTCGAGTTTCTCGGCATGGTTCGCGGTGTCGAGAAGCGTTCGCTGTATCAAGCGGCCGACGTGTTTGTCCTGCCGACGCATCAAGAGAACTTCGGCCTCGTGCTGGCGGAAGCGATGGCGTGCGGTACGCCGGTCGTGACGACGCGCGGCGCCGACATTTGGCAAGAACTGCAATCGGGCGGCGCCGAGATCGTCGCTGCCGCGCCGGCGAGCATCGCGGAGGGGATCGAGCGCATCGCTGCCGACCCGCCGCGCTCGCGCGAGATTGGGCTGCAGGGGCGCGCGTTCGTGAACGAGTGGCTTAATCGCGATCGCGTCGCCGCTGCTTATGAAGCGATGTACCAGGAGGCGATCAAACGATGAGCGACGAGTCCTGGATTGATTTGGCCAGCTACGACAACTCCGACTTCGATCCAGGTCGAGGCCGCGGAATGCGCACGCTCTGGTATTTCGTCAGCGTGGCGCTGTTCGAAGGGGGCTGGTTTCCGGTCAGCGGCTTGAAGGTGCGATTGCTGCGGATGTTCGGCGCGCGTATCGGCCGCGGGGTGGTGATCAAACCGCATGTTCGCATCAAGTTTCCGTGGCGGCTTGCCGTCGGCGATCATTGTTGGATTGGGCAGGAGTCGTGGATCGACAACATGGTCGAGGTGGAAGTCGGCGACAATGTTTGCATTTCGCAGCTCGTCTACCTTTGCACCGGGAGCCACGATCACCGGCGGCGGACGTTCGATCTGCTACCGTCGCCGATTCGCATTGGGAATGGAGCGTGGGTCGGCGCGCGGGCGACGGTGATGCCGGGCGTCAGCGTTGGGCCGAACGCCTTGGTCGCGGGGGGGAGCATCGTGGTGAAGGACGTGCCCGCAGGCGTCATCGTGGGGGGGAATCCGGCCAAGGAGATTGGCCGTCGCGAACCCCCAGCCTCGTAATTCCACGGGTTATCCGCAATCTGCCGGGGCAAATCACCGCAAAACCGCGGGCAAATCGAGACGCCGGCGGGAAGTTGCTTAACTCTCCCGCGACCGCTGTTTAGACTCGATTCATATGATCGAACGCAACTTACCCATTTTCGTCACGGGCCATCGCGGGATGGTCGGTTCGGCGCTCGTCCGCCGGCTGTCGTCCGCTGGCTTCACCGACGTTCTCACGGCGACGCGGAGCGAGCTTGATCTGCGCGAGCAAGCCGCCGTCGACGCCTGGTTCGACGCCCATCGGCCGGCGTACGTCATCCACGCGGCCGGCACGGTCGGCGGCATTCAGGCGAACTCAACGCGGCCCGCTGAGTTTCTGTACGACAACCTGATGATCCATGCCACGGTGCTGCAGGCGGCCTACCGCACGGGCGTGGAAAAGCTGCTGTATCTCGGCAGCTCGTGCATCTACCCGCGCGATTGCCCGCAGCCGATCAAGGAGGAGTATCTCCTCACAGGCCCGCTCGAAAAAACGAACGAAGCCTATGCCGTCGCGAAGATCGCCGGCCTCAAGTCGTGCGAAGCGTATCGCAAGCAGTACGGCTGCCGGTTCATCTCGGCGATGCCGACGAACCTTTACGGGCCGAACGACAACTTCGACCTCACTAGCTCGCACGTCGTGCCGGCGCTGATTCGCAAGTTCCACGAAGCGAAGGTGAGCAACGCCTCGCATGTGCCGGTGTGGGGTTCGGGGCGGCCGAAGCGAGAATTTCTCCACGTCGACGATCTGGCCGACGCCTGCTTGTTCCTGATGAACGAGTACGAGGGCGACAGTACGATCAACGTCGGCTCGGGTGAGGATCTGACGATCGCCGAGCTGGCCGGCCTGATTCGCGACGCGGTTTGCCCTGGCGTCGAAATCAGGTTTGACGCTAGCATGCCCGACGGCACGCCGAGAAAGTTGCTCGACGTGTCGAAGCTTCACGCCCTCGGTTGGCGCCATCGCACCCCGCTGAACGAGGGGTTGGCGTCTGCCTACGAGTGGTACTGCTCCCGCTTGCCGGTCGCCGCCGCTGGTTAATCCGGTCCCGCCTAGCCTTATGCGGCGTCTCGCGCGTCGCTGCGAAGAATTGCCATGTCTGACTCGACCGCGTCGCGGAAAACTGCACTGATTACCGGCATCACCGGCCAAGACGGTTCGTACTTGGCCGAGCTGCTGCTGGAGAAGGGGTACGACGTCTGGGGGATTATCCGCCGCAGCTCGTCGTTCAACACCGGCCGCATCGATCACCTCTATCGCGATCCGCACGAATCAGACGTCCACCTGCGGCTCGTCTACGGCGATCTGAGCGATGCGTCGAGCATTAATCACATTCTCAAGCGGGTTCGTCCCGACGAGATTTACAACCTCGGCGCCCAGTCGCACGTGAAGGTATCGTTTGACGTGCCGGAGTACACGGGCGACGTCACCGGCCTCGGCGTGACGCGGATTCTCGAGGCGATTCACGAGTTGGGGCTCAACTCGAAGTTCTATCAAGCCTCGTCTTCGGAACTGTACGGCAAGGTCGTCGAAACGCCGCAAACGGAAACGACGCCGTTCCACCCGCGCAGCCCGTACGCGGCGGCGAAGGCGTATGCGTTCTACATCGCGCAGAACTACCGCGAGTCGTACGGCATGTTCGCGGTGAACGGCATCTTGTTCAATCACGAATCGCCCCGGCGCGGCGAAACGTTCGTCACGCGCAAGATCACGCGCGCGGCGGCCCGCATCAAGCTCGGGCTGCAGCCGAAGCTGTACCTCGGTAACCTCGACGCCAAACGCGACTGGGGGTTCGCCGGCGACTACGTCGAAGCGATGTGGCTGATGTTGCAGGCTGAAGTGCCGGACGACTATGTGATCGCGACGGGCGAAACGCACTCGGTTCGCGAGTTTTGCGAGGTGTCGTTCAGCCACATCGGCTTGCCGATTCACTGGGAAAGCGAGGGCGTCAACGAACGGGGCATTGGCCCCGACGGCAAGACGCTGATCGAGATCGATCCGCGCTACTTCCGTCCCGCCGAAGTCGATTTGCTGCTAGGCGACGCCGCGAAGGCGCGTCGCGATCTCAACTGGCAGCCGAAGGTGACGTTTGCGGGGCTGGCGAAGATGATGGTTGACGCTGATCTTAAGAACGAGACGGAAAATCCGCGGTAGGCCGCGGGGAAGTTGTTGTTTGGCTTCCAGCACGACTCGGCGGCCGTCAGTAGTCAGTTGTCCGTCGTCAGTTGCTGACGATGGCAACGTCTTTCGCAACTGACAACGGACAACTGACAATTTCAAATTAATCATCCAATCGATCCGACACGACTTTTCCCGTCATCGGGTCGACGTGGATCTCGTGCTCGCCATCTTTCTGGTACGTTTCGATTTCCCAGTAGCGGCGTTCGAACGAGACGTCGTCGATGTCGTCGTAGCCCGCCTTCGCGAGCAGTTGCAGAATCTCAGAGAGCGGCTTCGCGTCTTGCGGCGGGCGGGGCTCGGAATCGTCGCGGTGTTCCGACAGGATTTCGCCCGTCTTCGGATCGACGTGGAGTTCGTACGGAACGTCGTCCTTGTAAACCTCGGCTTCCCACACGCCGTCGTCCATTGATAGCTCCGTAAACGGGGCGTAGCCGGATTGTTCGAGTTGCCGCACGATCTTCACGATCGGTTGGACCTTTTCGGGCTTGGTCGCATCGCCGGGAGCGGCGGTGATGGCCGCCATCGGGGTGGCTGCCGCGGCGGTGGCCAGGACGAATGACTTCAAGAAACTCATCGCAATGCTCCTTATGAGTGGGCGTTTGAGCCGAGCGTTCTCGGATATTTCTCTGGCTGGCTCGAACGTCGGGGTGATGATCGGACGCCGTGGCGTGGGGAACTCATTGGTTCCTTGCTTGAATCATCGCCCGATGCGGTGAGATGGCGGTGAGCGGAAGATAAAATCGGCTTTATGTTCAGCGCATTCGTAGCCCCGGGCTCTGCCCGGGGGTGGCGTTGCTAGCCGCGACGCCTAGCGGAATGGAGGACACCCCCGGGCGGAGCCCGGGGCTAGCCGACGTCGCCGAGTTCCAGCGACTTGCCGTAGCGCGTCATCATCTGCTGTCGCAGCGGCGCGTTGTCGGCATGCTTCAGGCCAGGGTCGGCGGCGACGAGAAGCTGCGCCTCGCGGCGGGCTTCTTCAAGAATGTCGCGGTCGGTCATGAGATTGGCGATCCGCAGCGGCGGCATGCCGTGCTGCTGCGTGCTGAAGAGGTCGCCGGGGCCGCGGTACTCGAAATCGAGCTCCGCGAGCGCGAAGCCGTCGTTCGACTTGGAGAAGGATTCAAGCCGTTCGCGCGCCTCTTCGTTCGTCGCTTCGAGCAAGATGCCGCAGTAGCCTGCCCTGCTGCCGCGGCCAACGCGGCCGCGCAGCTGGTGAAGCTGCGCGAGGCCGAAGCGGTCGGCGCCGAGCACGGTCATCACCGAGGCATTGGGAACGTCAACGCCGACTTCGATCACGGACGTGCTCACCAGGACCTGCGTCTCGCCGCTGCGGAAGCGTTCCATCACGTCCTGCTTCTCGCCGGAGGTCATCCGGCCATGCAGCAAGCCGACGCGGAACTCGGCCAGCTCGCCGTTGGTGAGCCGCTCGAACGCTTCGGCGACGCTTGGCGCCGGCATGTTCTCCGATTCGTCGACGAGCGGGGCGACGACGAACGCTTGCCGCCCCTCGCGCAGCCGTTCGCCGACGAAGTGCCACCAGCGCGGCTCTTGCTCGGGTTCGACGAGGTAGGTGTTGATCGGCTGCCGCCCGGCGGGGGAGGCGTCGAGAGTGGAGAAATCGAGATCGCCGAAGAGCGTCATGCTGAGCGTCCGCGGAATCGGCGTCGCGGTCATCACGAGGTAGTGGGGCGCCACGTCGCCTTGCCGCAGGGCGGAGCGCTGCCGCACGCCGAACTTGTGCTGCTCGTCGACGACGATGAGGCCGAGATCCTTAAATTTTACCGACTCTTGGACGACGGCGTGCGTGCCGATGATGAGATTGACCTCTCCCGCAGCGAGTCGGCGGAGCGTTTCGTCGCGTTCGCTGCGGGTGTTGCCGCCGGTGACGAGGGCCCATTCGACGCGGCTCTCTTCGAGCATCTTCGCCAGCGTCTCGGCGTGCTGGCGGGCGAGGATTTCAGTGGGCGCCATCAGCGCCGCTTGCCGGCCGTTGGCGACGCAAACGAGCATTGCGTAGAGGGCGACGATCGTTTTGCCGCTGCCGACGTCGCCTTGCAGTAGGCGGTTCATCGGACGATCCAGAGCCATGTCGGCGGAGATTTCGGTGATCGCCTTCTCCTGGCTGGCGGTCAGTTCGAACGGCAACAACCGGCGAATGCGGGCGTCGACCTTCGCGGTGGCGGGGAGTTCATACGCCTTTAGCTGCCGTTGTTCGCTGCGGCGGATCGAGAGGGCGAGCTGCAGGACGAATAGTTCCTGGAAGATGAAGCGGCGGCGGGCTTGTTCAAGTACTTCGCGGTCGGCCGGCTGATGGATCGCGCGGACCGCCTCGACGAGCGGCATCAGCTTGTATCGCTTGAGCAGCGGCGACGGAAAAACTTCCTCAAGCTGATCGGCGAACTCTTCGACCGCCGCCTGCTCGATCCGCCGCATGTGATACTGCGATAGGCCCTCGGTGAGGCTGTAGACCGGCAGTAGCTTCGCGTCGAGCGTCGCCTCTTCGTCGGCGAGTACGGTGACCTGGGGGTGAGACATTTCCCACATGAGGCCGCGCATCTTCGGCGACGCGGTGAGCAGCACGTGCATTCCCTCGCGGAAGCGGTCGCGCATGAAGGGCTGATTGAACCACATGCCGCGGAGGTGGCCGGTGCCGTCGGAGATCAGTACCGCGAGGCGGCTCTTGCCAAAACCTTTCGAGGTGGCCGAGATTTCCGCGACGACGCCGCGGACGCTTTGGAGCCGGCCCTCTTCGAGCTGCTCGATCGTCCGTTCGTTGGAGAGATCTTGGTAATCGCGGGGGAAGTTGAAGAGAAGATGCCCGGCATTGCGGAGGCCGATGCGTTCGAGCAGTTGGGCTCGCCCCGGGCCGACGCCGCGGATGAACTCGACCGGCGTCGCGAGGCGACGTTTGACGTCGTCGGACGGCGTGGCGGAGGTCGGCGGCGGGGAGGGGAGAGGATCCATGCCGCTATCTTAACGCGATGGCTCGGCGGAGTGGATGCTTCATTTAGAGCCCGGCAAGCTTGCGGGAGAAAATGAAACCTTGAGGTCCCCTCCCCTTGATGGGGAGGGTTAGGGAGGGGTGAATGAAGCGGGTACCAGAGATCTACCCCCTCCCCCCGCCCTCCCCTCGAGGGGGAGGGAGCCAGAACATTCTGAGTAGGTAACCGGGTTCTACTTGCCGAGCAGACGTTGGTACGCCTCGACCGCCATGCCGTCGACGCGGTCGTTTTCGAGATGCCCGCTGTGGCCGGCGACGCGGGTGTACTTCACCTGATGCTGCGCCAGCAGCCCGTCGAGCCGTTGCCAGAGTTCAGCGTTTTTCAGCTCGGCGAACTTGGTTCCTTCCTTGCGGCGCCAACCGTTCGCCTTCCACTTCGGCATGTACTCGGAGATTCCTTTGCCGACGTAGACGCTGTCGGTGAAGACTTCGACTCGCGTCGGCCGCTTGAGCGTCGCGAGACCCTCGATGACCGCTTGGAGCTCCATGCGGTTGTTGGTTGTCTCGCGTTCGGCCCCGGAGCGTTCCATTTCCTTACCGGTGGCGGGGTGGATCAGCAGAAAGGCCCAGCCGCCGGGGCCGGGGTTGCCGCTGCAGGCGCCGTCGGTGTAGAGCAGAACTTCGGGGGAGATCGTCATGGCGGATTCAGCGAGCGGCGCGGTGGCAACGAATGAGAGGAGATAGCTTCTCCCCAAACGTGCGAGGCGTCAATTAGAGGGCGTCGCCATCCCCATTGTGACCGCCGACCGCGGCCAGCGGCCCGTCGCTGCGAGATTTTGCTAGCTGCCGGAGCTCGTCAGCGAGCGGCGATTCGATGCGATTCGGTTCGGCGACGCTCCAGGGCAAGATGACGGTGAACTCGCTTCCCTTGCCGAGTTCGCTCTCCAGCGTGACGTCGCCGCCGAGGAGCCGGCAAAGTTCGCGGACGATCGACAGGCCGAGGCCGCTGCCAGAGTACTCGCGGGTCATCGCGTTGCCGCCGGCGAGTACGTTGGAGCCTTGGCGGAACTTTTCGAAGACCGTCACTTGCTCGGAATCGTTGATGCCGACGCCCGTATCGGCGACGCTTAGCCGCAGATCGCCGCGGCGATCTTTGCGGGCGGAAACGTGGATGCGGCCGCCGTCGGGGGTGAACTTGATCGCATTCGACAGCAAGTTGTTCAGCACTTGCTCGAGCTTGCCGCGGTCTTGGCGAATTGGCGGCAGACCGGCGGCGATTTCGCAGTCGAGGTCGATGTGCTTCTTTTCGCTCAGCGGGCGGGCCAGATCGCACTGGGTGAGCACCACGGCGCCGATGTCGAATTCGCTCGCCCGCACTTCCATGCGGCCGCTTTCGATCTTCGCAAGATCGAGAATGTCGTTGATCATGTCGAGCAACTGCCGGCCCGATCGTTCGATGTTGCCGGCGTACCGACGCTGCTTGTCGTCGAGCGCCTTGCCTTTGGCGAGTAGATCGCTGAAACCGAGGATACTGTTGAGCGGCGTGCGGAGTTCGTGGCTCACCGTGGCAAGGAAGTCGCTCTTCACCTGGTTCATTTCGAACAGCCGCATGTTCACTTGGGCGAGCTCGTCGATCTTGCCGTCGAGTTCGTCGTTGACGCTGCGGAGTTGATCTTGCTGGCGGAGAAGCTGCCGCAGCATCCGGTTGAACGCGGCGCCAAGCTCTTCGAATTCGTCGCCCGTGTGAATGACGGCCCGCTGTTCGACGTCGCCGCGGCGAATCGAGTCGGCCACTTCTCGCAAGTGGGCGAGCGGCTTGACGATGATGTAGCGGATAATCACATAGAGCGCCGCCATCGCCAGGAAGACGGTGATCACGCCCAGGGTGATTAGCAGCGAGCGGTTTTTCGCTTGGGCGTATTGCGTGTCTTTCGTGTTCATCGTCACGCGAAAGACTGCCATCAGGTCGCCCTGCTTCAGGTCGGGCAAGACGAGCTGGTCGACGCTGCCTTTCTGCTTGTGGCAGACAATGCAGTCGGCCTTCGCGAAGACCGGCTGGTAGTAGACGTACGAGCCGTTGCCGCTGGACGGGCTTTCGCGCCAGAGCTGGTTCTCGGGATCTTTGTGGGCGTTGACGATGCCGGCGTCGTCGAACTTCCCTTTCTCGCGCATGCTGTCAGCGAAGTCGGACCACTCCTTCATCCATGTGAATTCGTACTCTTCGTCAGGGCGTTTGGAGTCGGTGGGATTCTTCGGGTAGCGCGTCTCCCAAGTGATCTCACCGCTGCGGAAGAGGTTGGCCAGCGATTCGTTCGCTTTCTCGTTGGCTCGCTTTTCTTGATCGCTGATGCCGGCTGTGTCGCCCGACATGCTCGTCGAGACGACTCCCTTGTGGGCGTCGAGCATCGCGTAGTCGACGAGCGCTTTGCCAACCGACCGGTTGAGGTACTCGTAAACGATGCGATCGGTGGCCGTGCTGTACCACCAGAAGCTGCCGGAGATCAGCACCAGGAGGCAAGTGCCGAAGAGCATCCGGCACTTGCGTTCGAGATTCGTCTCGCCGAGAGCGCGTTTGAAACTGCGATAGCTCATGGCGATACGAGTCGTGTGAAGCTGGGAAGATCTGGCGGGACTGGTTTTATTGTAGGGCGGGGGCGCATGGGGGGCCAAGATCAAGCCGCAATCGGGACAGTGCGGCGGATTCGCCCATGCTACTGCATATCCCACGGGTCGACGTCGGCCATCCAGCGGACGCCTTCGGGGGGCGTAAAGCCTTCGGCGGCCGTGCGGACGGCTTGTCGCAGCGCTGCCGCATCGGGGCCTTGCAGCTGCAAGTGGAAGCGGAAGTCGCCCCGCAGTCGGGCGATCGGCGCCGTGCCGGGGCCGACCACTCGCATTCTGGGGATGCCAGCGGCGGCGATCGCGGCTTTCAGGCGGCCGCCCAGCGTGGCGGCCGTTTCGCGGACGACCGCCTCGACCGGGCCGCGCACCACGACGCGAATCATTGCGGTGAATGGCGGGTAATGAGCCGCCCGGCGGACGGCAAGTTCGTGCTCGGCGAAGCGCGGGTAGTCGTGCCGAACCGCCGCCATGATCGCGGGGTGCTCGGGATTGAGCGTCTGCACCAGCACGCGGCCGCCCCGTTTGCCGCGGCCGGTTCTGCCGGCGACTTGGGCGACGAGTTGAAAGGTCCGCTCCGCCGCGCGGAAGTCGGGGAGGTGCAGCGCCGTGTCGGCATTGATGACGCCGACGAGCGTGACGTTCGGAAAGTCGAGCCCCTTCGCGATCATTTGCGTGCCGAGCAAAATCTGAAACTCGCCTCGCTGGAACGCCGAGAGGACGTTGTCGTGGCTGCCGCGCTGCCGCATCGTGTCGACGTCCATGCGGGCGCATTTGAAGTCGGGGAAACGCGACTTCACTTCCTCTTCGAGCTTCTGCGTGCCGACGCCGCCGTAGCGGATGGCGGGCGACTTGCAGTCGGGGCAGGCCCGCGGCGGCAGGGCTTCGTGATCGCAGTAGTGGCAGAGGGCCGTGTTATGTTGGCGGTGGTAGGTGAGGGCGAGGTCGCAGTATTCGCACTTCAGCACGAAGCCGCAGGCGGGGCATTGAATGTGGGTCGAGAAGCCGCGGCGATTCAGCAGCAAAATCACCTGCCCGCCGCCGCGGAGCGCTTCGACCATCGCCTGATGGAGCGGCCGCGTGATCGCCCCGCGGCCGAAGCGCGTTTGGGCAGGATCGCGCATATCTACCGTCATCACGTCAGGCAGCGGCAGGTTCATCACCCGTTTCGGCAGGGAGATCTTTTCGAACTCACCCTGCTGCGCCCGGACCCAGGCCTCGAGCGAGGGCGTGGCGCTACCCAAGATGAGCGGAATGCTCTCTGCCTGCGCCCGTTGCCAAGCGACGTCGCGAGCGTGGTAGCGTGGCGCTTGGTCTTGCTTGAACGTCGTTTCGTGCTCTTCGTCGATGACGATCAGCCCGAGATGGGGCGTCGGGGCGAATACCGCGCTGCGGGCCCCGACGATCACCTCGACTTCGCCGCGGGCGATGCTTTGCCAATGCTGGTGGCGTTCGGCATCGGTGAGGTGGCTGTGGAGCACGGCGACGCGATCGAAACGGGCGCGGAAGCGGCGGACCGTTTGCGGCGTGAGGCTGATTTCGGGCACGAGGACGATCGCTTGGCGGCGGAACTTGGCGACATGCTCGATCGCCTGCAGGTAAACTTCCGTCTTGCCGCTGCCGGTGACGCCGTGCAGGACAATCCCTTTCGCCTCTCCCGAGTCGAGGGCGGTGCGAATCGACTCGAAGGCGGCCGCTTGATCGGGGTTGAACTCCAACGGCGTCTCGCGCTGCCACTTCTGCTCGGCGCCGCCGCCCGTGGCGACGCGCGCGACGGCGGTTTCGATGAGGCCGTGCTTGATGAGGCCCTTGATCGGCGCCAGCGAACAGTCTGCCGACTCGGCGAGTTCGGGTATCGTGAGCGGGCGGTCGCTGGCGAGCAGCGTTTCGAGCGCCTTCAGCTGCTGCGGCGAACGGAGCTTGAGCGTTTTGAACTTTTCTAGGGCGCCGTCGGCGGGCGTCAGGAACTTCACCTCCCGCGTGCCGGCCATGCCGCGAACGCCGGCCGGGACCACCGCCTCGAGCACCTGTCCCCAGGGGCAGAGGTAGTAGTCGGCCATCCACTGCGTGAGCCGGAGCATCGCCGCGGAGAGCAAGACGCGCGAATCGACGACGGCGGAGATTTGCTTGAGCCGCCGGGCGTCGACGCGTTTCATCTCGACCGCGACGCAGTAACCGGTGACTTCACGATCGCCCCGGCCAAACGGCACGCGGAGGCGACGGCCTGCTTCGGCGAATCGCTCGGGTTCGGCCGGATCGGCGAGGCTTTCGGGCACCAGATAGTTGAATGGTCCCTTGGGACCCGTCGGCAGGACGACCGACGCAACGGTTCGCAGCTCGGCCTCGTCGATCTCCCACGGCGCAGGTTCGGCGTCGAAGAGGTTGCGCTGATTGGGAGGCATGCCGAGAGCGGTCCGTCGACTTCAGGGGAGTGGCCCCTTAGTCGAGCATTTCAACCGCTGAGGATCAACTCTTACGGCTGCGGAGCGTTTCCAGTCGCCGGCGGGCTCGGTTCTGGCGTTGAAGTCGGCGCCTCCTTCGGCTCAGCCGGCTGTTCGGCTGACGGCTCCTGAGGCGTCGCAGCCGGCGTTGCGTCGGGCTTCGCTTCGTCTGTCGCCTCGGGTTGCTCTGCGGGAGACTCTTCACCGGCAGTCGGCGGCCGCTGGAGGCTAAGCGTTCCCCCCTCGGCTTCGACGCCCGCTTTCACTTGGTACAGCAGCCGCTTCCAGGTGTCGTCTTCCGGCTGGAGTTGCGACATCCGTTGAATGGCCAGGGCCGCTTGTTCCCAGCGCTTCTGATCGACGCAGATCGACGCCAGCCATTCCCAGTAGGTGTAATCGTTGGGCGCGAGCTCGCACGCCTTGATAAACGCTTCACGCGCTTCGTCGAGCCGGCCCAGTTTTACCAACAAGAATCCGCGGACGTACCGGACCGAAGCGTCCTTCGGGAGCAGCTTTTCGTCCCGCTTCAGCAGTTCAAGTTCTTCTTCACGCAGCTTGTTGATCTCTTCGGGCGTCGCCCCGACCTTGGCAGCGATGGCGGCCTGGGCCGGATTGGTTGCGAGCGTTTCGAGGTATTGCGCCAGTTGAGCCCGCACGCGGCTCAGGTATGGCTCGACGCGGATCGCGTCGCGCATCGACTTCACCGCCGCTTCCGGCTGGCCGAGGCTCATGGCCAGGGTCGCCAAGCTTTGGTTGGAGGGCGCGCGATCGAGATTGATTTGATGGCCAGCCCGATACTCGCTGATCGCCTGTTCCAGTGCGGTGCGGAATTGGGTGTCTTCGAGCGAATCGACGTCGGTGACAATCCGATTGGCCGCTGCGGTGCGGACTGCCCGGCTGCGGTCGTCGAGCTTCGGTCGAAGCTCGCTCAGCAGCTTCGTCACCATGTCGTCTTGGTTCTCCGCCTGGACGGTAAACGATCGCACGGCGGCGGCGCGAACCATCGCGTTCGGGTCGGTGAGCGCGTCGCGGCGGATCTTCGCGCTTTCGACCGTCGGGTAGTTCTGCAGCAGTTCGATCGCAGTGGCGCGGATGATCTCTGAGTTCTCCGGCTTTTCGATCGCTTCCTTCAACAGTTCGAAGCCCGCAGGATCGCCGCGGCGCGCCATGGCGAACGCCTCGGCATAGTGCGGGTCGTCCGGACGTTTTGGCCCGTACCATTGGACGATCTGGTCGGCCGCCCATTGAGCCGATTCGTGCGGCTTCGTGTGGCAGCGATTGCAAACGTTCGGCGTGCCGTACTTCACGGTGAGATCGGGGCGCGGCACGCGAATGCTGTGGTCGCGGCGGTTGTCGATCTCCATGTAGGTCGAGTGGGGCATGTGGCAGGTGACGCACTGCGTCTCTGCCGACCCCGGCGCGGCGTTGGGATGATGATTGTGGCCGGCGCCGTCGTACTTGCCCGGCTCGTGGCATTGGGCGCAGAGCTTGTTTCCTTCGTACTTCAGCTTGAGCGAGTGGGGATCGTGGCAATCGCTGCAGCGGACTCCTTTGTGATACATCTTGCTCTGCGTGAACGAGCCGTACTCGTAGACTTCGTCCAGAATCTGCCCGTCGTCGTGGTAGAGGCCCGCGTCGAGCATCGACGGCTGGAAGTAATCGAGGAACGAATCGCCGGCGCGGTAGTCGGGATGAATGATCGACCGCCGCGAGTGGCAGGGAGCGCAGGTTTCGACTTGGCGCGTGTTGAGGGCGCCCTTCATCTCGTTCGTCAAACCGTAGTGAACGTTGCGGTCCCAGAACAGGCCGCGGCGGTTCGCGAGTTCAACGTGCAGGCTGCCAGGACCGTGGCAGGCTTCGCAGCTGACGTCGATTTCGAAAAAGTTGGAGTGGTAGGTGTTCGTCGCGAGGTCGTAGTTCTTGTGGTAGTCGGTCGAGTGGCACTCGGCGCACATCGTGTTCCAATTTTGCGCGAGGCCGGTCCAATGGAGCGGATCGCCCGCCTCGATTCGTTCCTGCGAGGCGTCGGTCGGGGCGACGTAAAACCACTTCTTCTTATCGACGTCCCACGAGACGCGCAGCACTTGGATGCGGCCGTCGGGGAATTCGACCATGTATTGCTGGAGCGGGCGGATGCCGAACGTGTACTTGATCTCGTAGTCGTGGTATTGGCCGTCGGGGCCTTCGGCGTTGACCATGAACTTCTTGCCGTCGCGGAAGAAGCGGGTTTTTTCATCGAAGCGGTTGAACTCGACGTCGTTGAAGTCGCCGAGCACCGTTTCGTCGGTGGCGAGCTCCATCGCCCGATCGTGGTCGGAGCCTTTCCAAAGATCGTACTGCTCTTGATGGCAGGCGATGCACTTTTCGCGGCCGACGTACGTGGCGTGCTCCAGCGCATCGGGAGGGACCGTGCGATACCAATCGGCGGCTGCCAGGGCTGCGAATACCGCAAGCGCTAAGCCAAGGCCGACGGCGGGCCAGCGATACGTACTTCGAGAAATGGGCATAGACGAGCAGCGGGGCGTAACGGGGCCGACGACAATTCACTTAAGAATGGGTCATGGCTCGTGCGGCGCCTCTCCCACTTGCCGTCATTCTATCGGGGTCGGCGGCGTGAGCCATTCGCACAATAGAAAAGTTGCGACCCTGTAACCGGCTTAACAGGAAAAATCGCCATATTGCGGTGAATTGTATGACTTACGGGGAACGGACAGTCGCTCCCTCGGTGTCGCAACACAAGGGCTGGCGAGCCACCGCGATTCCTTCCGCGGCCGGAGGCCGTCAGATATGATCGCAGTTGGCGACCGCTGCCTGGGCGCGTCCCATCGGCCGTCTTCCGTCACTTCCCGCGCAGAGCAATACGCATGGAACTCTTCCGCCGCTCGCCCCTTGCCCTCTTCTCGAGCATTGCGATCGCGATTGCCGCCAGCTGGTTCGCCGGCGCGAGCGTCGCTCAAGCGGAGGCCGTCGGCAAGATCAAGCTGCCGCCGGGCTTCAAAGCGGAACTCGTGCATGAAGTCCCCGCAGAGACCGAAGGCTCTTGGGTGGCGCTGACCCCAGACGACAAGGGGCGGATCATTGCGTCCGATCAGCATGGCTCGCTCTACCGGATCACGCCGTCGCCGCTCGGGGCCGATCCCTCGCAAACAAAGGTCGAGAAGCTCAAAACGAAAATCGGCATGGCCCAGGGCCTGCTGTTCCATGAAGGCAAGTTGTACGTCGTGATGAACGGCGACATTGGCGGGTTCAGTTCGGGGTTGTATCGGCTCTCTGACTCGAACAACGACGACCAGTTCGATCGCATCGAGCAGTTGCGGGTGTTCGAAGGCGCCGGCGAACATGGACCGCACGGCATCGTGCTCGGGCCCGATGGGAAGAGCTTGTACGTCGTCTGCGGCAACCATACGGGCGCGCCGCTGTTTAGCAGCTCGGCAGTTCCCGCGCGGTGGCGCGAAGACCAGTTGCTGCCGCTCATCACCGATCCCAACGGCCATGCCGCGGCGATTCGCGCCCCGGGCGGCTGGTTCGCGAAGATGGACCTCAACGGCGAGAACCTGGAGATGTTCTCGATTGGTTACCGCAACGCCTATGACTTGGCGTTCAACGATGCGGGCGATTTGTTCACGTTCGATTCCGACATGGAGTGGGACATTGGCGCCCCGTGGTATCGCCCCACGCGGATCTGTCATGTGGCGAGCGGCAGCGATTTTGGTTGGCGGACCGGCAACAGCGTCTGGCCGACCTACTACATTGATACCGTACCCGCCGTCGCCGACGCGGGGCCGGGTTCGCCGACCGGTGTGGTGTTTGGCAAGGGGGCAAAGTTCCCGGAGAAGTACCAGAAGGCCCTCTTCGCCGCCGACTGGAGTTATGGCAACATCTATGTGGTCAACCTGACGCCGTCTGGTTCGTCGTACACTGGCGAGATCGAGCGGTTCGCCAACGCGATGCCGCTGGGCGTGACCGACATGGTCGTGTTGCCGAAGGATGGGGCGTTGTACTTCGCCGTCGGCGGACGGAAGAGCGAATCGGCTCTTTACCGGATTGTGTACGACGGCAAAGACGCGCCGGCCGATGCGCCGAAGTTGGAAGTTGTCGCAGAAAACGATCCGCAGCGGGTCTTCGGCAGCGGCGCCCCTGCCCCGCCGGCGCCGGAAGCCCACGCGATACGCGTGGCTCTCGAGAAGCTAAACCGGCCAGCCGGGCCTGCGGCGATTAACGACATCTGGCCCCATCTCGGCAGTTCTGACCGCTTCATCAAGAACGTCGCCCGCACGGCGCTGGAGCATCAACCCTTCTCCCTGTGGCGTGCCAAAGCGCTGGCTGAAAAGAATGTCGACGCCCAGCTGAACGCGCTCGCCGCGTTCGCCCGCGCTGCTGACGCCAACCAGCAGCAGGCGTGGGTCGGGGCGCTCACGGCGATCAAGTTCCCCGAGCTTTCGACGCAGCAAAAGCTCGATTACCTCCGCGTCGCCTCGCTCGGCGTGATGCGACTCGACCCGTTCCAACCGGCGTCGCGTGAGAAGCTGATCGCGGCGCTCAATCCCTACTTCCCCGCCGACGATCACTTCGTGAACCGCGACCTGGGGAACCTGCTGCTTCGGCTCCGCGCGCCGAACGTCGTGCCGCGGATGCTGACGTTGATGGAAAACGCGACGACGACGGAAGATGCGATCGACTTCGCGGTGAGCCTTTCCGCGGCACAAGAAGGTTGGACGACGGCCGATCGCATTCGACTGCTTGATTGGTTTGAACGCGCCGCGCATGTCGGTGGCGGGCACTCGTTCTTTGGCTATCTCGTTTCCGCCCGCGATCGCTACATCGCCAACATCCCGGCGGCCGCCCGCCCGCCGATTGCCGAACGGATCTCGAAGCCGCTCATGCAGCAGACGATCGCGATCGACACGGCGAACCGTCCGCTGGTGAAAGAGTGGACGCTGGAGGAAGTGAACGACCTCGTTGCGAACGACAAGTCGCCGCGCAACTTCGAGAATGGCCGTAAGATGTTCTCGGCCGCGGGCTGCTACAACTGCCACCGCGTCGCGGGCGCCGGCTCGTCGATCGGACCCGATCTCACGGGCCTGGGCGGCCGCTTTGGCGCCGCCGACATCATGCGGTCGATCGTCGACCCCAGCCACACGATCTCCGACCAGTATCAGCAGATGGTGTTCGAGACGAATGGCCGGATGATCGTTGGCCGTATTTCCAACATCAACAACGACGCCATGATGGTCAGCACGAACATGCTCGATCCGAAGAAGACCGAGACGATCAAGCGCGACGAGCTGGACGACCAGTTCCCGTCGGACGTCTCGATGATGCCGACGGGCCTGCTCAACACGCTGACGGCCGAGGAGATTCTCGACCTGACGGCGTTCTTGCGGTCGGGCGGGAAGCCGGAGCATGAGTTGTTTAAGGCTGGCAAATAAATGCGTCAGTTGTCCGTGGTCAGTTGTCAGTGGCAAATGCTGGCAACTCCCTCGGCAAACCAGCGCATTTCTTCAGCAACTGACCACTGACAACGGACCACTGACGGGCCGTAGGCCCTAGTGCTAGCACGTCAGCCTCGCGTCGCTACAGTCTGCGCGCATCGGCAGCCGATATCTACGGATACGCCGGCAAACGTTGCGCTCTTCGTACGCCTTCTCGAACGCGCTGCAACTTTGATCCTGTCGCCGGCGGCGGGATCGGGTCGTTGCGCGTGCGAGCTCACTTGATGTTCACGCTCTTCCTGCGGCCTGTCCGCATGCTAGCGCAAGCCTTGATCGGCAACGACACGCCGCGCCAAACGGCATGGGGATTTTCGTTGGGGATGATGGTTGGCTTGCTGCCGAAGGGGAATCTGACCGCCATCGTCATCGCGATGCTCTTGTTCTCGTTCCGCGTGAACCGCGCGGCCGGGTTCCTCGCCATCGCCATGTTCTCGTATCTGGGAGCTTGGTTCGACGGCACTGCCCATTGCCTGGGCTCGTACTTGCTCATGTCGCCAACGCTGCAGGCGATGTTTGCCGCTGTTTACGACAAACCGCTGGGGCCGTTTTCAGGGCTGAACAACACCGTCGTTCTCGGCCAACTGTTGATCGGTCTCTACCTCTTCTATCCGGTCTACCGCGGTTCGCGGGTGGCGGCGACGTACCTGCGGCCGCGGTTGCAGCATTACCTCATGCGTTATCGCCTCGTCCGCTGGCTGATGGGCGCCGAGATCGGCGCGCAGTGGGGGCTCGAATAATGAAGCTCAAACGCCCGAAGCTGCCGCCCATCTTTCGTTGGAAGTACATCGCACCGCGGCTCGCGATTGCGACGGCCGTCGTGCTAGCGGTTCGCTATGGGCTCGACCCGGCGCTTCGCTGGGGGATCGTCGTTTCGGGCGAAGCTGCCGTCGGCGCGAAGGTCGAAGTCGTCGATCTGACGACGTCGCTGCGCGATGGAACGCTCACCGTCGACGGCGTCGCTGTGGCGAATCCCAGCAAGCCGATGCGGAACCTGCTCGAATCCTCGCAGGTTCGCTTGGAGATTGATGGCGCCCAACTGCTGCGGAAGCGGGTGGTCGTCCACAACGGTCGGATCGACGGCATTAAGTTCGACGGCGAGCGGACGACCTCCGGGGCGCTCGAAATCCTGCCTGAGACGCCCGCGGAACCGTCGGCCCTCGATCCGGTATTCACCGCGGCCCAAGAAACGGCGGCCGGCTGGTTCGACGATCTCACCGGCCGGATGGAGCAAGACCTGCTCGGCTCGCTGGCAACGCCGCAGGTGGTGGAAGAGCTAAAACGCCGCTGGCCCGAGCAGTACCAGGCCCTGCGGAAGCGGGCCGACGACTTGCGCGCCAAGGCGAAGCAGATTGAAACCGCCTTCCGCGATGCGAAGAAGAACCCGCTCCGCGGCATGCAGCAGGTCGAAGAACTACGCAAGCAGCTGACGCAGACTCAAGCCGAGCTGCAAGCGACGCTTGCCGAGATCAAAGCGTTGCCAGATCAGGCGAAGGCCGATCGCCTCGCGCTCGACGCGGCTCGCAAGCAGGACCAGGCGTTCATTAAGGAGCACTTGAAGCTCTCGGGTATCGACCCCGATGAACTCAATCGCTACCTGCTCGGCGAAACCGCGAGCGGGTATCTCGAACAAACGACCTGGTGGATCGAACAGGTTCGCAAGTTCATCCCGAAGAACCGCGTGGCGGCGCCAACGCGCTCGCGTGGGACTAACGTCGTGTTCGCGGGCCGGCGGCAGCCGAAGATGTTGCTCGAACGGATCGAACTCGCCGGCGAAGCTCGGCTTGATGGCCAACCGCTGGCGTTCACGGGCCTACTGAGCGACGTCGCCTCGGAGCCGGAACTCCACGAGCGGCCGCTGCAGTTGGCGATTCACAGCAGCGGCGCCGTCGACGGCGTGCTGCTCGTGGAACTCGACCGCCGCGGCGAGATGGCGCACGACTCAATCAAGATTGATGTGCCGCAGCTCAATTTGGCTCATCGGACGTTGGGGCGTGCGGACAAGCTCGCCGTCACCGTGGCGCCTGGCGCTGCGAGCCTCAAGGCCGACGTTCGCCTCGATGGCGACGAACTGATCGGCACGATCGAACTAAAGCAGTCGTCGACCCTCGCGGCGCAGACGCCCGCACTGCGCGACGACCGGATTGCCGCGGTGATTCAGGAATCGCTCAGCGGGGTCGATCGGCTCGAAGCGAAGATCGAACTGGCGGGAACGCTCAAACGGCCGTCGATTCGCATCGAATCGAACGTGGGGCCGCAGCTGGCCGCGGGCGTGAGCGGAGCGGTGAAGAAGTACCTCACCGATCGTAAGGATCGGATCATGGCGAAGGTGCAGGGCGAGGTCGACGAGCAACTCGCCAAATTGCAGGCTGAACGCGACAAGGCTCAGCAAGAACTGATGGCGGCCCTCGGCGAGAACCAGCAGATGGTGACGCAGCTCGCCTCGGTGATGGGGGGCGGCGAGGTGCCGCTGCAGGTCGACGTGGCGAAAATCGGCAAGGCGATTGATCTCAATAAGCTCAAGCGGTAGTTGGAAATACGGGGACGGTTGAACCACGAAAAGCACGAAACAGACGAAATAATGGCAAAAGCGGCCCGCCAATTACGCGAATGAACGCGAATTGAGTTCTTGCCCTCAGCCAACTCCGCCAATTAAGCTCATTGAGCTACTTCACTGACGATCGCACGGCGCCAGCTGCCAACCATTGGCGTTCATTCGCGTAATTCGCGGGCGATCGTCTGGTTAAGATGGCAGCTCTCTATTTCGTGCTTTTCGTCTATTTCGTGGTTAAAAATCCTCCTGCCTGAACTGCTCCCGTGAACCTCAATCACCGCGCCGCTTCACTGTGTCGTACGTTGGCTGATGACGCCGAGTTGTTGCGCGTCGAATTGCACCTGCAAGATTCGGGCGCTATGGTCGTCGACTGCGGCGTGAAGGCGACCGGCGGACTGGATGCGGGGCTATTGCTCGCGCGACTTTGCCTGGCCGACCTCGCAACTGTCAGCCTGACGCCCGGGACGAACGGCCTGGGGCCGGTGGCGCAGGTGCAGACCGATCATCCGCTGCTCGCCTGCATGGCGTCGCAATACGCCGGCTGGGAAGTGAAGGGCGAGAAGTTTTTTGCGATGGGCTCGGGGCCGATGCGAGCCGCGGCAGCGCGTGAGCCGTTGTTCGAGGATCTCAAATATCACGAAGCGGCCTCGCACTGCGTCGGCGTGTTGGAGAGCGGCAAGCTGCCGAACGACGAAGTCTGCCGCGACGTCGCGGCGAAGTGCGGCGTCGAGCCGTCGGCCCTCACGCTGCTGGTCGCCCCGACGCGGAGCATGGCCGGTACGTTGCAAGTGGTGGCCCGCAGCGTCGAGACGGCGCTCCACAAGTTGCACGAACTCAAGTTCGATCTGCACCGCGTCGTCAGCGGCTGGGGCTCGGCCCCGCTGCCGCCGCCGGCGAAGGATGACATGGCGGCGATCGGTCGCACGAACGATGCGATCCTCTACGGCGGCCACGCGGTGCTGTATGTGCGCGGCGACGACGAATCGCTCCGCGAGATCGGCGCCCGGACGCCGAGTTCCGCCTCGAAAGATTACGGCCGACCGTTTGCCGAGATCTTTGCGAGCTACAATCACGACTTCTACCAGATCGATCCGCATCTGTTCAGCCCGGCGGTGGTGACGCTCGTGAATCTCGACACGGGCAACAGTTTTCGGTTCGGCAAGTTCGACGACGCGGTGGTGGCGAAGTCGTTTGGCATTGTTTGATTGATGTCTAAACGCGGGGTGCCACTGGCATCCTGCCAGTGTTGAAGTGGAGACACGCTCGGCGATTCTCACTGGCAAGATGCCAGTGGCACCCGATTTCCATCCACCTATAATCTCTTCCGATTCAATAATCGCGCCGATGAACATTGCCGTGCTCGCTGCCCGCGACAGTTGGTACTTCCGCGATCTGCAGCGCGCGGCTGGCGCACGATGCGAGCTGACGGCGATCTCCTACAAATCGCTCGCGTCGCAAGTGATCGGTGCGACGCTCGGCGTCAGCTCTGGCGACGCGCGACTCTCAGAGTTCGATGGCGTGCTCGTCCGTTCGATGCCGCCGGGGAGTTTGGAGCAGGTCGTCTTTCGGATGGATGCGCTGGGGCGACTTGAGGCGAGCGGCGTGCGGGTCGTGAACTCAGCGCGAGCGATCGAAGCGGCGGTCGACAAGTACCTGGCGACCGCGAAGCTGCAAGCCGCGGGGCTGCTCGTGCCGCCGACGATCGTCTGCCAGACCGCTGCCGATGGGCTGGCGGCGTTCGAAACCCTTGGCGGCGACGCGGTCGTAAAACCCCTCTTCGGGGGCGAGGGCCGCGGCATCACGCGGGTGAGCGACGCTGCGATTGCTCGCCGCGTGTTCATGTCGCTGGAGCAGATCGGCGCCGTGCTTTACGTCCAAAAGTTTATCCCGCACGATGGCGTCGACTGGCGGCTGCTTGTCGTCGGCGACGAGGTGCTGGGGATGAAGCGAGTGAATCCCGACGACTGGCGGACGAACATCAGCCTCGGCGCCCGCCCTGCCCCGCTCGAGGTGACGGTGGAACTGGCACAACTCGCGCGCCGAGCCGCGGCGGCCGTCGGGGCGACCGTTGCAGGAGTCGATTTGCTGCCGGCCCGCGATGGCCGGCTGTACGTGATCGAGGTGAATGCGGTGCCGGGGTGGAAGGCGCTTGGCGAGGTGACCGGCGTCGACGTGGCGGCGAGAGTGTTGGAGCTCGTTCAATAGCTCTACCGGTGTGCCACTGGCGTGTCGCCAGTGCGAAGTGAGGACACGGCTGCCATCTCCACCAGGAGAAAGCAGTCTGATGTTGGCGGCCGCTTGTTAGTCAAACGGCAACCACGCTGTTTGGGCACTTCAGCACTGGCAAGATGCCAGTGGCACCCGTTCAACCTCCTCCGCCTTACCTGATCGTGGCCGGTCGGGCACAATAGGGCGATGACAGTTGCTGCGCCCACTATCCGAACGAACGTCGCCGATCGTCTGACGCGGATCGCTGCGCGGATGGCGGACGCCGTGGCGATTGCCACGCCGGGGAGCGGCGATGTCGCGGGGAAGAACTCCTACGCGACCTGCACGTTTGGCGAGCTTGAGGCCGACTCGCTCGCTCTCGCACGCGGCTTGGTCGATCTCGGCGTCCGCCCGGGCCAGCGGTTCGTGCTGCTGGTGAAGCCGGGGATCGAGTTCGTGAAACTCGTGTTCGCCCTGCTCCGCACTGGCGCCGTCGCGGTGCTCGTCGACCCCGGCATGGGGCGGAAGCACTTGGTGAACTGCCTTGCCGCCGCAGAGCCCGATGGGTTCATTGCGATTAGCCCGGCGCAGGCTGTGCGCAGCGTACTGCGACGGCGGTTCCCTCACGCAAAGCTCAACGTGACGGTCGGCCGGCGTTGGTTTTGGGGAGGCGCAACCTACCGACAAGTGCTGGAGCGCGGCCGCCACTTGCAAACGACGCTGCCCGAGACGCACGCCGCCGACGCCGCGGCGATCATTTTTACTTCTGGCAGCACCGGGCCGCCGAAGGGCGTGCTGTACACGCACGAGATGTTCGACACGCAGGCGAGCGAGATCGAACGGCAGTACGGCATCGTCCCCGGCGGCGCCGATCTCGCGTGTTTTGCGTTGTTTGGGCTCTTCAACTCGGCGATGGGCGTGACGACGGTCTTCCCGCGGATGGATTTCTCGCGGCCTGCTTCGGCGGATCCGCAGCAATTGCTCGCGGCTGCGAACGATTGGCAAGTATCACAAGCCTTCGCCTCGCCTGCCGTGTGGGATCGGCTGAGCCGCCACTGCGAGGCGACGCGCGAGCGGATCCCGACCCTGCGGAACGTTTTTTCGTGCGGCGCTCCGGTGCCGGCGGCCGCGCTCGAGCGGACGCTCGCGATGGTGCATCCCGAGGCCCGCATGCATACGCCTTACGGGGCGACGGAGAGTTTGCCGGTGGCGACCATCGAAGCGGCCGAGGTGCTGGGCGAAACGGCGGAGCGGACGCGCAACGGCGCCGGCGTCTGCGTGGGGCGGAAGTTCGAGACGATCGAATGGCGGGTGATTCGGATCAGCGACGAGCCGATCGCCACGATTGGCGACGCTGAAGAACTTCCCGCCGGCGAAATCGGCGAGCTAATCGTTCGCGGCTTACAGGTCTCGCCAGCGTATGTGATCGCTTTGCAGCCCCTGGCTCCGCCAGGGGGTCGCGCGGCGTTGGCGAGCGACGTTGCGCCAAACGTTGCGGAGAATCACCCCCGGGCGGAGCCCGGGGCTAGGGAATATAACGCTGCTTCTAAAATCGCGGACGGCGAAACCGTTTGGCATCGCATCGGCGATGTTGGGTATCTCGATGACGTTGGCCGTTTTTGGTACTGCGGGCGGAAATCGCATCGCGTCGAAACGGCAGCGGGAACGCTCTACACCGAATGCTGCGAGGCGGTGTTCAATGAACTGCCTGAAGCAACACGCACGGCGCTCGTCGGCATCGGCCCGTGCGGTGCGAAAATGCCGGCCGTCGTTTACGAACCGCGGGACGCCGCCGTCGATCATCCGCAGCTCGTCGAACAGCTGCGGAAGGTTGCGGAGCGATTCGCTCCTACTCGCGAGATCCGGCACTTCCTGCCGTACAGCCCGTTTCCTGTCGACGTGCGTCACAACTCAAAAATCAATCGCGAGCAGTTGGCCGCTTTTGCAGAACAAGCGTTGAACGAGCGGAGCAGGTGACCAGTCCATGAAAGTCCTTGTTACCGGCGGCGGCGGATTCTTGGGGCGATACATCGTCGAGCAGCTCGTCGCGCGCGGCGAGCAAGTCCGCAGTTTCGGCCGCGGCAGTTATCCGGACCTTGAAGCTTCAGGCGTTGAGGTCGTTCGCGGCGACATTGCTGATCGCGACGCCGTGCTGCGAGCGTGTCAGGGCGTCGAGGTTGTCTACCACGTTGCGGCCCTGCCCGGGATCGCGATGCAGTGGCGCCCCTACGAGCAAGCGAACATCCGCGGGACGGAGCACGTCATCGCCGCTTGCCGTGAGCATGGCGTTGCGAGGCTCGTTTACACCAGCAGCCCAAGCGTCACGTTCGCCGGCGTCGACCAGTGCGGCGTCGATGAACAGGCGCCGTACGATTTTGATTGGATGATCGCCCATCGCGCTCACTACTCGCGCAGTAAGGCGATCGCCGAGCAAGCGGTTCTTGCCGCCAACGATGCTCGGTTGCGCACGTGCGCCTTGCGGCCGCATCTTATTTGGGGGCCACGTGACAACCACCTCATCCCGCGGTTGATCGCGCGGGCCCGCGCCGGCCGGTTGCGGCGCGTCGGCGACGGCAAGAATCGAGTCGACACGATCTACGTCGAGAACGCCGCCGTCGCTCATCTGCAGGCAGCTGATGCTCTGCTTGATGCATCGTCGCCCGCGGCGGGAAAGGCGTATTTTCTCAGCCAGAACGAGCCAGTGAACTGCTGGGACTGGATCGACGAGATTTTGGCGCTCGTCGATGTGCCGCCGGTTCGGAAGACGATCTCGCGGCGGAATGCCGAGCGTGCGGGGCTGGTGCTCGAGAATGTTTACCGCCTACTGTCGCTCAGCGGCGAGCCGACGATGACGCGTTTTTTGGCGGCTCAGTTGGCGACTTCGCACTGGTTCGATCTATCGGCGGCGCGGCGAGATTTTGGCTACGCCCCGGCGATTTCCTCGAGCGAGGGCATGCGGCGGCTGGGGGCTTGGCTCCGTTCGTAAAAGTCTCACGCAGAGGCGCCAAGGCGCAGAGTGAATACGGGCTAGAATCAAGGCTCCGTATTCATTGGCGTGATCAGAACGCCCGCTCCTCTTGATAGGCATTCGTCATGGCGATCGCGCATGTGTTGCGAACCGGTTTCGCTCTCCTCTTCTGTTTGGTTCAGTGTGCCTCCGCATCGGCAGAGATCGTGGCGGCTGGCTATGCCAATGGCGTCATCGAAGTCACTTTCACCGCCGAGCAGACGTACGCCGATCCGTTCAATGACGTGACGCTCGATCTGATCGTCACCGATCCGCAAGGCGGCACAAAACGGCTGCCCGCCTACTGGGCCGGCGGGAACGAATGGCGGGGGCGGTACTCGTCGCCGATCGTCGGCACGCATCGTGTGCGAACCGAATGCAACCAAGAGAGTGACAAGGGGCTGCACGGCGTCGCGCGCGAAATCGCCATCGCGCCGTACGCCGGCGACAACCCGCTCTACATTCATGGCCCGCTGCGTGCCGCCACCGATCGTCGGACGCTCGAACACGCCGACGGCACGCCCTTCTTCTGGCTGGCCGATACGTGGTGGATGGGGCTGAGCGGGCGGATGCAGCGTGACGAAGCGCGGACGCTCGCCGATGATCGCCGGGCCAAGGGGTTCAACGTCGTGCAAATCGTTATGGGCCCGCCGCCCGATTCGCATCCGTTCGATCCGCGAAGCGCCAACGGCGGCGGATTCGCGTGGGAGAAAGACTACGCGGCGATGCGTCCCGAGTATTACGACGAGGCCGACCAGAAGATTAACGACTTGCTGGAGCGCGGCTTCGTCCCGTGCATGGTCGGCATGTGGGGCTATCACATCGAGTTCATGGGCGTCGAACGGGCGAAGCAGCACTGGCGATATCTCATTGCCCGCTACGGAGCGATGCCGGTCGTCTGGTGCGCGGCTGGCGAGGCGAATCTGCCGTGGTACTTGGCGCCGGGGTTTCCATTCGACGACCGCGAGCAGGTGACCGAATGGACCGAGGTCCTTCGCTACATTCGCGAAACCGATCCGTATCATCGCCTGCTGACAATCCACCCGACCGGTTTCGGCTGGTCGGGCCGATACGCTACCGACGACGTGAACTTGCTCGACTTCGACTTGCTGCAAACGCCGCACGGGCAGCGCGACGCGGTCGATACGACGGTCGGCAAAGTGCGGGAGTCGTATGCCGCGGCCCCGACGATGCCGGTGATCGACGGCGAGGCGGCGTACGAGATGATCAACGGCTCGCTGCCGACGCGCTGGACGCGGCAAATGTTTTGGCTTTGCATGACCAACGGCGCCGCGGGCCACACCTACGGGGCCAACGGCATTTGGCAGTGCAATCGGCCGGGCGATCCGCATGGCCCGTCGCCGCAGCATCCCGCGGGGGGCACCGGCTACGGTACGATTCCGTGGAACGAAGCGATGCGGCTGCCCGGCTCGACGCAGGTCGGGCTTGGCAAAAAATTGTTCGAACAGTTCGAGTGGTGGAAGTTCGAACCGGCGCATGATTCAGTTGGTTACGCAAACTCGCTATCGCTTCAGCCGTCGCAGTGGGGCGAGTGGATTTGGTTCCACGAGGGCGAACCGCAGGTCGATGCGCCGCTCGCTAAGCGCTACTTCCGCAAGGCATTCAAGTTGCCGGCGGATGCTGCGATCAAACGCGCGACGCTGTGGCTGGCGGTCGATGACCGCGGCGTTGCGTCGCTCAACGGCCGGCAGGTCGCCGCGACGAGCGATTGGCGCTCGCCGGCGCCGGTCGACGTCACCTCAGCCGTGAAGCCAGGCCGCAACGTGCTGGCTGTTGAGGGGGAGAATCTCGCGAGCCAAGTGACGGCAAATCCTGCCGGGCTGATGGCCTGCTTGGAGATTGAACTCGCTGATGGCCAAAAGATTGTTGTGAAGTCGGACGAATCTTGGCGCAGTGCGCAGGAGCTGAGCGGTGAAAACTCCGCGTGGACGGCAGCCGATTTCGACGACTCGCTGTGGCGATCAGTGGCCGAACTTGCTGCCTACGGCGACGCGCCGTGGGGAGCGTTCACGCAACCGGCGACCTACGGGCCATATGCGACTGGCATCGAGGGCAAGGTCCGCGTGATCTACGTCCCCGAATCGCGGCCCATCGAGATTCGCTCGTTACCTCCGAAAGCGACCCATACGGCGTTCGTGTTCGATCCCGTCAGCGGCCAGCAGATCGACCTGGGGACGCTCGCCCCGAACGACCAAGGCCTGGCCGTGGTGGCGAAACCGGCGCTGGACTCTGACGCGGAGGATTGGGTGCTGGTGATTCGGTCGCGATAGGTTTGGGGGCGGGGAAGATCTCACGCAAAGGCGCGATGGCGCAAAGGAAATACTGAAAGCGGCCGCTCTTTCTTGCGCTTCATCTTCTTAGCGCCTTCGCGCCTTTGCGTGAAATCTGTCTTCAAAAAGCTGCTCCCACAGCCCAGAACCGCCCCAAAACGGCCCCTTTCCGCCCCCGCCGCCTCGTTCGCCTTTGCGCTGCTACCGCCGGCAACTAGAATTGCGAACTTCCCCCGGCCCCGCAGGCTCCCCTACAGGGCAGCCCGGCGGGGAGGAGGGTTTCTCGGGGCGGCCCCTGCCCTTTCACTGGTTTTCGAGGTTACGCGCGTGCTACGGACTCACACCTGCGGCGAATTAGGCGAACTGAACGTCGGGCAAGTCGTCACTTTGTGCGGCTGGGTCGACTCCTACCGCGACCATGGCGGCGGGCTGTTTGTCGACCTCCGCGACCGCTACGGCCTGACGCAGGTGGTGTTCAACCCGCCCGACACGGCCCAGGGAGTGATCGACCTGAGCAAGACCGTGCGAGCCGAGTACGTGCTGAAGGTCACTGGCGTTGTCGCCGTTCGGCCGGAAGGCATGGCTAACCCGAAGCTGTCGACCGGCAAGATCGAGCTGCGGGCAACGGCCCTGGAGATTCTCAATAAGAGCCTCACGCCGCCCGTGTCGCCGAACGCCCACGCCCAAGACCTGCCGGGCGAAGACCTGCGGCTCAAGCACCGCTACCTCGACCTGCGTCGTCCGGAACTGCAAAAGGTGCTCATCATGCGCGACCGCATGGTGAAGGGGATGCGCGACTACTTCGCCGACCATCATTTCCTCGACGTCGAAACCCCCTGCCTCGGTCGCAGCACGCCGGAGGGCGCCCGCGACTACCTCGTGCCGAGCCGCGTGCATCATGGGCATTTCTACGCTCTGCCGCAGTCGCCGCAGCTCTACAAGCAGATTCTGATGATCGCCGGCTACGACCGCTACGTGCAGGTCGCCCGCTGCTTCCGCGACGAAGACTTGCGGGCCGATCGTCAGCCGGAGTTCACGCAGCTCGACGTTGAAATGTCGTTCGTCGACAGCGATGACGTCATCGGCATCATCGACGGCCTCGTCGCGAAGCTGGCCAAGGAAGAGCTCGGCATCGACGTGCCGCTGCCGTTGCCCCGTTTGCGCTACGACGAAGCGATGGAGCGGTTTGGCCACGACGCGCCTGACCTGCGGTTCGGCTGCGAGATCGTTGACCTAACCGACCTCGCCCCGCAGAGCGAATTCGGCGTCTTCAAAGCGGTCGTCGACGGCGGCGGCAAGGTCCGCGCGATCAACGTCCCCAAGGGTGGCGAGTTTTACTCCCGCCGCGGCATCGACGGGCTCACCGAATTCGTGAAGGGCTTTGGCGCCAAGGGCCTCGCCTGGTTCAAGTGCGAGGAAGACGGCAAGCTGAACTCGACGATCGCTAAGTTCTTCTCGCCGGAACTGCTCGCACAGTTTGCTGCGCGGCTTGGCTCGAAGCCGGGCGACCTCGTCCTGTTCTCGGCCGACAACTGGGAAGCGACCTGCAAGGTGCTGCACGCCCTGCGGACCAAGGTCGGCCGTGAGATGAAGCTGTACGATCCGCAGGCGATGAACTTTTCGTGGGTCATCGAGTTCCCGATGTTCGCCAAGGACGAAGAGTCGGGCCACTGGGCCGCGATGCATCACCCGTTCACGGCGCCGCTCGACGAGCATGTCGCGCTGCTCGATACCGACCCCGGCAAGATGCGGGCGAAGGCGTACGACCTGGTGATCAACGGCAGCGAGGCGGGCGGCGGCACGATTCGTATTCACGACTCGGAGGTGCAGTCGAAGGTCTTCGCGCTCCTCGGCATCGACGATGCGACGCAACAGGAGCGGTTCGGCTTCCTGCTCGACGCCTTGCAATACGGCGCCCCGCCGCACGGCGGCATCGCCCTCGGCGTCGACCGCTGGATCATGCTGTTCGGCCGCCTGGAAAGCATCCGCGACTGCATTGCGTTCCCGAAAACGCAAAAGGCGTCGGATCTGATGACCGACGCCCCGGGGACCGTCGACGCCCGGCAACTGCGCGATTTGGCGATCAAACTCGTTCAGTAGCGCGATCGGCGCCAGCGTTACATCTTCGCAACTGGCGCCGCTGCGGATGGAATATTCGATCCGCCAGGACTATGGTTCCTGTTGACTGCAGTTGACCCCTCGATCGCCCCGGCGAGAATGAGGGCGTTGCGCCACTGGCAGGAGAATCGAGTCATGGATCGAGCGGGTTGGACAAGCAAGTTAGCGGCCGCGATCATCAGCGGCGGCGGTATTGTTCCTTTCCTGGCTGGCTGCAGCGAGCCGGCCATCGGCGCGGCGGCAGCTCAAGTGGCTGAAGCAAACGACGAGAAGTCGTCGAACGCGGGAGCTGGCTCCGACGGCGCCGTGACCCCTGCCGGGCCGATCGTCCGGACGGCCGCGAAGCCGATCACCGAAGAATATTCCGCGAAGGTGCCGCCGGTGATGCTCGCCTCGGAGCATGCCGCGATCTGCAAGGTGAACGTCGGCGAGCCGTTCCCGCAGCTCGAACTCCCGAAGATCGGCGGCGGCAACGCGAAGCTCGCCGACCTCAAGGGGGCGAAGGCGACTGTGGTCCTGTTTTGGGCGCCCGACCGTTGGATGGCCGAAGGCGCCCTGGCCGATGTGGCTAAGGAAGCGGCGACTTACGGCGGCAAGGGAGCTGCGTTCGTCGGCGTTGTTGAGGGAGCCCCCAACGATGCCGGTCAAAAGCTGATCAACGCCGCGGGTACGACGCTCACGCAACTAGCCGACGCCGACGGCAAGGCTCTTGCTCAAGTCGGCGAGTCGTGGCTGCCGCGGGTCTATGTGCTGGATGGCCAGGGGAAGGTTGCTTGGTTTGATATCGAGTTTAGCGAAGCGACTCGGCGCGAACTGCAACAGACGTTGGCTGAACTGACGAAGTAGCCGTCAACATTTTGTATCCTCTTCGTGCCAGTGGCATGAGCACCACCGCATAATGTCTTTGTGGCTCCCTCCCCCTTGAGGGGAGGGCTGGGGAGGGGGTGGAACTCTGGTACCCGCTGCTTTCACCCCTCCCTAACCCTCCCCCTCAAGGGGAGGGGACCAGAAGATTCCGTGTGAGGCGATCACCGCTCCGGCGGCTCGTTGAGCCGCGGCTGCTGGGGCGGTTGCGACAGGCGGGTCGGCAGCGTAAGCGTGAACGTACTGCCGCGGCTGAGTTCGCTGTGGCACTCCAACCGCCCGCCTAGCGCCGCGACGATCCGCGACGCGATGGCCAGTCCCAATCCCGTCCCGGCAATCCCCGCATCGCGGGCGCTCTTGCTGCGGAAGAAGGGCTCGAAGACCGTCGCCTGATCTTCGGGTGAGATGCCGCGGCCCTGGTCGGCGACGCTGATCGCGGCCGCATCGGCGCTCCCTGTGGCCGTTACGGTAATCGGCGTGCCGGGCGCGCTGTACTTCGCGGCGTTCGAAATCAAATTGTCGAGCAGACGGTTGAGCAGGGCAGGCGGCGCGCTGACCGTGGCGTTCGGTGGAAGCTGCACCTCTAGCTGCAGGTCGCCGCGACGTGGGTCGTTCTGCCAACGTTCCATATATCGCGGCAGCCACTCGGCCAACTCAATCGATTCGCTGCCGGGCAGCGTCGCATCCTCCGATGTGCGCGCGAGGAATAGCAGCGACTCGACAATTTGCTGCAACTCGTTCGCTTCGTCCCGCAATACCCCGAGCGTATCGGCATATTCTTCCGCTGTGCGCGGCCGCCGCAGCGCGACGTCCATTTGCCCCAACAGCACGGTGAGGGGCGTGCGGAGTTCATGGGCCGCGTCGCCGGCGAAGCGGCGCTGTTGTTCGTAGGCTCGTTGCTGGCGATCAAGCAGCGTGTTGAACGATTGGCCCAGGTCGGCGAGTTCGTCGCCCGAGTCGGGCGCTGGCAGGCGACTTTTGAAATCGCTGCCGGCAATCGATCGCGCCCGCTGCGACATTTCGAGTACTGGCCGGAGCGCGCGGGCTCCGAACCAGCGGCCGAGCGCCGCCGCGAGCAGCCACGCCGCGAGCGGCAGCAGAATGACGAGGGTCAGCAGCCGCTGCAGATTTGCATCCATGTCGGCCGTCGAGCGGGCGACGACGACGACCAATTCGTCGAACTCGTCGAGTTCACGGTCCAGCCGAATCGGATCGGGCGCGGTGAGCCGCTGGTAGAGAATGTTCAGTTCGCCAGGCGCCTGCGTTTCGCCGGCGGTTTGATCGTTAGTCGCCGCCTCCGTCGCGATCCGCTTGGCTTCGGCGACGATTTCAGGCGTGGAATTACGCGATTGTTCGACGATCTGCGACCGGTCGCCGATGACGACCCACCGCACCTCTTCCGGCCCCGCGCCGCTGCCGAGCGCGATGGCATGTTCGAGCGGCTGCCATTTCACTTCTTCAGGCTCGACTTCAATCGCGGCAACGAGCGAGTAAAGGGCGCCATGCAGTTCCTGGTCGAACTGTTGCACAAGTCGCCCACGGACGAAAGCGTAGAACAGCCCGGAGTAGACGACCAGCACGATCGCGAGCGCCGCCAGGAAGAATGCCGAGACGCGATTGACCAACGTCATGGTTACGCCTCGTCGCTGCCGGAGGCGTCGAGCACATAGCCGCGGCCGCGTCGCGTTTGAATGACGCGCGGGCCAAAAGCTTCGAGCTTGCGGCGGAGTTCCTTCACATGGACCTCCAGCGTGTTCGACAAGCCGTCGTATTGCTCGTTCCAAACGGCGTCGAAGATCCGCGTTCGCGACAAGACCTTTCCTGGATAACGCAGGAACAAGCAAAGGAGCGAGAACTCTTTCGCGGTCAGATCAAGCGGCGAGCCGTCGCGGCTGGCGCGTTGGCTTCCCAGGTCGGCGTGGATGTCGCCGTAATCGAGTGCGAGCGAGGTCGATTGCTCCGGCCGTCTCAGCAATGCTCGCACGCGGGCGAGGAGTTCTTCGAATGCAAACGGCTTGCAGAGATAATCGTCGGCGCCGGCGTCGAGGCCTTCGACCCGCTCGCCCACGCCGTCGCGAGCCGTGAGGAACAGCACCGGCGTCTTACGATCTTTCGCGCGAAAACGACGGAGCAGGCTAATGCCGTCTTCGCCCGGCAACCACCAATCGAAGAGCACCAAGTCCCACGTGCCATGCTGCAGCGCCACCCAGCCGCTTGGGCCGTCGGCGGCATGCTCGACCTGGTAGCCCTCCTCTCGGAGGCCGCGGACCAGGAAGTCGGCAATCCGCGCCTCGTCTTCGATCACCAGAATGCGACTGCTCATGCGACGCTTTCGTGCAAGGTGTTCATGGTTCGACGCTGGAGAGGTAAGCCGGAACGCTCAATTGTACCAGCGTGAGGCGGCAGCCGCCGGGGTGATTTCCCCTGCTGATCGTGCCAGGCTGGCCAGAAGAGCGCCAGTTCTTCCCCGTCGCGCAGCGATTGCCGTGCCGCGGCAACGGCTTGCCGCCAATCATCGGCGTGCCAGATTTCGCTCCATCCGCATGGTCCGGCATCGGCAAGCTCGCTGATGGCTGACTGCGGGAGAGCGCCTTCAGCGGCGGCGATAATCAGTCGCGAGCGTCGCGGCTCGCGGCGAATCAACGTCGGCAGATCTCCCGTGGAATGGCGGTCGAGCACCAGCACTGTGACGCCAGGTCGCAGGACGCGGTTTCGGTCGAGCGCGTCCCACGCGGCTCGTAGCTCGACAAGCGATTCATAGTGGCAAATCATCGCCTTTCCCCTGTTTCCGTTTGGCCTTCGGCTCGTGTGAACCTGAGCAATCAAGGCCGCACAGGAAAAGATACGAGGCTGCCGTAAACGGCTGCTGAACGGAAGATAAAATCGGCTTTATGTAACGGTGTAGTGTGTCGTCACTTCCCCTAGCCCCGGGCTCCGCCCGGGGGTTGCACCACGCGCGACGCCGCCCACTGGCATGGCGACCGACCCCCGGGCGGAGCCCGGGGCTGGAACGTTGTAACGAGAGCCGCGGCTGCCCAGTTTGTCTTGTTCGTGGTGAGAGGGGCTGTTAATTTCCTCGCCATGACCGCACATCCTCCACTCGGCGACGCACCGCGGATTCTCATCGTTCGGCTCTCGGCCCTGGGAGACGTCATTCACGGCGTCCCTGTGGCCTGTGCGTTGCGTGCGGCCTACCCGCAAGCATCGATCGGCTGGATCGTCGAAGGCCGTACCGCCGACTTGCTGGAAGCTCATCCGGCGATCGATTATGTGATCCGGGCGCCGCGAGGTTGGCTGAAGTCGCCGCGCACCGTGCTAGCACTCCGCCGTAAAATGCGGGGGCTGCGTTTCGACGTCGCAATCGACCTGCAGTGCCTCACCAAAAGCGCCATTGCTGCGAAGCTGAGCGGCGCCCGCCGTCGCATCGGCAAAGCGGGCAGCGACGGCCGCGAACTGAGCAAATGGTTCCACAATGAGCTCGTCCCCGTGGGCGGCGAGCATGTCATCGATCATTACCTAGAACTGTTGAAGCCGCTCGGCATCACGTCGCCGCTTACCGAGTTTGATCTGCCAGAGCGGAGTTCCGACGGCTTGCTAGCCGACCAGATTTTGCACACCGAAGAGTTGCCGCGGGGCCGCTACGTGGTGATGAATCCTGGCGCCGGTTGGGCGTCGAAGATTTGGCCGCCGGAGCGTTACGGCGAACTGGCCGGTCGGTTGGAGCGCGACTATGGCATTCCCACGCTCGCCGTGTGGGGTCTGCCGGCGGAAAAGCCGCTGGCCGAGGCGATCGTTGCCGCGAGTAGCGGCGCGGCGCGTTTGGCGCCGCCGACGTCCGTGCTGGAGCTTGGCGCCGTTTGCCGCCGGGCGGCGTTGTTCGTCGGTTCCGACACGGGGCCGATGCACCTTGCCGTCGCCGTCGGCACGCCGACCATCAGCCTGCATGGCCCGAGCATCGCCGACTGGTGCGGGGCTTATGGGCCGCACAACATTCGCCTGCAGGTTCGCTACGAGTCAGGCTCCGCTCAAGAGCGGCGGAAGGCCGACGACTCGGCAATGCGCGAGATTAGCGTCGACATGGTCGAAAAGGCTTGCCGGCAGTTACTCGACGCGAGCCAATTGCGTCGCTGTGCTTAAGCATTTTAGCCCCGGGCTCTGCCTGGGGGGTCGGCATCCATTCCGGTTAGCTTCGTCACGCGTAGTGCAACCCCCGGGCGGAGCCCGGGGCTAGGGCAACTCGCGGGCTACTTAGCGTTCCGACAGCACGCGGTCCCAGACGCCTTCCAGCGTCGTGGTGAAACGCGACCAAGAGAAGACCTCGCGGGCTCGTTCGTGGCCGGCTTTGCCCATACGGGCGGCGAAATCGCGGTTCTCGAGCAGTGTGAGGATCGCCTCGCCAATTGCTCGGCTATCGCCCACGGGCGCCAGGATGCCAGTCTCGCCGTCGGCGATCGATTCGGGCGCCCCGCCGGCACGACAGGCGACGATCGGTTTGGCCAACAGCGCGGCTTCGATGTAAGCGAGTGCGCACGGCTCTCGATGCGAGGGGAGGGCCATCACGTCGATGGCGTTCATCACGTCGCACGCATCGCGGCGGAAGCCGGCGAAGCGAACTTGTTTCAGGTAGCCGCCGGCACGGGCGGCTTGTTCGAGTTCGTCACGCAGCGGTCCGCGGCCCATGATCCAGAACTGGGCGTTTGGAACGGCGGCCAAAATCTGCGGCATCGCCGCGAACAATTCGCGGTAACCCTTCTTCACCGAGAGGTGGGCAAACGTCCCCACCACCGGCGTCGTCGCGTCGGCGCCGAACTCGGCCCGCACCGCAAGCGGGTCGCGCTGCGGACGATACTCATCGGCTTCGAGGGCGTTCATCAGCACGGTGATGCGCTCGCGCGGAATGCCTTGCGCAACCAAATCGTCGCGCACGGCGCCCGAGACGGCCAGCAGATGGCTCTGCCGACGATGCCACCGAGCCGATGTAAAACCTTGCACATGGCCGACCGACTTTGGCCCGCCGAACGCTTCCAGCCAACCGGTCCACCAGCTGGCAGTCGAGAGCGTCGATTGCACCAGATCGACATGATGTTGTCGAGCCGCGCGAGCGATCCGCGAGATCGCCATGAAGTTCACTTTGCCGCCGATGCGAGCGCGATCGACCGACATGCCTTGCTCAAGCATATGCTCGATCGCGGGCGAATCGTGCTTCACGAGCACCGGCATCTCGTGGCCGCGAGCGCGGAGCTTGCGGGTGAGCCGCACGAGTTGCATCTCGGCGCCCGACATGTGCGACGGGGTGATCACCTGCAGGACGCGGCGGCTATTGGCGACGCGCGGCGCGAGCGTCGCCGCCATTTGTGCCCGCCGTAGATTCGAGGCCGAACTAACCGTGGCCATAGATTCCCATCCCGATGTTTGTGAGCCGCCCCCGGCTAGTTGCAAATTGCCCGCGTGTGCGGCTTATGCCGCTTGCTTCTTCCCGGCCTGATACAGGTACGGGTTGAGCGTCGCGTCGTTGTACATCTTCATCTGGCGGTAGACCTTGAGGATCTTCCGTCCGGCGCCGAGGTCGAACAGATGCTCGGCCAGCGATTGCGAGAGGTCGCCCTGCTGGACGCGGCACCGAGCGAGACGCTGCTGGACGCGCTCGATGTGGGCGGCGTCGACGTCGGTCCGCTCAAGCTGTTCTTCCAAGTGGAAGATCCGCAGCGACATGATCGACAGGCGATCGATCGAAGCGCCGGGCGTTTCGGTGTTCAGCCGGGCATTGGCGGCCGGCTTGACGCTGGCTTCGGAAAGGAGTTCCAAGAAGGCTTCGTCGATCCGCTCGATCCAGTCGTTGCGTTGCTGGTTGTAACCGTCGATCGCGCGCTTCACCATCGCGATGCGGGCGTCGGTGACTTCGGGGCTGCGAGCGATGTCTTCTTCGTGCCACAGCAGGAAGTTGTATTGGTGCTGCTGACAGACCGTGCCGAGGAACTCGCTGTAGGCGTTGTCGGGCTCCACTTGATGCCAGCGGGCGACGGTTTCGTGGTGGAGCTTGTTGACGGCCTTCACAATCCGCTTCGGATCGAATCGCATGGTTCTCTCTAACTGGAAAAGTGCGGCAAGTCTCGGCGTTTCGAGACGATCTCGCGATGTTTCGGGTGTGTTCAGGGGCGTTCCGAGAGCATGCCGGGACGCAGGCGGCGCGGACGTTTGAGCTCGCGCGGCGGCGGATTTTAGGTGGGCCGCGATCCTGTCACAAGATCAGCCGGGGCGGGGCTAGGTAGCCTCGTGCGTGACGTATGCGAGAATTCACGGCTCCGGTAAACTGCTAGCCATGAAACTACTGTCCGCCCATTGCCGAGAGTCGCTTCGCCGCGGGCTCGCCGCGCTGCTGGCGATGCTAGCAACTGCGTCGTCGGTATCGCCGTCGAGCGCGCAATCGGTGCGCTCAGCGCTCGAAAACGCCGCTGGCGAACTCGAATACGACGGCAAGTCCGACTACTCGCACATTCGCGTTCGCCGCCGCGGGCCGATCCGCTCGATGATCTTCGTCCGCGACAACGGCCAGGAAGTCCTCGAAACGCAGATGGACATTCGGCGCCCTGCTGACCTCAAGTTCGAGTATCTGCGATTTCTGTTCGCGAGCTACCTGTTCCAGCCCGAGCCCAAGCAGGTGCTGATCGTCGGCCTCGGCGGCGGCAGCATGGTTCATTACCTGCAGCAGACCGACCCCGGCGTGAAGATCGACGCGGTGGAGATCGATCCGCTGGTGGTGAAACTGGCTGCCGACATGTTTGGCACGAAGCCGACCGAGAACGTGAAAATCTTTACCGCCGATGGTTTGAAGTTCATCGCCGCGGCGAAAGAGCAAGCGTATGACGTGATCTACATGGACGCGTTCCTGAAACCGTCGGCGGAGACCGACGGCACGGGGGCGCCGCTCGCGCTTCGCACGCAGCAGTTTTACAAGCAGTTGCAGACGAAGTTGAAGCCGGGCGGCGTCGTGGCGTTCAATCTCAATCCGCACGAAGAGCTGGAAGCCGACATTCGCGAACTGAACGCGGCGTTCTCGCAGGTTTATATCTTCCAAATGTCGCAGTTCAACGGCGTCGTCGCAGTCGCGACGACCGACGCGGCTCGCCTCGATGCGAACGAGTTGACCCGCCGTGGCAAGACGCTCGACCGACGTTTCAAGTCGTCGCTCGACTTCCAAGAAATGCCGCGGCGACTGCGGCGCGAGTCATCTCATCAATAAGAGAGCGAGCCGCGGGGTTCATCCCCGCGGTCCTTCCAAGTACACCTCAGATCTGAGCAATTCATGGCGGCGCAGCACACCACCGATTCATCTACGACCGACCTGTCATTAACGCGAACAGCCCAACGCAAGGCCTTCTCGCTGCTCCCCCCCAGCCTCGGCCTCAAGCTGCTCGTCCTCGTCTCGGGCGCCGTGCTGATGGGCCTCGAGATTGTCGGCAGCCGGATCCTGGCGCCTTACTTCGGCAACTCGGTCTTCGTCTGGGGCAGCCTGATCTCGCTGTTCCTCATCGCACTGAGCGTCGGTTACTACATCGGCGGCGGGCTTTCCGATCGCTATCCGTCGCGCGCGCTGCTCAACACAATTCTGCTGGCGGTTGCAGCGCTGATGTTTCTGATCGTTATCATCGGTCAGCCTGTTTGCGATGCGATCCTGCGGGCCAAGTTTGGCGAGAAATCGGGACCGTTTCTGGCGGGCGCTATTTTGTTTTTGCTCCCAAGCATCGGCATGGGCATGGTCTCGCCGTTCGCGATTCGGCTCGCCACGTCGACAGTCGCTTCGGTCGGCAAGACGGCCGGCACGCTGTACGCACTATCGACGCTCGGCAGCATTCTCGGCACGATGCTGACGACGTTTGTGTTGATCCCCAACTTCGGCGCCGGAGCAATTCTCAAAGGGCTCGCCGGAGCGCTCGCTATCGTCGCCATCGCGACCTTCCAGTTCGGCAGCGGCGGCGCCGCGATTCGCGGGAGCGCCGTTATTCTCGCTGCGGTGGCGGCTGGGATCTTCGGCCTCGGCGACCTGCGAGCCGCCTCGCTGCCGCCAGGGAGCGAACTCGTTCGCGAGATCAACACGCCGTATCACCATATTTCGGTCATCGACAACAAGCTCGACTCGCAACGTGAGCTGAAGTTCGACCGTTTTACGGAGAGCGCGATCGAACTTAGCCCGCCGCACCGCACGAAGAGCCTTTACACCAACTACTTCAACCTCGCCTTCTTACCGCAACCAAAAATCCGCCGGGCGCTGTTCATCGGCGCCGGCGGCGGCGTCGGCCCGAAGGCGTTTCATGAGCATGATCCGACGATGGAGATCGACGTCGTCGACATCGACCAGGCTGTGCTCGACGTCGCTCGCATGGATTTCTACATGCCCGAGGGGGAGAACATCCGCGCGATCGCGGCCGACGGCCGGACGTTCGTCCGCAATAGTCCTGATGGGCACTACGACGCGATCTTTCTCGATGCCTTCACGATTGGCGGGCGCATTCCATTCCACCTGGTGACCCGTGAGTTCTTTCAGCTTTGCCGGCAGAAGCTGGCTCCTGGCGGCGTGTTGGTGATGAACGTCAACAGCGCCGTCCGCGGCGAGAACGCGAGGATTTTCGAGTCGATGTACACGACCCTCGGTGAGGCATTTCCGCAGGTTCACGCTTTTGCCCTTTACCATCAGTTGGGGCTGCGCGACCAATCGACGAACGTGATGCTCGTCGCGGTGAACAGCGACCAGAAGCTGAGCCCCGAGGATTGGCTCGCGAAAGCCGTGGCGTACGAGTCGCCTTCACATATCGGCAACGCCGAGGTGCGGCGGATGGTCAACGACCTGCTGACGACGCTGCCGCCGATGAAGCAGGCGACGCTGTTTACCGACGACTACGCGCCGATCGAAACGATGTCGTTTTAGCCCCTGGCTCTGCCCGGGGGTGGCGTCGCGTCACGCAACGCGTAGCGGAATGGTGGGCGACCCCCGGGCGGAGCCCGGGGCTAGAGTGAATGCCGTCGTAGTTTATTTGTGGCAGCGTTACTTCGTCTTGCCGTCTTCGCCCTCTTCACCGAGGCCGAGCGCTGCCAACCACCGGCGTCGCGGTTTGCCGTCGGCGTCGTTAGCGAGGATCCCCTGCGGATCGGTCTTCTGGAACTCCGACATTTTATCTCGCAACGCCGCTTGTTCGCGGGCGAGCTTCGCCCGCTCCAGCGAGGCTTCGAGTTCGGCGGCCCGCAGCTTTTCTTCCCACTCGGCTTGCAGTTGAGCGAGCTTTTCGCGCTCGGCGATAATCGAGGCGTCGGCGTCGACCGCTTCGGCGACGAGCCGCTGGTTGGCCGCAGCTTCGTCAACGATTCCCCCGCCGTTCGCACGCAACTCGGCAAGCTCGCGATCCTTCTCAGCGATGGCGTTATCGGTCGCGGAGATCGCATCTTCGATCTTCGCCCGCTCCTTGCGGCGTTCCGGCGTGACGGCGCCTTCGCACTCTTCGTCTTCGAGCATCGCCATCAAGCGGGCCCGCTGCGACGCCCAGTCGCTGCCACCGCTATGGACCGGGGCGCCCGACGACGATTGAGCCGTCGCGAGTTGTCCACGTAGCTCGTGGTTGATCTGGTTGGCTTTGCGGAGATCGTCGAGCGTCATCTCGAACCGGTGCTGCAGATCTTCCATCTGCTGCCGGATCGCCGAGTCGTCCGCAGGGGCCGCCGTCGGCAGCGGTTGCGATTCGAGTTCGACTACGCGCGCGGCGAGGGCGTCGCGTTCGGTGACCGCTTCCTGCAGCTTGGCCGTTAGTTCCGGATCCACAGCAGCGGCGGTCGCCATCGGGGCGGCGTCGCGCAGCTCGCTGTTCTCCCGCTTCAGTTTCTGCACCTCGGAAAGCGTGAGCCCGAACTTGTTTTGTAAGGCATCGAGATCGGCACGGGGGCACGTGGTTTCACGCAGCGACGCGAGTTCAGCCTTGGTGGCGTCGAGATGTGCTAGTACCGCCGCCCGCGCCGTCTCCGCCGCTTCAACTTCCATTTGGAACTGCTCGAACTGCCGTTCCAGTTCGGGCACCGACGCCGCGGCTTCTTGCTCAAGGGCGTCGATTTGGCCATGAGCCGCTTCAACCGCGGCTTGCAGTTCGTCGCGGGCCGCAGTGGCGTCGTCGAGCAGCGATTGCAGCGACGTCAGCTCAGTGGCATGGCTCGTCTGAAGCATGGCGAGTTGCGATTCAAGCTTCGCGTTGGCCGCCGTTAGCTTCGTCGACTCTTCCTGAATCGAGTCGGCCTGCAAGTGTGCTGCGGCGAGGGCCGATTGCGATTCTTGCAGCTCGCGCTGGCTGACGGCGAGCTCGCTGCGAACTTGTTCGACTTCCGCCGTTCCGCGCGTCCGCTCTTCGGCGAGGGCCGCTTCGAGCTTCTCGGTCGACTGGCTCTCCTGCTCAAGTTTGTCGTACTCGGCCTGCAACCGTTCCAGGTCGTTGAGCGCAGCGATCGTTTGCTCTTCCGCAGCCGTGCGAGCCGCTGCGGCCAATTCGAGCTCAGCCTGCAGTTGCGTCGCCTGCTCGCTGGAGCGGGCTTGCATGTCGCCGATCGCCTGCCGGGCGGCCGCGACTTGTTCGGCGACTTTTTCGTTGCGGCTACGGTCTTCTTGCCGCTGCGATTCCAAGCCGGCGAGCTGTTCACGCAGCTGGCGAATCTCCGCCTGGGCGTCGGCGATGTGACCAGCCGCTTCGTCGCACGCAGGGCACGGCTCCGACTGAATCGCGTCGATCTGCTTCCGCGCGAGGGCGAGCTGCTGGACGAACTTCTCGTGCTTGGCCCGATTTTCTTCGAGTTGTTCGCGGAGCGCCGCGACTTCGGCGTCGCGGCTGCCGGGAAGATGCTTTTCGATTCCCTCGGCGGCCGTTTCGAATTCCTCAGCCAGCTGGCGAACGCGGTCGCTGAGCTCGGTCTCGATCTGTGCGAGCCGTTTGCGATGGTCGTCGAGAGCTTGGTTCGCGCGTTCGCGCAGGGCGCGCAGCTTCTCGGCTGCGACCTGCGCTCGATCACCCGGAAAACCGGGGCGCGACTTGGCTTCTTCCATGACGACGCCTAACCCAACGTTGCGATTTCGATGAAGTCTGTCTATATCGTCGCGCAGCAGGGCTTCGGCCGAAGTCCCGCCTCGCGAAGAGAGGTTATTCCAACGGTATATAGGCCGCAGGAAGGGGCGAGTCAAAGCTCGCGAAAGGCGTTACACGGGCTGGTGGAGTTATGACGAGAATGAGGCCCGATCAGCTGAATTTACGGACGTGCGCACAGAAATTTTGCGAGTAGCCGCTATGTGACTGCGCAGTGGCTAAGTCCACAGAGTTTTTTCGACAGGATTACAGGATGGTCTCGGATCGACTGGATAAATACCCTTTGCAATTCATCCTGTAAATCCGCCCGCAATCCTGTGATCCTGTCCAGTCTTCAACCGACGCAGCAGTCAAGAGTCGATCGCCGCTGGATTGACGATGTTCTCCGGTCGCTCGCCACGGAGAAACGCGGCGACCTGCTGGCCGACGCGGGTCCGCAGTTCGTCGGTCGCCTGGCTCGAGTAAAACGCCACGTGCGGCGTGACGATCACGCGAGGATCGTTGTAAGGCGCCTGCGAAAGATCGGGCGGCTCCGGCGTTTGCACGTCGAGCGCCGCCCCGGCAATGACGCCTGCCTGCAGCGCCTCGGCCAGCGCCGCGTGATCGACCAACCCGCCGCGAGCCGTGTTGATGAGATATGCGGTCGGCTTCATCATCCGCAACGTTTCGCGATTGATGAGATGCTTCGTCTCAGGCGTCAACGGGGCTTGCACGGAAACGTAGTCGCTCTGGGCGAGCAGATCGTGGAGGCGAACCCAATCGACGCCGTCGTGCGTCGTCCCAGAACGGTTCGTGCCGATCACCCGCATCCCAACGCCATGCGCGCGGCGGGCGAGAATCTTGCCGATCTGCCCGAGCCCGATAATGCCGAGCGTCTTGCCGCTGATTCGCTCAGCCGGCAGCCCCGCGACGAGATCGTACTGGCCGTTCTTCGTCGCCAGGTGATAGCCGGCGATGCCGCGACCGAGCGCGAAGATGAGGCCGATCGTATGCTCGGCGACCTCGTTGACGCAGTAGTCGGGGACGTTGGTGACGAGGATCTTACGCTTCGTCGCATGCTCGACGTTGATGTTGTCGAGCCCGATTCCCGTCCGCGCGATGTGGCGGCAACGGTCGGCGGCGTCGATCACCCGCGCGGTCACCGGCGCCCAGCAGGTGAGAATGACGTCCATCCCCGAAGCCAGCCGGGCCTGCGTCTCTTCCTTGTTGTCGGGGGCGACGATCAACTCGCAATCAACTTCGGCGAGCAGCCGACGTTCGATCTCGACGTCGGCCCAGGGGTAGTCGGTGTAGAGTGCGCGGTATTTAGCCATGGCAGCAGGCAGGGTTCGAGTTTCAGGGTTCAGCAAAAGCGCCAGCATCAAATCAAGTCGCGAGCCGGGGCGTCCTCGCCCCCGGTCCCCCACGATACAACGCCTCTATCTCACCAGAAAAGACGCGCTCAATCACCCCCCGGCACAAACTAAGCTTCGGCGTCATCTCCCCCGCCTCAATCGAAAACCCGCGGCCGAGCAGAGTAAACGGCCCCACCTGCTCGAAGCTTGCCGCGGCCGCCAAACAACGGTCGATTTCCTCGCGGTACAGGGCGAGCACCTTGGGATGCGTCAGCGCTCGCCGCCGCGACCAAACCCACAGCCGGCGGCGGCGAATTTCTTGCCGGAGCTTATCAGGGTTTGGCACGATCAGCGCCGCGAGGCACTTGCGACCGTCGCCGACGACGCAGCATTGTTCGATCCAGGGCGAACCAACCAACAGCTGCTCGATCCGCGTCGGCGCCACTTTGTTGCCCGTGGCGAGGACGATCATCTCCCGCTTGCGGCCGACAATTCGCAGGTTGCCCGTCTCGCTCCAAACGGCCAGATCGCCCGTCTGCAGCCAACCGTCCTGAATTGCCGCGGCTGTCGCCGTCTCGTCGCGCCAGTAGCCGGCCATCACGTTTGGCCCGCGAACTTGCAATTCGCCGTCGTCGGCGAGGCGGACTTCCAGGTTTGGCAGCGGCCGGCCCACCGTCCCCGCGGCGTAAGAGTCAAAGGTCGTCGCGGTGACGACGGGACTCGCCTCGGTGAGGCCGTAGCCGCTCAGAATCGGCAGTTCTTGCGATTCGAAACAGGCTTCGACTTCGGGCGCCAAGCCGGCCCCGCCGCAGTAGCACCGTTTTACCGCGCCGCCGAGAGCGTTGCGGAGTGCTCCGGCCGTATCGGCGGCGGGCGTTTCCGCCAAGCCGTCGGCGACCTTCTGATAGAAGTAGGGGACCGCATTGATGACGGTCGGCCGCGCGAGTTGGCAATCGCGGAGGATCGTGTCGCGCGACTCCGCGAGCACGAGCCGCGTGCCGCGGTAGATCCAACTGTAGAGGTCGCAGGTCCGCGCGTAGATGTGCGACAGCGGCAACAGGCAGAGGCGGATTTCGTCGGCGATCGCGGCGACCGCGTCGGTGACGCCGACGGCGTTGGCGACGAGGTTGCGTTGGGTGAGCATCACCCCGCGCGGGGGGCCGGTGGTGCCGCTGGTGTAGAGGATGGTGGCGAGGGTGTTGGGGAAGAGGGAGTTTCTCTCTTCCACGACGAGAAGACTACCGCCCTGCGCTCGGTTGCCACTGGCGACCGTGCTCGGTTGCTCCCGTCCCTTCAAGAGAGGGGAACAAAGGCAGTCGTCGTGAACGATGGCTTCGACTTGGCTTGGTAGGGTGCCCCGAAGTTTGTTGTCTGTCGCTAGCGAATCGACAACCAGCAGCTTCGCCCCTGAGTGCCCCACCTGCTCCGCCACCTGGGCCGCCGCCAACGCCGCATGGAGAGGCACATGCACCGCCCCCAGCGATTGGATTGCCAGGTCGACCAGAATCCAGTCGGCGCTGTTCGGCCCAAGCTGCGCAACCCGGTCGCCCGCCGCCACGCCGCAGGCCTCCAGGCGGGCCCGCCAGCGGTCGACGCCGGCGGCCAAGTCGTTCCAGGAGAGCCACGTCAGTTGACCATCCCGGATCGTTCCCAGCGCCTCCTTCGACCCCTGCTGAGCCACCGTGGCGGCCAGCAGGGCCGGGATCGTCAGGCTGTCGAGTTCCGCCGGGGTCATGGGCCCTATTGTCGCTACAACAGGGCCTTGGCGTCGAGGAGGAAAACCAGTCGGTGGCAGTCGGTCGTTGTCTTGGCGCGGGTCGCTTCGGATACTGGAAATAGCAGTCCCGGCGTGGCGTAAGGTTGAGCGGAGCGAACTCGCTGTAAGCTCCTCTCGCGAACGTTGCCGGCCGCTGCTACCTTGCACGGCACACCACTGAATTTGCCGCCTTCGATTCGCATCACATGACGCCTGACAGCCAACCTGGACCGCCGCCCACAAACCGTAGTCGCCCCAGCGCGGCGGCGGCGCCCGGCACGTCGGTGAAGCGTCGGCATCACAAGCTGTTGCGAGCCAAGCAAAAGCTCGGCAAGTACATCATCGAACGCAAGCTCGGCGAAGGGGGCTTCGCCCTCGTCTATCAGGCGAAGGACGAGATCGAAGGCATCCGCGTCGCGCTGAAGATTCCGCACGCTCACCTGCTCACCGGTTCGGCGCTCGAAGACTTCCGCCGTGAAGTTCGCATGGTCGCTCAGCTTGAGCATCCGAACATTCTACCGCTGAAGACGGCGCAGTTCATCAACGAGTATTTCGTCATCGTCAGCGCGCTGGGAATCGAGACGCTCGACGATCGCATCAGCCGGCGGCTGTCGATCGATACGGCTCTTGAGTTCGCGCGGCAGATGCTCGCCTCGGTGGCCTACGCCCACAGCCAGCAGATCATTCACTGCGATATCAAGCCCGACAATTTCATTCTGTTCGAAGACAACCGCCTGCGGCTCACCGACTTCGGCGTCGCGAAGGTTGCGCAGCGAACGCTGCGGGCCTCGGGCGCCGGGACGCTCGGCTACATGGCGCCGGAACAGGCGATGGGACGCCCTTCGTTCCGCAGCGATGTCTTCGCGATGGGCCTGGTGCTCTACCGGATGTTCGCCGGCCGGCTGCCCGAATATCCGTTCGAATGGCCGCCGGCAGGTTATCGCGAACTGCAGCGCAAAGTGCATCCGGCCCTGATCGAGCTGATGCGTAAGGCGATGGAACTCGCCCCGCAAAAACGCTTCGCCGACGGCGAGGCGATGCTCACGGCGTTTAGCCGGATCAAATCGCCCAAGGGAGGCCGCACGGCGGCGAAGCGCGGCACGAAGAGCTCGCGCCGCAGCGCCGACTGGAAGACGATCCAGCGGCGACAGTTCCAGCAAGAGTTCGGCAAAGTGCTCGACGCCAAGCACAACTGCCAAGCGTGCAATGGCCCCGTTTCCGAACCGATGCAATGCTGCCCCTGGTGCGGCAAGAACCGGTTGGCTCACGAAGGGACGACCGACTTCCCGCAGCAATGCCCACGCTGCAACCGCGGCATGAAGCTCGATTGGGAGTATTGCCCCTGGTGCTACGGCTCCGGCTTTGAGCCCTCCTCAACCCGCAAGTACACCGACAAACGCTACACAGGCCGCTGCCAGAACGCCAAATGCACCCGCAAGGTGCTGATGCCGTTCATGCGGTACTGCTGCTGGTGCCACCGGAAAGTTCGGAAGAAGTGGAAGATCCCGGAATCGAATCGGACGTGCGGCAGCTGCGGTTGGGGCGTCGTCCCCGGCTACTGGAGCCACTGTCCTTGGTGTTGCAAGCGACTGGGAGGACAATAGTCGCGGTTGTGACGACCGGCGTCGCGGGACTTCAGACTTCCGCGAGACTTGACCGATTGGGCAGAGTATAGGCTGTGCGCCAACGATGCGGCGCGTTCACGCAAGCGACCACGATGGACTGTCAGCAACTCACCACCCCTGAATCGCGGGTCTACCTGAACGTCGACATGCTCGAACCGGAAGTGTTCGAGCTGGCGGGCGGGTCGGTGGCGGTGTTGTCGGCGCGCAAACCCGAGAAGGCGACCGCTAACGAAGACGCGGCCGCGGTAGTGGCGACGGGCGAAGGCTCGGCCGTGCTGATCGTCGCCGACGGCTGCGGCGGGATGGCCAACGGCGAACAGGCGGCTCGCATTGCAATCGACTGCCTCACGAATCACATCGCCACGGCGGCTGCGGCGGGCGAATCGCTGCGGACCGCGATCCTTGACGGCGTCGAAGATGCGAACCGCCAGATCATCGAACTGAAGAATGGCGCCGGTGCCACGCTCGCCGTCGTGCAGCTCGAAAACGGCGAAGCGCGGCCCTACCACATTGGCGACGCCCAGATCGTGATGGTCGGCGGCCGCGGCAAGGTGAAGCTGCTCACCACCTCCCACTCGCCGGTCGGCTACGCGATGGAAGCGGGGATGCTTGGCGAGCAGGAAGCACTCGACCACGAAGAGCGGCATCTCGTTTCGAACTACCTCGGCTCCGAGGCGATGCACGTTGAAGTCGGCAGCGTGCGGACGATGTCGACGCACGACGGCCTGCTCGTGGCGAGCGACGGCGTCCTCGACAACCTCAAGATGGACGAGATCACCGGCTTTCTGAAGAACGGCTCGGCCGCCACCGCCGCGAGCAAGATCGCCGGCGTGGCGATGCAGCGGATGCAGGCGTCGCTTGAGGGGCAGCCGCACAAGCCGGATGATCTGACGCTAATTGTCTTCAGCCAGCGCGGGAAGCGGCGGGCGAAGTAGATCAGGACGGCGGGCTGCGGCGGAACCAGACGCCCCATGGCCAGCGCCAGACTCGCAAGCCGTAATCGCGCACCGTGCCGATCAGCCCGATGATCGCGACGATCGCGAAGATGGCGACGTAAGCAATTTCGCTGCCGTGTGGTGGGATATTCAACTGCGGTTTTTAGGGTGAGTAGTAGGCGGCGCTCTTCGACCCCCGGCTTGAAGAACCGGGGGCTAAGAGGGGCCTATTTTGATGCTTCGTCGGCGGGCGGCTTCACGACGTAGAAGACGAGGTTCGCGATCCGCCATTCGCCTTCGGACTTCATCAGCGTGAAGTGGTCGTAGCCGTATTCGATGCGTTCGCCGTCGACGAGTTTCCAGTAAACCAGGGCGTGGGCAAGATCGGCGTCGAAGCGAATTTCGGTTCGCTCGGCCGTCTCGGTCATCTTGTTCGGATTCGAGCGGTGGGCTTCTTGCTGCGTTTTGAGGAACGGCGCCAGCGGCAGCGTGACGAGCCGGCCGCTCGGTTCGATCATGTGGATCGCCGACTGCGGCATGAAGCATTTGCCGTAGGAGAGCAGGTCGGCTTTGGACCAGCTGGTGAAGTAGGTGTTGAGGAGTACTTGGACTTCTTTTTCACGCGGATCGGCGGGCTGCTTGGTTGGTTCGGCAGCAGAGGCCGTGGACGTGAGCGCGGCGAGCAGCGCGAAGATGCAAAGGATGGCGTGGCGCTGCATAGGAAGCCTTTCTTTGAATTCTTCTGGTCCCCTCCCCTTGAGGGGGAGGGTTAGGGAGGGGTGACGGTAGCTGGTACCAGGGTTCATCCCCCCTCCCCAGCCCTCCCCTCCTGGGGGAGGGAGCCGGACAAATTTTTGGTAGAGCAACCGCTTCAAGTGTGGCGCCCTACTCCACCTCGTGCCCCACCATTTGATAAATCGCCAACGGCCGGCCGTCGGGCCCGCCGGCGAGTTCTTCCAGCCGAATCTCGCCTTCGACGGCGACGGGGCGGATTGTGTACTCAGCCGTCTTGCCGGGGGCCATCGTCACCAGCACGCAATCGAACAGCGCGGCGCCGGGACCGAAGCAGCATTCCATGTTGTCGCGAACGAGCACGATGCGGTTGAGGCCCGTTTTCCGCAGCGTTGGGAAGATATAGCCGCGGATGCGGATCTTCTTCCCCATCAAGGCGTTCACCTTGGGGGTGAGCATGTTGCGATCGAAGAGCTCGGTCTTCGTCATGTCGAACTTCAGGTCGTCAAACGTTGCTTCGATGTAGCCCGAGGAATCAGGATCGGGCAGTTTGACTGGGGCGGCTGACGCTGTGGCGGCGACGGGCGTCGTTGCGGGCGGGGCGACTGCCGAAGCAGGCTGAACTTCGCGATCATCGCGAGTCGCCGATGCGACGGCGGCTGTGGCGGGCTCCGTCGGAGCGGGCGCTTCCTGTTGCGGCTGACTTAGGCCTGGAGACGACGCGCTCGACGACGGCGCACTATCGCAACCGGCGATTCCGATCAGCAGGGCGCTCCATGCCATCCATTGCAGCGAGCGAATCATCATTTGGCATAGTCGGCTTCGAGGACGAATGCGGGGCCTTTTGGCCGATCGTGGGCGTGCTCTGGAGCGACGCGTAGCGTGCCCCCCATGCGGAACAGCCCGGGGGAGTAATCGACGCGATCTTTCCCCTCCATCCGCACCAGCATCTGGTCGAAGTATTTCACAGAGTCGATCTCCCCGAAACAGCAGTTGTTGCTATCACGCACGAGGAGAAACTGGCTAATGTTCTTGCGGTAGCCGTTGTTCGTCGAGTCGGGGCGAATGTAGCCCTTGATGAAGACCTTCTTGCCGTCGAGGGCGGCGATCTCCGGCGGAATGTTGTGGTTGCCGCGGAGGTCGATTTCGTCGGGCTTCAGTTCCAAGAAGCTGGTCCGCTCGTAGCCGGCGGGAACTTCGGTCGAGTAAACGTAGCCGGCAAACGCGAGGCCGCCGATCAAGCAGACGAGCGACAGCGCGACGCCCCCCTTCGCGAAGCCGCCGCCGGTGAACTGGCCGGGGTTCGCCCGCATGGCCGACAGCGCGCGGAACCCGAGCACCAGCCCAATGATCGGGAACGGCGTCAGCAGCAGCGAATCTTGAAAATCGTTGCGGCCGGCGAAAAAGATTACCGTCGACAACAGTCCGAAGACGAGCGACGCAATCGCGCCGGTGCTCATCGGTCGGTATTCGAACTCTTCGCCGCCGGCGGTGGTGCGATTCGGTGACAAGGCTTGTGCGGTAGACATGGTTTCGAGAATGACTGTTAAAACTCTACTGACGTTCCTCGGACGAGCGAGGGTCGGCGCCGCGAAGCAGCACGGCGAACACGGCCAGCAGCACAACCGCTGCTAACAATGGTACGCCGACCAGCTTCAATTTGCTCGGCGTCGGGAGGTCGGCCGTTGCGACCGGCGTTACCGGCACAGCCGGTTTTTGGACGGTGACCTTTGCCGCGGTCGGCGTTGCAGTGCTTGGCGTGGCGGAGGTCGTTTCTTTGACGGCAGGCACGCGGGCGTCCTGCGGCAATGGGGCCGCTGCAGCCGGAGTCGCCGCCGCCTTAGCATCGGCGGCTGGTTTCTCAGCACTGGCTGCGGTCGTGGCGTCCGCGGAAGTTGCTGCGGCCGGAGTCGCCCCCGGCGTTGTCGCATCAGCGGCCGCGGCTTTCGCCAGGAAGCTGAAGGCCGACAAACTGCGGGCTCGCTCGACCGTATCGGGATCGAGGGCCTCCAGCTCCGCAATCGCCGCCCTGCCCCGCTCGCCCGGTTCGCCTGGCTGCTCGGCGGCCACCAACACGTACGACGCCACCGGCTGGCGAATCCAATCGTCGGCGGGCGAATCTTTGAACATCTTCACCAACCGGGGCATGACGTCCCAATCTTCCCAACGGGTGAGATCGGGGATCACCTGGTCGGCGAACTCTTTGTGGTCGAGGGCGAGCCGCATCGACGCCAGCAACTGCTCGCGCGGAATGATGTCGGTCTCTTCGCCGTGGAACCGCAGCGCCATGATCGCCGAGTGGAGATGCTTGTACTCGACCGTCGGGTTGCCGAGGAACTTTTCGTTGACGAGTTCCAAACCGTCGGCGCCCTTGAGCTTGATGTAACAGGCGATCAGCGCGTCGAGGCTTTCCTTCTTGCGGCGTTCGTCGGCGTGGAGCGATTCGTCGATCAATCCCGTGCCGATGGGAACGCCGACGGCGCCAGTGATGCCAATCGCCGCGATGATGCCCGGCTTGGTCACCTGATAATCGTAGTTGAGGAATTCCTCCAGCAGCTTCACATCGTCGGGCTGGCCGCAGATGCCGAGCATCGTGAGATAGAGCCGGCGTCCCGACGGACCGACCGTTGGATCTTGAATCCACTTCAGCAGTCGGTCGCGATGCATCCGCGGGCCGAGGGCCAACACGTCGGCGTACGGCGAACGAGCGAACTCGTCGTACGAGTCTTGCGCGAGGAGCGGATCTTCGTCCTCGAGAAATTCCTGGAAGAACGCGATTCGTTCGAGGCCGCTCTCGGGAAGCGTTGGCAGCTTCTCGACGTACTCGACCGCTCGGTCGGACAGGGGCACGGGGGTGGTCCACTCGATCTTGTCGGGAGTGATCGCGGCGATGCCGGTGATGAGGAACTTCTTGCCGGGGGCGTCTTCGCCGAAGTAAACGACGTCGAGTTCTTTGACGTCGCCGATTTTCTCGGCGCCGCGGAGGATCTTCACGATGCGGAATTTCGCCGTGGCGGTCGTCGGATCAACGGCGCCGGCAGCGAGGTCGGTCGCGGCTGGCATCGGTTGGACGAGTTCGGCGATCACTGCCCCGTCGGCGCCGGCGATCTCCTGGCCGAGCGTCGCCATCGCGGCGCTGCAGAAGGGGCATGCGGCGGCGCGGTTAAGCGGCGCGGCCATATCGGTCAGCACCATCGCCGCGACGAGCCAGCCGATGACAGCAACCTGGAATTTTAAGCGGATCGTCATTGCTTCCCTCCCTCTTCGTGAGCCAGCCGAGGCCGAACCCAACATTCTATCCCGCCAGAGCTCGAGCCGACCATTGGGGTCGGCCTGCTCGTCTGTATCGACCCGGCTAGAGCCAGTGCTCGATGCTCATTAGCCGCTGGACGCCTCGCTCGCTGACCGTGCTGCCAGGACCGCAAAAGCAGGGCAATTGGCGGGGTTTAGCGAGCTCCCCCCAGCGTTTTGGCCACGTCGGTACGGTAAGCCGACAGGGCCGGCAGGAAGCCGACCAAAGCGGCGAATGTCACCAAGCCGGGAACTAGCAGCATCTCTTGCCACGAGAAACTCCATGCCCGCACCGTGACGCCGGTGTAGTACTCGACCACGGGGCTCGCCAGTGCCAGCACGCCATGCCCCAGCAGCAAGCCGGCGATGCCGCCGAGGATCGACAGCAAAATCGACTCGACCAGGATGACGGCCATCACCGCGTTGCGACTGGCGCCAAGCGCCCGCATCACGGCGATGTCGTGGCTCCGTTCGCTCATCGAGTTGTAAATGCTCACCAGGATGCTGATGCCCGCGACGATGACGATCATCACCGTGAGGACGAGCAAGATCAGCCGCATCGGGGCGAGGAAGCTGGATTGCAAACGCTCGACGACGGTAACAGGCGCCACGGCCTGAGCGGTGCGGTCGTCGCCCTTGTTGACGCCCATGTCGATCGCCATCGGGGCCATCATTTGGTCGGCCTTACACCGCACGAGAATCGACGTCACCTCGCGTTGTGCGAGTGGCAAGGGAGCAGGTTGGCCGGCGGGGCCTTTCGTTACCGCAGCTGGTTCTGCGGGAGCAGCGGATGGCGGCGTTTCATCGTCGTCCAAAAGTTGGAAAACGCTTGGATCGACTAGTAGCGAATGATCGGTGGCGGCATTGGTCGGCGGAAGCACGCCGAGGATTTCATATTCGTTCTGCTTGGCGCCCGAACGATTGAGCGCGTCGGTTGGACCGAACTTGTCGCCAAGTTCAAGGCCAGTAGCATCCGCCACGGCGGAGCCGAGGATCGCGCCGAGGACTTTATTTTCTTCGCCGGTGACGTTTGCTCGGAAGCGATGCGACTTGTCGCCGAGCATCACAGTGATCACGTCGGCTTTCGCCTGCCGAGCATGCCCGTCGAGCAGCAGGAAGCCTTCCACGTTGACGAACATCGCCCGGTCGTTGGCCGTGCCGGTCGGGGCGAGAATCCCGACGACCTTGAACTCATCGTGCTTATCTCCCTCGGCACTCATGCCGTGCGTGGGGCGGAAGCGGTCGCCGACCTTTAGCCCAGTCCGGTTCGCGGCCACTGAGCCGATCACGCCTTCGAAGTATTGATCGGCCTTGAAGTTTCTGCCGGAGGAGAACTCATAGAACTTCTCATTCCCTTGTTCGTCGGCCCCGTACGACAGCTTATCGAACATATCAGGCGTCGTCCCGACGACGCGAAATAGCTGCCCATCGGCCGTGGGATAACTATCGCCTAGGCAGATGGGTACAGCGACGTCGGTGTACTGTGCGAACTCGCCGTCGACAAACTTGTTGTAGTACTTCCACGGAATCGGGTAGAGCGGCTTGCCGACGTGGAAGACTGTCGTCAGCACGATCTCGTACGGGCTCCCCTTCCCCGCCACGATGAAGTTGTAGCCTTGTGCATCGTTCGACAGCTGAGCAACGACCACTTCGTGGATCACGAGCACCAGCACCATCAGTGCGACGCCGAGGGCCATCGACAGCCCCGTGAGCGACGACGCGAGCGCCCGCTCCTGCATGTTTCGCCAAGCGATCTTGAAGTAACTCATGCCACCCTCGCCGCGCGATTGACCAGTTCCAGTTGTTCGACGCGGCTGAATTGCTGCGACACTTCGGGCGAATGCGTGACGAGCAGCATCGCAATGTTTTCTCGCTCGCAGGCTGAGCGGAGCAGATCGATCACATGCTGCTGATGGGCCGGATCGACGTTGGCCGTCGGTTCGTCGGCGAGCAGCAGCACGGGGCGATTGGCCAAGGCGCGGGCGACGGCGACGCGTTGTTGTTCGCCGACCGACAGGGCTCGTGGTTTGTGGATGAGCCGATGGGCGAGCCCCACGTCGGCTAGCAGTTGGGCGGCGCGGACGGCGTCGGGCTTGCCGCCGGTGAACGTCATCCCCAGCATCACGTTTTCGAGGGCCGTGAATGCTGGCAGCAGGTTGAACGTTTGGAAAACAAAGCCGATGTAGGTCGCCCGATAGCGGTCGCGGACCGCCTCGGGGAGGGCCGTCACGTCGCGGCCGTTCACCATGATTTGGCCGCTGTCGACGGTGGTGAGCCCGGCGATGCAATTCAGCAGGGTCGTTTTCCCGCAGCCGCTGCGGCCGCGGAGGACGACCTGCTCGCCGGCGGCGATTTCAAACCGCTCGACGTCGAGAATCGGCAGCGGCTTGCCGTCCGGCTCGACGTAGGCTTTGCGGACGTTTTCAAGAACCAGCATGAGGGCGCCAACGGCGGGAAGGACTGTAGTGGTAAGGAGTTGCGGCGGGGCTGCCATGATAGCCGCTCGGCTGGCGAGGCCATAGGCGAACCCCTCGGCGGCAGGCCGTAACTCCTCTCCTACGGCCGTACAAGCGACATGGTTTCCGGAGCGAGAGAAGTTCTTTCAATCGCTGTGGCCAGAGTTACAAGCCCAAGCGGCCTGCTGTCGTTGTGTCGCCTGATGCGATTTTAGGCGACACTAGCCCTAACCCCCGATTTGGTAAGCGTTTGGGTTGTCGCTTGTCGCGTGATTTCGGGGCGACAGACGACACGAACGGCGTTTGGCGCCCCATTCGCAATAATAGTCTTTCGACTGACGCGGATCACCAATCTCCCACCCGCGACGGTTACTCCAAAAACGAACGAAGGGTAGATTCCCGCTCCACCCAATAGTTCCTTAGCGTCTCCCCCCTCCGGAAGGGTCGACGAGGTTTCCCGCACCTCGTCGACCCTTCTACCTTTTTCTGGGGTGATTGTCAGCCGGCGATTTTCGGCCACCAAGACTTTTCAACACGGAGGACACAGAGAGCACAGAGAAAGCCTGGGGATTCCCTGGCTAGTCTTCTCTGTGGTCTCTGTGGTCTCTGTGGTCTCTGTGGTCTCTGTGCTCTCTGTGCTCTCTGTGTTGAGATGTATTTCTTTGCTCGCTCGCAACTTGTCGCTTGCAGTCGCTTGCGTCTATCGTGGAGGTAGCCACGCCTGCTCTCCCCGACCTCGAAGAATTCCGCCGATGCCCCACGCGGCCCCCTCCGATCGCCACGCCGCCGCTCTCGACTTTTTGCTCGGCCGGATCAACTACGAACGCGTCGCGGTGCTGCCGTACGGCGACCGGCATCTCAAGCTCGACCGGATGCGGACGCTGCTCAACCGGCTTGGCAATCCCGACGCGGGGCTGCCGATCGTGCATGTGGCCGGCACGAAGGGGAAAGGCTCGACGTCGGCGATCATCGCTTCGATTCTGCAAGCAGCCGGGTACGACGTTGGCGTCTACAGTTCGCCCCACTTGGAGCGACTTGAAGAGCGGTTCGCGATCAACGGCATCCCCTGCTCTGCCGAAGAACTCGTGTTGCTCGTCGATCGCCTGCGGCCAATCGTGCAGCAGATGGACGACGCCGCGACCGCGGCGAACGATCCGACGCTTTCGCCGACGTTTTTCGAACTCACGACGGCGCTCGCACTGATGTACTTCGCCGATCGCCGCGTCGACGCGGTCGTGCTGGAGGTGGGACTCGGCGGACGGCTTGATTCGACGAACGTTTGCCAGCCGGCGGTGACGGTGATCACCAGCATCAGCCTCGATCATACGAAGCAGCTGGGTGACACCACCGCGAAGATTGCCGCGGAAAAGGGCGGAATTATCAAGCATGGCGTCCCCGTTGTCCTCGGCCAACTCGATGACTCGGCCCGTGACGTGATTCTGGAGATTGCCCGTCATCATGGCGCGCGGGTGATCGACGCGCGGCGCGATTTCTCGCACGCCTATCGCGCTCCACACGAGGTCGACGCCCAGGCCGAGGCGGGAGAAGTCGACTTCACGGCAACCCTCGGCGACGAGCGGTTTGAACTCGCCGGCGCCAAATTGCGCATGCTCGGCGAACATCAGGCGGCCAACGCCGCGGTGGCGATTGCGACGGCGCTGGAACTTCGCCGGCAAGGCTGGCGCATCTCGACCGATGCGATGCGCGCCGGACTGGCCGAGGCGTCGCTGCCGGGACGGATTGAAGTGATCGGCCGCCGGCCGACGGTGGTGCTCGACGTGGCGCACAACGTCGCCTCGGTGGCGGCGCTCGTGGAGTCGCTGCGCGAGAGCTTTGCGGCGCGGGAGCGGGTGCTCGTGTTCGCGGCGTCGAAGGACAAAGACGCAC